>CAYNIU010000012.1:0-36950 GCA_964397365.1 uncultured Methylomarinum sp. | reverse complement strand
AAGGATGCCTTAATTTTCTTAACGCTTTGGCTTCGATCTGACGAATTCTTTCCCGGGTAACATCAAACTGTTTACCCACTTCTTCCAGCGTATGATCGGTATTCATATTAATACCAAAACGCATACGTAATACTTTAGCTTCCCTTGCTGTCAACCCCGCCAGCACATTCTGCGTGGATTCGCGAAGTCCGGCAATTGTAGCAGATTCTACCGGAGATAACACCTTGGCGTCTTCAATAAAATCACCTAAATGTGAGTCTTCATCATCGCCAATCGGCGTTTCCATGGAAATGGGCTCCTTGGCTATTTTCAGGACTTTTCGCACCTTATCTTCCGGCATTTCCATGCGTTCCGCCAATTCTTCAGGCGTCGCTTCCCTGCCCATTTCCTGCAAAATCTGTCTTGACACCCGATTCAGCTTGTTAATGGTCTCAATCATATGTACGGGAATACGGATTGTTCTGGCCTGATCAGCAATAGACCGGGTAATGGCCTGCCTGATCCACCAAGTCGCATAAGTAGAAAACTTATATCCCCGACGATATTCAAACTTGTCCACCGCCTTCATCAAACCAATATTACCTTCCTGAATCAAGTCCAGGAACTGCAAGCCCCGATTTGTATATTTCTTGGCAATCGAAATAACCAATCTTAAATTGGCTTCGATCATTTCTTTTTTGGCGCGTCGGGCTTTCGCTTCCCCGATTGAGATTCGACGACTGATGTCCTTAATTGCGGCAATACTTAAACCATGTGTTTTTTCAATTTCAGCCAGTTTATTTTGTGCTTTTCTGATCTCGTCTTCATGCTCGCGAAGTATCTCCGCACACCGTTGATCCCCTTGTAAATACTGATCCAGCCATTTCGAACTGGCTTCGTTCTCGGTAAAAGAATTAATGAATGTTTTCCGCGGCATTCTGGCTTTCCTGACACAAATATCCAGAACAATTTTTTCATTTCCACGAATTTCGGCTGTAACCTCCGCCGCCTCATTGATCATTTTCTTTAAATACTGAGGCGTCCACTTGAACTCAGTGAAGCACTGAGCCACTCCCTTAAACAATTGCTCGGTTTTATCATGCTTATAACCGTTCTTTTTAATTGAAGCCGCCACTTTTTTCAGAACATCTTTGAGATGGTCAACTTTTATTTTGACTTCCTCATAATCTAAAGATTTTACTTCATCTTCTTCGGCCTCATCATCCGCAGTCGTCGCCGCGACCTCTTCAGGCTCATCCAAATCAATAAGCGCTGAAATCATATCAGTCAAACGAACGCCTGATTCTTCATCCTGAACGGCGTCAAACGTCTGAAAAAACGATTCCAGAATAAAACCGGAACGAGACAGTGCTTCGATAACCTGCATGTGTCCGCTTTCAATCCGCTTGGCAATCGCTAATTCTTCAGCCCTGGTCAGCAATTCAACCGACCCCATTTCCCGCATATACATACGAACAGGATCCGTAGTCCGGCCAAATTCGCTATCAACCGACGCCAAAGCAGCGACTTCTGCCGCATCCGCATCATCATCATCCGCGCTAACAGCAACATCAGAACTGATCAGAGTATCATCATCAGGCGCCACTTCATGAACCTGGATTCCCATATCATTAATCATTCCGATAATATCTTCAATCTGATCGGGATCTACAATATCACTGGGTAAATGATCGTTTACTTCCGCATAGGTCAAGTAACCCTTCTGCTTGCCTTTTGCTATCAGTTGTTTAAGTTGGGACTGCTGTTGTTCTTGATTCATTCTTTACTCACAAAATACCTTCAACATCATGCGCTGCTGAACAGGAAATTATAACATAAAAACTGCAAATATGGCCATTATAATTTGCTACCTAGTAACCTTTTCAACTCCTCCTTCTCGTGCGCTGACAACCCTTCTCGCCTTTCCTTTTCCAACAAATACTCCAAATCACTTTCTTCTGACTGAGACAGCAACCGCTCAAGCGCTCCACAAAACTCCGCCGCCTCATCGGGAACCATTAATTCCAAAGCCGCCAACGCTCTCACCGCCTTCTCCTGTTTTGAATCTCTGTAGGCTTCAAGCAAAACAGCCGTATTTTCCGGTCGTTTGACCAGGATTAGTTGAAAAATATCCCTCAACAAAGCAACTCCCGAAAAATTCAACGCCTCCCAATCCAGATCGCGCTCTTCGAGTACCTCTGCCAGCGCCGGATTCTGCAGCAACAAAGCAATAACCACTCGCACAGGAGACAGCTTAAGATCCTTCCTGACCGATCCAGAATTAAGTGTAGCCGGGTTTCCCAAAACATCCAGACCGGAAAGCGCAAACCCGGACAGCTTCTCCAAGCGATCAACCATCATCTCCCGAAAAAACCCTCCAGGCATTTTTTCCAGATACGGCTTGGCTTTCGCCAACAATTGCGCTCGATCTTCAACAACCGCCATATTCAAAGAATCGCTAATCTCCGCAAAAAAGAAATCCGACAACGCCTGAGCCGAATCAATACGTTTTTCAACACTTTCAGCACCCTCGGCTCTGATCAGCGTGTCAGGGTCTTGCCCTTGAGGCAACAGCATGACCTTGATCTGCCGGCCATCCCGCAAACAGGGAAAAGCCGTTTCCACAGCTCGCCATGCCGCCTGTCGCCCTGCCTTATCGCCATCAAAACAAAATACCAGCTCCGAACTAAATCGAAACAACAAATCCAAATGCACTTTCGATGTCGCCGTACCCAAAGTGGCTACAGCATAATTTAAACCGAACTGCGCCAATGCAATCACATCCATATAGCCTTCTACAATCAGAATCCTTTGCGGCTTGCTATTTTTTTCCAGCAACTCATAAAGACCGTACACCTCATGACCTTTGGAAAACACCTCAGTTTCCGGCGAATTAAGGTATTTCGGCAGGGAATCATCCAGCACTCTGCCGCCAAAACCGATGACCCGCTTCCGCCTGTCACGAATAGGAAACATCAACCGCCCTCTGAAACGATCATAGACCCTCCCGGCATCATTCCGGGCCAACATTCCTGAATCCATTAAAAGCTTCTGGTCAAAATGTGACGACAAAACATTCCAGCTGTCAGGCGCATAACCCAAGGCAAAATCCATAACAACTTCACCGCGCACCCCTCGTTCCTTCAGATAGGCGACCGCTCTCTTGCTTGCAGCATCAGACTTCAGACGGTCTTGGTAAAAAGTCGCCACCTTGCCAAGCACATCGTACACCCCAGAAAAATCCTGCCCGACACTTCCCACTGAAAATCCGCCCGTTTCCCTAGGCACTGTAATACCGACAAATGACGCCAGATCCTCTATGGCCTCAACAAACCCAAGATGACTGTAGTCCATCAAGAAACTAATAGCATTACCACTCACACCACAACCAAAGCAATGGTAAAACTGTTTTTTTCTGCTGACTGAAAAGCTTGGAGTTTTTTCGTTATGGAAGGGGCAACGTGCAACAAAATTGCTGCCTGTCTTTTTTAAAGGGACATGCGAATCAATCAGATCAACAATATCGACCCGCACAAGAAGATCATCTATAAATTCACGAGGAATTCTTCCGGACATTTCCCGGATAACAATGAAAGCTTAACCGGCCAGAACGGCCTTAATTTTGGCGCTCACGACAGACATATCCGCCCGCCCCTGCATTCCAGGCTTCAGCAACCCCATTACCTTACCCATATCTTTGATGGTTTCAGCGCCTGATTCAGCGACAACCCGAGCAATCATTCCGTCAATCTCTTCATCTGTTAACGGCTGAGGCAAAAAACCCTGGATTACCACTATTTCAGCCTCTTCTATAGCCGCCAAATCATCACGCCCGGCTTCACGAAATTGCCTGATTGATTCTCGACGCTGTTTGAGCATCTTGTCAAGAACAACGATAGCTCTATCATTATCCAGATCAATGCGCTCATCCACCTCGATCTGTTTAATTGCCGCCAGAATCATGCGAATCACACCCAACCGGGTTTTTTCACCACTTTTCATCGCGGCCTTCATATCGTCCTTGATACGATCTTTTAACAATTCCATAGCAAAACTCAACCTTTAAAGTTGTGGACGACCACGACGCAGGTTTTTCAGCGCATAGCGTTCACGCGCCAATTTTTTCAAATGACGCTTTACTGCCGCCGCGCCCTTACGTTTACGCTCTGCCGTTGGTTTCTCATAAAACTCACGACGACGCACTTCTGACAACACCCCCGCTCTTTCACAGATACGTTTGAAGCGACGAATCGCAATATCAAAAGGTTCGTTTTCTTTAACTTTAACTGCTGGCATATACTGATCCGATTGTATGTTAATATCTTATTGCTTTACAGGGCCACTAGACCCAAAAGAGAACTCATAATTATACTTAACAAATAATGATTTTCAAAATTTAATGTATATTTTAGGCATCGAAACCTCTTGCGATGAAACTGGTATCGCTATCTATCACTCAAAAAAAGGCTTGATCAGCCATAGGCTATACAGCCAGGTTTCCATGCACAGCGAATATGGCGGCGTAGTTCCAGAACTGGCCTCTCGCGACCATATTCGCAAGCTGGTTCCACTCATCAAGCAAACGCTGGCCGACAGCCGTCTAAAATCTACCCATATCAACGGCATTGCTTACACTGCTGGCCCCGGCCTGATGGGTGCCTTACTGGTCGGCGCCGCCACCGCCAGAAGTCTGGCCTGGGCCTGGCAGATTCCGGCGATTGCTGTCCATCACATGGAAGGCCATTTGCTGGCACCCATGCTGGAAACAAACCCGCCACATTACCCCTTTGTCGCCTTACTGATCTCGGGCGGTCACACCATGTTGGTTGAAGTGAACGGCATAGGTCAATACACCCTCTTGGGCGAATCTCTGGACGATGCCGCCGGCGAAGCTTTCGACAAAACCGCAAAAATGCTGGGACTGGGGTATCCCGGTGGGCCAAAATTGTCAGCGCTTGCCGAACACGGTTACCCACGTTTTAAATTTCCACGACCAATGACTGACAGACCTGGCCTTGATTTTAGTTTTAGCGGCCTAAAAACCTTCACATTGAACACTTTAAACAACACGGAAAAAACCTCCCGGGACAAAGCCGATATTGCTTTTGCCTTCCAGCAGGCCACCGCCGAAACAATCACCATAAAATGCAGACGGGCATTACAGCAAACCGGACTAGAAACCTTAGTTATAGCCGGCGGCGTCAGCGCCAACAAAGAAATTCGCCGCCAACTGGAAAAAATGGCACAAAAAGAAGGCGCTCAACTGTTCTTCCCGAGATTGGAATTCTGTACAGATAACGGCGCCATGATTGCTTTTGCAGGCTGCCAACGCCTGTTGGCGGGGCAACAGGAAACCTTACAAATCAATGCCCGCGCACGCTGGCCAATTGAAGAACTGCTAAAAACCGAATAGAATCAAACATTGCTTTGATGGACAGTCATCGCACAAGCCTGCAATTATAGCTATTTCCCTTAAATAAGGATAAATTGATTGAAAAACAAGCCAAAATATCAATTCAGCCGAATAATTACCCCGGCTATCTGGCTGATCAAGCATCTAAACTTTGCCCACAAATTCCTGCTATTAGCAATCATCACGCTACTCTCTCTTGCCACCCTATCCAGCGAATTATATTTTCGTCTGAACAAGGTCATCTCAACATCAAAACTGGAATTAACCGGCTTAGACCTGTTTCCAGCAATTTTCAAAGCCGTACAATTACTGCAACAATACAGAGGACTTTCTGCCGGCGTACTGGGTGGTGTGACTGAGCTTGAAAAGCTTCGCCAAATCAAACTGGATGAAACTGTCAAGGCCATGAAAATATTGGAAAACGACTTGCCAGCTAATATTGCCGCCACCGCAGCTTGGAAAAAAATACACACTGACTGGCAATTAATATTGACCCAAGGAATGACGTGGTCATTAGAGACAAATTTCAATAACAACAGCGATCTAATCAAGCAAATACTAACCCTATTACAAGACATCGCCGATAAATATTCGCTGATAAACCACCCGGATCTTGAAACCTACTATTTGCTCAATACAATACTCCATCAACTACCCGACACACAGGAAAACCTGGGACAAATCCGCGCCTTCGGCACCGGCATCCTGGCAAAAAAACAAAACACAGAATTCCAGCGCCTGCATATTCATGCCCTGGTATTTCAATCGAAAACAGCCATTTCCACTCTCCATTTAAATTTTGATAAAACTTCCCGTTTAAATCCATTATTAAAACCCATTCTTAAAGTTTCATTTCAGGAGCTATCAACCACTTCTCAGCATATTTTCAAGCTGATTGACTTGAATATTATTCAGAACCAGTACCAGACTTCGGCCGTTGATTTTTTCAACCTGCTCACTGCCGCTATTGATAAAACCTATAAAATACAATATCAAGCTCTCATTCCCACTGTCAGGTCGCTTATTCGCAATCGTCTCACAGCCGCCAAAAACACTCTTTACTGTAATCTGGCCATAATTCTGTCGATGCTTTCGCTCTTACTTTATTTCTCGATTGGCATTTACCTTTCCATCCGCAACAACATTAAATATATTTCAAAAGCGACAGAAGCCTTTGCTCATGGTGATTTTAATCAGCGGATTTTAATTGATTCTAAAAGTGAACTAAACCAAATCGGTGAAAGCTTCAATTCAATGGCTGCCGAGCTAAACAGACTGATAAATATCGAAAAAGAAAGTACAGTACGCATTCAGGCCATTATTGATTCAGCGCTTGATGCGTTAATACAGATCAATGAAAAAGGTGACATTACCGGCTGGAATCATCAGGCAGAGCGTATTTTTGGCTGGCCTCTCTCTGAAGTCATGGGTCGGCCATTACATGAAACAATCATTCCCCGACAACATAGAGAAGCCCATATCCAGTCTCTCAACCACTTTCTGATAACCCAAAAGGGCAAACGTGTAAACAAACGGATTGAAACCTGCGCCGTTCATCGTGATGGGCATGAATTTCCTATCGAACTTGCCATTACCCCCATCCAAACTAAAGACGGGTTTGAATTTAATGCCTTTATTCGCGATATAAGCGAACGAAAAAACGCCGAAGAAAAACTGCAATTGTTTGCCCGTGTTTTCAATGACACCAGAGAAGGCATTACGATAACCGACACCCAAGGCACAATAATTGACGTTAATCCGGCATTCTGTCAGATTACTGGCTATAGCCGCGACGAAGTCATTGGCAAAAACCCCAAGATTCTCAGTTCCGGAAAACAAACTCCTGGATTTTATAACGACATGTGGAAAACCCTTAGCCAACAAGGTTATTGGCAGGGTGAAATCTGGAATCGAAAGAAAACAGGAGAACTCTATGCCGAACAGCTTTCCATTTCATCAATAAAAGATAATAACAATCATCCATCTCACTATGTCGGTTTATTCTCCGACATTACCTACAACAAAGAACAACAGAAAAAGCTGGAGATGATGGCGCATTACGATGTCCTCACACAGTTACCCAATCGAGTCCTTTTAGCCGATCGGTTATCCCAGGCCATTGCTCATTGCAAACGCTACAAAGCCCCGCTCGCCATCTGTTTTGTTGACCTGGATAACTTCAAACCAGTCAATGACACCTATGGACATAATGCAGGCGATCAATTACTTATCGAAGTTGCAGAACGTATTAAAACTAAAATTCGGGAAGAAGATACCGTTTCCCGCCTGGGTGGTGATGAGTTCGTCATTCTGCTTGGTGGATTAAATATTCCCACTCAATATGAACAATTACTAAAAAGACTCCTCACTATAATTTCTTTACCCTACTTGATTGATGATCAATTAATCAGGATCAGCGCTTCTATAGGCTATACCGTCTATCCAATGGATAATGCCGACGCGGATACTTTGATACGTCATGCTGACCAAGCAATGTATAAAGCCAAACTACGCGGACGAAATCAGTGTCACTTTTTTGATGCAACACTCGACCAACAAATTATTCAAAAACAAAATCAGCTACAGGAAATACAGCAGGCCATAAGTAATCTCGAATTCTGCCTATATTACCAACCTAAAGTCAATATGAGAACAGGAAAAGTATTTGGCGCTGAAGCATTAATCCGTTGGCAACATCCTCAAAAAGGAATTCTGCCACCTTTTGATTTTTTACCGATTGTTGAAGACTCCAAGCTGGAAATACAACTTGGTGAATGGGTTATTTACGAGGCATTACAGCAACTTGACAAGTGGCGCAAGCAAGGAATAGATATTGAAATCAGTATCAATATTTCCTCCAATCACTTGCAATCATCGTCTTTCTTCTACCAACTGGATAAAGCTCTGTCATTGCACCCCGATGTTGACTCCTCCCGCATTCAGTTGGAAATACTGGAAAGCAGCATGTTAAGTGATCTCAACGCTATCAGTAACATTATAAAAACCTGTCGGGATACTTTGGGCGTTAACAGCGCCCTGGATGATTTTGGCACCGGCTATTCCTCATTGAGTCACTTAAGAAATCTGGCTATTGATACAGTGAAAATAGACCAGACGTTTGTCAGAGATATGCTTGAAGATCCTCATGACTATACCATCATTGATGGCGTCATCAGACTGGCTCACGCCTTTCATCGTCAGGTTATTGCCGAAGGCGTGGAGACAACTGACCATGGTTTAATGCTGCTACTTATGGGCTGTGACCAAGCCCAGGGCTATGGCATAGCCCGTCCGATGCCGGCGGATAAATTTCCAGCATGGTTAAACAATCAGACCCCTAATAAAACCTGGATAACCTATTGTTCCCAGCATCTTACAGACAAACAACGTAAAATAAAATTTTTCAGGCTTGCCTTTAAACAATGGACAAGCCACTTTGAGAATAATATAAAATCAGCGCCGGAAAATCTGGAACGCTGGCCTATTATGTCGCCTAAAAAATGTCATTGTGGCGCCTGGATCATACGCTCAAAACAACAACAGCTTTTTGGGGGAAGTTGGCTTGAACACCTTGAACGAGAACATAACACCTTGCATAAAGTTGCCAATAGTCTAAAGCATCAATACGAAACGGGAGATGTAAACCTGGCAAGAAACGGACTTAAAGTCTTTAAAGAAACTCTCGAAAAAATAAATTCAGCCCTGAATCAGCATAGCTGACTGAGCCTGCCTATCACCCATAAAACAAACAGGCATGACCATAAAACTTGGCAATCCCGGAACATTGGATTATTATTAATAGCGTTTAGTTTTGATATAGTTATAGAATTAAGCTAACGTAATTTATCGAACTGGGATTCATGAGGGTACGACTATGCTACACATTATTGATCAATTCCCCGTCAGCCAGGCATCACTGGAAAAAACAGCAACAGGTGACACTATTCTCTTTACCGAAAACGCCGTATACGCAATCAAGCAAAGCGAAAACAATACCCTGACACAAAAAACATTTGCACACATCAATCTATGTGTCCGCAAGGCAGATCTGTTGATAAGAAACATTTCTATCAGCGAACTATTCAAAGGTGTAGCCGTACTGGATGATCTTGACTATCAGCTGATCCAGGGACAAGAATCGGTAATCAGGTCATGGAATTAAAATAATATCCTCAAGATTTACAGCGACCTTGAATATTGAATATACGACAAAAAGTCTTTTGGCTTATGACTGAATAGGTTGATTATAATAGCGAAGCATCGTCAACAGAGTATCAGCGCATTAAAAATCAAACAGCCTTGACCTTAACATTCTTAAAGCCCTTTTCACTGAAAATGTCCGCTCACACCTCGTCATTTAAACCAGTAATTCATCCGGCAGGAAAGCTGCTCAATGTTTATCAGCAAAAAATAAACCAGCAACAACAGCTTCTCCGTACCTTACGATCGGCCTTACCAGATAACATTGCCGCTCACGCCCTTTATTGCGTGATTTCCGACCATAAGTTTCTAGTCTATACTGATTCGTCTAGCTGGTCATCACAATTACGCTTTTATCACCAGATTATGTTGAAAAAGATTATTGAATCGGGCTGGAAACAAGTGCAATTATTACAAATAAAGATCATTCCCGAAAAAACGAAACCATCGTTGCAGCGCTCGCTGAATATACCGTCTAAAAAAAACATTCAATTTATCCGCCAACAGATTCCATCTCAGACAAACGATAAATTAAATAAAGCACTGTTAAAACTATGCGA
Organism: uncultured Methylomarinum sp.; assembly: GCA_964397365.1. Classification (GTDB taxonomy): domain Bacteria; phylum Pseudomonadota; class Gammaproteobacteria; order Methylococcales; family Methylomonadaceae; genus Methylomarinum. The sequence goes on along the minus strand of CAYNIU010000012.1, from coordinate 26,798 downwards.
TACCTTGGACAAACTGTCGGCTGCTGAATAAAAAAATATCAAATCAGTATAGATAGCTGTCATCTATAAAAACTAGATTTGAAGTTAAATTGCATACCATAAGGCTATCATTGATCAAAACTATTCTGAAACAACCAATCGGCAAACTCTTGCACACTCAAGTTGATTGAGCGTCTGCCTTATTTCATTTTCATATGTTAAATTTAATTCTGTGACAAATTCAGCTAATGTACACAAACCCTGTTGATATAATTTTGCAAGTGCGGTTTGCATTTTTTCTGGTATATCATATGGTGGCATATAACGTTTAAATGTAACTTTTACCAAAGCATTATCCTTCAAATCTGCACTTGCAATCCCTTGACCAAATTTTACTGAAACTTTTTTCAAAGACGAAAAAAAACAAGTTTGTTCATCACTAATTCCCCAGCGAATTGATGCAATTAATCTGCCGTCTTTACCATCGAGTATCTCATGTCCGTAGCAATCATCCACAACCCAGGTTGATATTTCTGCTAGAGGAGCTTGAGTTCCCATTTGATAAATAGCAGTAACTAATGCAGACAAGTCATTGTGATTGACGCCATGTAATGAGGATTGAATGGATTGCCTTAACCCAAACAAAGTAGCGTATTGCCGATTACTATAAATCTTTGCTTGATTTATGTTGCTAGAATGAGCATATGCTGAGGCTTTGATAAAGCTTGCAGGCTGGAAACCGATTTCCGGTACAATTAAGCCAGCCGCATGCACCTTCTCGGATAACATCTTTGCCAATTTATTAGATATATCTGGTAGCAAAGCCGGCTGAATGGCTTGTCGTTTTGAATAGATAGCGAGTAAGGTGCGCCAACCGATTGCTTCAGGTACTTCACACGCCAACCAGTGGACACAAGCTCGCCATGTAGCAATTAGCGCGTTAACAGCTTGTCCTTGCCTCTCAAAAATAGCCGCTTGAGTTAAATTAAAGTATATCTGATCCGATTCCGTTCTAAGCCCATCGGTAGTCTCTAAAACCCCATTAAAATAAGCCTGCTCCAGATTAATATTGCCCTGTAATCGGTACAATCTGGATAAATTAAAATTATTTATATAGTTTAAGTGATAGTTCGGCTCTACTAACTTTGTTAAATGGCGATTAATAGCTAGCTCTATAGCCATGGCTTCATTAGGTTTGTTCACTCGTAACAACACCAGCGCATAGATATTGCATAAATATAAATCTATCGGAGATTCTATATTATTCATTGTTGGCACATCAATACTGGAAAAAACTTGATAAGCCCCCGGTGCATCTCCAGATAAAACCCTCCCCCAGCCTAAAGAAATTTTATAATCACGTATACCATGACTTGGAATTAGATCATAATCTGCAATATCCTGGGCAGCAGAAACAAAATTTTGAGCTGATATTCGAAGTTTTTGCAATTCCATTAGAACCTCAAAGTACTCAGTTAAATTATGTTTTTGACAATGAGAAAGTAACGCTTCGAGAACCATCTGAGCCAAACCAATTCCACCCTGCCCGGCAATAACCCAGGCCATGCTAGATAACATGGAAACATCCTGATGTTCTGGAGTGTATCCACGAAGTATAAGCGCTGCATAGTGTTTTGGGAATGCCCGTAAGATTAGATTAAATGCTGATAAAGCTTTAATAATACCGGGTTTCGCAAGCGATCTTTGGACGGGATTAAGCAAATAATCACCTCCCTCCAACGCTAAAAATTGAATTGAAAAGCCGTACCCTGCCTTTAGAAGTCTATCCAATAATTTACCTGGAATTAATCCAGGCAATAATGTAATGAGCAAATCTTCCAAAGTATAATTCGATTCAGTTACATGTTCTTCAATGTTTTGAATCTCTATCCAACACGGTGATAACCAAGAAAATATTGCCTTTAGTTGAACCTTGTCAATCGCCTGAATAAATGTCTGTCGTTGTATTTCAACATGATTCAATAAAAACCATAAAAACAACAATTCTTCATTTGGCAGCACCTTTAAGTCAGTACGACCTAATAAAATCAAGAGTTTCGCATTAGCTATATTGACAAATTCAGTAGCGATTTGACTTGCAAGTTGATATAACTCTTTGATTACTATATCACCCCTTCCTTCTGAATCGACCCAGCTAGCAATAAAATTGATAGGAGTCATCGTCTCAGCACTCCCGCCTGTCATAATTCGCTCAGGGATTTCAAATTTTAATTGAGATGCAAGCTGCCGGGCACAGAATAAACCAGTAGCAACACCTGAAGTTAAATCGATTACAAACATCGCTTTACTTTGGCTGACATCAGATTTAAATAGCACATACTCATAATCATTGGTGAGCAGAACGTTTATTTCAATTTTAGTTTGTCTGGGAAGCATACTGAAAAGAATGATTATTTTGATTCTGGAAATAACAACAATATAGACATAGCCAGAAAAATTTCCTCAAAAAACCGTATAAAACACTATTTTACTTGAAAAAATTTATTTATTAACTACACTACGTAACTAGCTTTAAATTATACTTGGAACTACTGTATTTTCCACTAGATAGCAAATCGCTTCTCGCACTAGTTATTGGAAATAGCTAGAATATCGAAAGGCAGCATCTCAGCTGAAAATAATTGTGACGGTATTTTCATGAATAATGTGAAGTTGCAGTAATAATGAATTATTGACTTTATTAGAGGATAATGGCGATGTCAAAAAAAAATATAAAAAATTTCGTTTCTTCGATACTCATATTGATAAGTATAATTTTTAGCGCTTCCGCTTATGCAGAAAAAGTTTGTTTTGATGTAAAAACAAAAGCGACTTACACTGGAAAAGATATTGATTCTTTTACTTTTGAGCTTAATTACACTGATTTTTCAACAGGCATTTCTCAGGCATTTGGCAAAGCATGTATGGTTCACAAAGGCGAAATCGATCTAGGTGAATATAACGAGTGCTATCCAGTGGTAGGCTCTGCAATCTTGGATGAAGGAAAAATTGAAATTCACATTAACGGCTCGGTAAGCTCCACTGACTATGGTAATTTAATTAATACTTTTGGGGAATACCAAATTTCTCTTGACCCATCAACATTGGCTGGTAATCTAAATGCAAATGTTAAAACCTATATTCATCATTCCGATCCCACTATCAAACCTCTTACGTTAGCTAGTCATAATGATGGAACCGTACAGACAATACCTTGTAATTAACTGTTGTTTAGGTTTCTAAGACATACGATACCAATTACCAATAAAAGACAAAATTTACTGGGTATCCGAATTTATCATTCAAAAATTTTAAGTTAATGGTGTACAGAGTGAACACAAAAAAAATCTTACAAAAAAAACGTGGTTTTATTACTGGTGCGGCGATAGCAACGGTTGCAGGGGGCATTGCGGCAGGCACAAATCCCAATATCTTAAAAGTTGATATTTCCGCTCTAAAGGATATGCTAAAGGACGGAAAAACAAATCAACAAGACATAAAAATTACAGATGCTGGATTGATTGAAAACGCTTTTGACCAGGAAAAATTTGCCCAAAATGCCAGACTAGGGTATAAAACCGATGCTGAGCCATTTGGAGAACATACAGCAGAAGCAGGAGATGTCACAGCTTGCTGCTGTTGCTGTCCTTGTTGCAGTACTGCTGCCGCAGTTACAAACAAACATCCCACAAATATAGACCAATAACCTTCTTTGTGGCACACACTAACAACTGAAAGGCTGAAATACAGATCGAATATCCCTATTAATTTGGTTTTCTGAGCTAATTTTGTTCAGTATTCGTTTGTAGAGGGCGGGGTATCTTTGCTACCAAAAGGCTCTAGCCCATGGGCTAGAATTCGACTGAACTCTGGAAAGTATTTTTTACCACACTGGATGATATTCGATATTGAAATAAATCGGATAAGTTGCCATAGCATTAATAGTTCCATAAGTTCTTACGCTATTGTTTTCTTATATTCTGCCGTTTAAAGCGAACTCTATACTGCGAATACTTTTGGAACTATTAATTAATTTATCATAGCCTGACACCTTTATCTCTAATCACAATGTCTAAACAATCAAGAATTGATGCCGAGTATAATCAATCTGCTATTTTTGCCCTTTCCTTCCGTCGAGGCAGTATTGCTGCGGCAACAGTTGCCAGCATTCCTTTTGGCTTGAAAATGCTTGGAATTTCAGATTTATGGTGTTTGGTTGCAGCTTTTTCTATTGTTGCTGCATGGGTAGTCGGTTATGGTAGTGCAATCGTTCATTTATTAAAAAATTTAAAATAGTATCTCTCTTTGTATCCTAGAATTTATTAAATCAGAAAAACAAGAACCCGATTCCATCAAAAACCATTGAAATATTTTGCTTAAAGATTAACGAATCATGATTTTTAATTACTTTGTTCATCCAATAGTAATTTTGTCTTTAATTCAGGATAGCTTTAATCTGACCAGTTCTCAGTATAGTTACATCAACAAATTGTAATTTCAATAAGAAAATGAGTTGAGATCCTCTATAATCTGAATTAGCATTTGAGATCAGCGAAAAAACTTATCTCAACATTCATAGTATTATAGAACGTTTGTTGAATTTCACTAGGAGGCTGTCGGGTCATGGAGTTCGTTATGAAACGAGAGGAAATCGGTGCAGTAGAATCATCCATAGTCCGACGACCTCCTAGACTCTAGCATTTAATAATATTTATTTTAGTAACATGCAAAACTCAAGAGATTAAAATTAGCTGGATGGAGTGAATGACCACATCAGATAATACATCATTATCTGTCTTGATTGTGTAAATCAGCAACAGCTTTTAAGCTCTAACATATTGAATTCTGATAAAAAAGTTCGATAGAAACTTAACGGATAATTATTATAATTGAGGGCATTTCTTTTAGTGAAAATATTATTTATTTATCCTAATTTAAGTCACGAACTCATCGGTTATGGCGATCTTGGTGCTATTGCAGAACCTTTAGCTTTGGAATATCTTGCGGCGTCTTGCGTTGATTTTGTATCTGAAATTCAATTATTAGACCTACGTTTACATCCCCATGAATTAAACAATAAATTAGCAAGTTTCAAACCCGACGTCATCGCAATCACGGGGTATTCGATGCATGTCATCCGTGTACTTGAAATTGCCCAACTTTCTCGTCTTCTATTACCCAATAGCAAAATTGTGGTTGGCGGTCACCATGCAACACTTCTACCAGAAGACTATAAAATTCCTGAGATTGACTTCATCGTAGTTGGTGAAGGGACAGCTCCGTTTGCGGAATTGATAAAACGCTTTTCCAAAGAATCGAAGATAATGTCAGTAGCTGGTGTCTGGAAAAATACAATTTCTGGGTGGGAATATGGTGGCGATCAATCTACATTTCAATTGGATAAAGTCGCTCCCCCTTTACGAGATTTATGTATTTCAGATCGGAGCCAATATTTTATAGATTGGATGAAGCCAATCGCATTAATACGGACGACAGTCGGCTGTCCGTATCGTTGCACATTTTGTTCATTATGGAAAATGATGGACGGTTATTATTACAAACGGGAAGTCGCTACTGTTATTACCGAATTAAAAGAGATTCAGGAACCGTATGTATTTTTAGTGGACGATGAGCCTTTTGTTAATTCCAAACGCATGGATTTATTAGCAGACAGTATTCAGGCAAGTGGTATCCAAAAAGAGTATTTTTCCTATTGTCGAATTGACACCCTCTTACGCAATAAATCTACTCTCAAAAAATGGATTGATATTGGCTTACGCCGAGTTTTCCTTGGGATTGAAGGAATTACGGATTATGAAATGGAAAATTACAATAAACGCCTATCTCTCGCCCAAATTGAAGATGGTCTTAAAGCAGCGCGAGAACAAGGCTTAAAAATATTCGCCAGTTTTATTGTTAATCCAAACTACAGCAAAGCCGATTTCACCCGTTTATCGCGTTTTATTGAACGAAATCGGATTGATTATCCATCTTTTACCATCTTGACCCCTCTCCCGGGTACTGATGATTTTATTCAGCAGTACGATCAAATCACCGCCTGGCAAGCTAACCACCGACCTGACTGGTCGAAATGGGATTTACAACACCTTGTGCTACCATCAAAATTATCGCCTAGTGAATTTGAAAAAGAATATTCGAATTTACGTCGCAATTTTCGTGGAGCATATGAGATTCATCAGAAAAAGGCGGCTGTTTCGCGAGATAAGCTTGTATTAACTATTTAATCACATATCTAATGACACAAAAATTATTTACCTACCCTGTCGATATTATCGAATCAACTTCCAGCATTCAACTAGTTCGGGGAGCCAATCGATTTATCATTCGTGAAGAGCGTGGCAGTACGATAGTTCGTTTAATATTAGCCTTATCAGCTGAAGGAATAACGTTAAACGAACTAATAGCTGAATTTGCCGAACCTGACAAAGAAATCGTCAGTTTATTAATTGAAGCACTGATCGAACGTCGGCTCGCCTATTTTGCAGATCAAGCGACTGCAACATATGGAATGGAATCACCCGAAGACATATTTGTTTGGCATTTTAATAAATCTCGGCAAGATTTTAATACCAACATCAATCAGGCAAGAATTATTTTAGTTGGTATCAATCTGCTTTCAATCACACTATTCGAAATATTAAGTTCTTCTGGATTTAACCAAATTGCCTTTATTGATGATCCACTTTTACGCAATATCCGCTTGTTCGATGAATTAGGGCAGATTAAAGATTTACCTGAAATTACCAACCTGATTTTAAGCAATTCTGATCTTGCAGAATTTATGGATAATTCAGTATTAGTTTTACCTTGTAGTGATTTTGGTAGAAGCACAGCCTTTAGACAATGGAACACTCAGGCACAGCAAGATGAATTCCGTTTATTACCTGTTGCAATGCATAACCTCCGCGGATTTATTGGTCCCTATATTATTCCCAATTCATCCCCTTGTTACGAATGTTTGATCGCTAGAGAAAATGCAAATTTATTAGACTATCAAGAACAAGCTGTTATTAGTGAACAGGCGCATAATGTTCAATTAACAACTTCCGCCTATACCGAAGCTATGTTGCAAACTTTAGCGGGTATTGCCACAATGGAAGTTATTAAAATATTTACCTCTGTTATTTTGTGCCCGACTAGCGAACTAATTAATATTTCTTTGTTAGAGCCTTCGATGACACGTCATCCTGTATTAAAAATTCCTCGATGCCCTTGTTGTAGTCCTGCCGAATGGAGACCAGACATCAATATCAGTAAAAATGAATTTAAACAAACCTTATTACCTACTGGTAAGTAATCATGGGAAATTTAAGACGGCTAACCGATATAGTTACACGGCTAATTGATAGTAAAACAGGTATTATCCAACGCTGCTATGAATTGACTCCTCAAGCCGATGCCCCTCAATTTTTCCATTATTATGCACATACATCCAATTGTGCCGCCTTCTCAGACAACGGCAACTTTAGAAATACTGGTGGAGTGGCAACAACACGAAAACTTGCAATGGCCAAAGCGATTGGTGAAGCTATTGAACGCTATTCTTCTGCTTTATTTGATCAGCAGGCTTTTCCACTGGAAAATTATCAGAGTGGCCACTTGACTAAGATTTCCCCCCGCTCATTCAATTATTTTTCGGATGAGCAATTTAACAATCCTTCATTTCCCTATGTCCCCTTTACTGAAAAGACCTTAGTACGGTGGTCTCCCGCCATAAACCTGTCAACCTTTGAAGAAATATATGTTCCGGCTAGTGCTATCTGGATGCCTTACTTTTATGACACCGAAGCCGGTGAATTACCGATTATGCAGCCCATATCGACTGGCTTATCGGCTCATTGCTCACTGGTTGAAGCAACTCTTGGTGGTTTACTGGAAGTAGTGGAACGGGATTCTTTTTCATTAACCTGGCAAGGCTGCTTAAGTCATCCCAAGGTTATCATTGAAACTCTGTCCGATGCCAATTATGAATTAGTACAACGGATCGAAGCTGCCGGACATGAGGTGCATCTAATGAATGCCACCATGGAACTTGGAATACCGGTAGTTATTGGTGTTACCTATCATCAACGTTACCCTTCTCCGCCACTAGTCGTCTCTGCTGCGGCTGCATTAAATCCCGAAGAGGCTGTACGTAAAGCATTAGAAGAGCTAGTTCACACCCGTCGGTATATGCGGGAAGTCCAAGAGTTTAAAGATGAATTTAATATCAACCAAGAGTGGGACAAGGTGACAGAACAAATTCACCACCTACGATTATGGGGCGATCGCTTAATGCTCCCTAAAGCCCGTTTTTTAACCTGCTCTGAAAGACGCATAAGTTTCAATGCGCTACCGAATTTAGAACAAACAACCGCAACCGAATCCCTTAAGTATTTAGTCGAACTTGTAAAAAAATCAGGGTTTCAAGCGTTAGCTGCTGATCTTACCACTCCAGATGTTGCCGATATGGGGTTTAGGGTAGTACGGGCATTAATTCCAGGTTTACATCCATTCTTTATTGGACATCAATTAAGGGCGCGGAATCATCCCCGTTTATTTGAAGTACCACAGAAACTCGGTTTTCCGGCCATTCAGCCGGGTACTGATAATCCTATTCCCCATCCATTTCCATAATGATTATGCTCAAATGCTTACCTAAAACTCCCTTTGAACCCCGCCGTAATGAAGCTGATGCGTGGGAGCTATTTCATGAAAACTCCAAAGTCGATACAAATAAGCCTATTGTTCCAAACGATGTGGTTATTCAAAAAATGCAGAGAGAAGATGATAGCCTTGATTATCGTTCTTTCCCACTAATAAAATTAGCTGAATTACCAGATGATGACTTAGCGGACATTAAACAATGTATCCAACATCGAAAAAGTGGCAATAATTGGACTCTTACCGAGATGAATTTCCTCGAACTGAGTACATTGCTACATCTTTCATATGGCATTACTCGTTCTAATACCGATACCGATTATGCTCGACCATTTCGCGCTTGTCCCTCTGGAGGTGGCTTGTACCCCTTGGAGATTTTTTTAAGCGTCCGAAATATTGAAGGTCTCGAACCAGGTTTGTATCATTATAATCCACATAAACAAGGGCTAGAATACTTACGTGAAGGTGATCAAACATTCAAATTATCATCGGCATTTATACAACGTAATATTATTGAAGGCGCTGCCTGTATATGGCTCTTAGGGGGAATATTTCATCGTTCTACATTTAAATATTCGAATCGTGGTTATCGTTTTGTTTTTCTGGAGGCAGGTCATTTAGCACAAAATGCCAATCTTGTTGCTACCGGACTCGGTTTGGATGTCCTTAATATGGGTGGATATTTCGACAGGGATCTAGACAATTATTTGAATTTTAATGGCATAGATCAATCAGTTATTTATTGCCTTGCTTTTGGTCGTAGCCAATAAACAGTCAAATTTTGTTTTTTCGAATAGGTTCATATGAAGTTTATTGAATTTAGTTCAGTTCAATTGACCGTGGTAGGCGGTCAATTGCTGGGATTAATGCTCGCTAATTTTCTTGCTGGTAGCCTTGCTGTTACTCTGCATTTAAAACAGCCACATCGACTTGAAAATGTCAAAAAGTATACAAATAGCTTATATTACTGTGCAGGGATAATTTTAATGTTAGTTGCCTGTATCGGGCAAAAATTATATTTGGCCGCGCCCTATAAAAACAAACAAATTGATCTATCGTTATCAGAAGGTATCAAAATAGCAATTTCATCCAGTGCTGTAATAATATTATTAACGATGGTCATTTATTTTACCATGCAGCTGAGTTCTAGCCCCATTTTCCAGCTATTTGGTTCAGGTTTAGTCGAGTCAATGCTTTCTGTTGCAGGTATGTTGCTAACGTTACTACCTTATGTCATAACGGGTTTCATACGAATACCTATGATAAAAGAAAAATCAGTCAAAACAGCAGTTTTTTTAACATTTTTTCTAATAACTTCAACAGTTTATTCTTTATTTCAAGATATATTTGTAAGTTTTATAGGTTCAAAAATAGCTAAGTTGTATTATTTACTCTAAATCGTTCTGAGTACGAATAACACCAACATCAAATAGCATATTATGAACAAAGTACATCTTGATATTGCCAACAACGCTTTCAAAGAGGTCTATCTGCTTGTTCAACAAGAAAAGTTTTCTTCTGCGATTTCTTACCTGGATTTAATTATAGGTAATTATCCTGATGTCGCTGCTACAGCTTATCATTATAAGGGCTATATTTATTTTGAAAAAAAAAATGATTTTCCGAACGCCCTTAAAAATTATTCAAAAGCCATTGAATCCAACCCAAGTTATTGTGAAGCCTTTATTAGTCGAGCTGTGCTGTATCGTTACGACCTAGATCTTGATAAAGCAATGGCTGATATTTCTGCCGCACTCCAGTTACAGCCGACTAACACCACAGCCTTATTTAATAAAGCTATCATCTTATTATCAATGGGACAATATGAACAAGGATGGAAATTATTCGAAAGTAGACTCAAACTATTTCCCCAGTTAACCCCAAATTTTATAGTCGGACACCGATGGGACGGAACTGGCGAGGTAAGCGATAAAACCCTTTTAATCTATACTGAACAAGGTTTAGGTGATAGTATCCAGTTTTTACGTTATCTACCCATCATTCTTAACCTTTTTCAAAAAGTTATAGTTTATTTGCCTCCGCAATTAAACGCTATTGTCCTTCAGTCATTCAGTCAAGTTCAACTCCTAAATACAATTCCAGAAAACCTGCAATTTGATTACTTCTGTTCTTTGTTAAGCCTCCCTTATTTACTTAAGGATAGAGCTCAAACGATGTCCAACAATTTTCCATATATCTGTATTGACCCAATCTATCATTTAAAATGGCAAAGAATGCTTGAACTTCCCAGACGTAAGCGAATCGGTATTGCTTGGAATGGATCAAATCAGTATAAGAACGATAAAAACCGCAGTGCACCATTAATGGCAATGCTGCCCCTGCTTCAATGTGATGTGGATATTTATCCGCTTGGAAAAAATATTAACGAACAAGATCGCGCCATTCTCAGCACATTTGAGAATATTAAAGATTACACAAAATTTCTCGTTAGCTTAGAGGATACAGCTTCTTTAATGCATCAACTTGATTACATTGTTTCAGTTGATACAATGGTAGCTCATTTGGCCGGAGCACTGAATCTTAAGGTTTTGATAATATTACCCTATGCGGCTGATTTTAGATGGCTTCAAAGCGGATCCGATTCACACTGGTATCCATCGGCGCAATTATTTCGCCAATTAAAACGTTCAGATTGGGAAAAGCCAATTCAGGATGTTGTTAAATTAATTATTGATTCAAAATTAAATCATTGACGGCTAAACGGATCCATTTTTGTAAGGTTAAATAGCCAACATTTAACTCTTTAACGATTTGTTTAAACTCATATCAATGGCTATCAGAACTGAGCCAGTTTTGGCCAATAAAAATGAGCCATCTCATCCCATGCCGGATATACACAAAAACAACCATAACGCCGGTATTACTGACGTTATGCGCATGGAAACAAAAATAAGCGTCATAATAAAGCCTGCCCACTCTACTATTGCGTATTCTGGATTAAAATTTCTTGAATAATAATAAGGTAATGTCGTCCTTGAATGTTTCTTTTTCACAAAATTGTTTCAGTTGCTGAACAATAACTTCAATGATGCTGTTGGGAGACAAATGAACAGCATCCTGAAATACTTGATTTAACCGTTGCAAGCCAAAGAATTCTCCGTTCGGACTTTCGGCTTCCAGCAAGCCATCGGTATACAGTAACAGGGTATCGCCTGAACACAAGGTTAAACTTTTTTCTTCAAAATCCACTTGTTTCCTGATGCCGATTATCATGCCATCCGCATCAAGTTGCCGACATTGCGAACTATTGACACTCAATAACAGCGGTGGTGGATGACCGGCATTAGCATACAATAATTGTTTGTTTTGTGGCTGATACTGTAGATAAAACATAGAGATAAAATAATCGGCGTTATTTAAATCTGCAAATAATTGATTATTTAATACTTCCAGAGTAGAAGCCGGGGTTCCGGGCCAATTTATTTGGGTTCGCAGAGCGCTACGTGTTTCCACCATAAATAAACCGGGACCAATCGAATGGCCGGAAACATCGGCAATAACCATATCCAGACTCATCTGATCACGGTAAAAATAGTCAAAATAATCCCCGCCAACCTGTGCTGCCGGTAAACAATAACCACTGATTTCAAAGTTGCCGTTTTTTATCGGTGCAGCCGGAAACAGCGAAGCCTGGATTTGCTGGGCAATTTTCATTTCATTCTGGGCAATTGCCAGCTTTACTTCTGCCTGCCGTATTCTTTTTTCACTTTCCTTTCTAGCTGAAATATCATGAATAAATCCACTGAATTCATACACATTACCCAGTTTTAACGGCGCTATACTGATTTCAACCGGGAATTCCTTGCCATCTCTCCGTATCGCAACATTCTCAATCAATTTATTTAACATTTTTGCCGATCCGCCATGCAGAAATCGCTGCAATCCCTGGCGGTGTTCATCACGAAAACGCTTCGGAATAATCAATTCAGCCAATTGCCGTCCCACAACTTCATCACGACACCAACCAAACATTTTTTCGGCCTGGCGGTTCCAGTCCGTGACGATGCCATAGGAATCCATTGTCACAATGGCATTCAAAGCTGTTTCCAAAATCAAACGTTTGCGTTTTTCACTGTCTATCAGTGCATCCTGAAAATGTTTCCTGGCCGTAATATCGTGATCTACTCCTCTCCATTTAAGCAGTCTGCCATTTTTATCCTTAATCGGTAAACCCGTTGATTCAGTATAAACCAAATGTCCGTCCCGATGCTGGTAATGATTCAACAAGGCATAAAAAGCTCTCTCAATATCTGTATTGGGCTGTAAATCTGTTTTATCCTGAAGGGTCAACAGTTCGGTATAATGTTTTCCGATAATTTCTTCGGGATCAAAACCGAGAATATCTTTTACGGCAACACTACTGTAAATATAATAGCCATCCGGGTCTTGTTCCCATAGCCATTCCCCGGTCATTTGCGCCATCTGCCGGAATCGCTCCTCGCTCTCTACCAGCGCTGATTCCGCTTTCTTGCGTGAACTGATGTCTTCGGCAATGGATAGAAAATGGGTCACTTTACCCTGCTTGTTTGTAATCGTGCTAATACTTTCATAAGCCCAGAAAAGAGCGCCATTTTTTTTGCGATCTTTTATTTCTCCCCGCCACTCCCCGGTTTCAAGCAACATTGCCCACATTTCTTGATAGTTAATGGCAGGTGTAAAGCCGGATTGAAATAACCGTGGTGTCTGCCCGATCAACTCCGGTCGCGTATAACCTGTCATTTCACAAAATTTTGGATTGACGTATTCGATTCGATTATGAGCATCTGTAATCATGACAGCGCTTGCACTTTGCTCTACAGCCCTTTGCATAATATGCAAGGTTTCTATAGCCAATTGATAGTCTTCGTTTTCTTCAATCAATACCGCTATTTCGGTTGCCTTTGTCAGCGTGGCAAGAGACGCAACTACATGAATATGTCTTCCTTGCTGACTGATGATTGTGGTATTGAAAGGGATGTTTTGTTGCTGCGGCCAGTCTCTAAAATATGTATTCCAACGCTCGGTCTCTTCAGGAATAGCCAGAATCATTACAATCGGTTGTCTATTTAACTCATTAAGATGATAGCCCAACAAGTTGCAAAGAGGCCGATTGACATGCTTGATCAGAATATTATCAATTGATGGTTGGCCGGGCTGCAGCAATTCTACCGTCATTAGATTAAAATCAGAATGTTCGCTCAATTTATCACCCGATTATTCAATTTAAGAGACAACCTTAAAGTATAGATACTTGCCGGAAATCACCTTATTCCAGTAATCTTTGCAGTTCTTTATATAACACAACATACGGCATCAAACGGTAAGTCTCGTCAGCTTGATGATAACAACTCAAAAAACCCTGCAATTTTAATTTTCTGTCAACTTCCTCAAAATAACTGGCGGCAGTACTTCTGCCGAAATGTAAAATATTTCTCACCAATTCACCTTGTAAAGATTTAAAGCCTTGTTGTAAATCAGCAAGTACTTTCCGTTCCCATGTATCATGCAAAGGAATCTGCTGGAGTTGTTTTTCAATACAATTCAAATATAACAACTGTCCAGTATCAGCATAAACAGTCAGAACCCGATCAATTTCAATATTAGTATCTACAGATACTTTGACGATAGCTGGAAAATCATGCAATTGCTTAATAAAGCGCATATTTTCTGCCAGCTCATCAGGCAAATCTGCAAAAAGTTTCGTATCCTCGGTTTCAGACTCCAATCCGTACAATTTAATTGCCTGCAAATTTTTTTGATAAGAAGCTATCGTCTGCGAATCCGGTTTGAGCGCGGCATTATTTGCTATACTCCAATAACAAAAGTCACTCAAACAAGATTCCAAATACAGTAAAATACGATACTGCCTGTCAGCACTGATTTTATTATCCAACTTGAAAACGGCCTTCCTGATAGAATCTCCATTCAAAATACAGTCAAAACATAAATACGTACTGACTAAGGAGATAAGAACATCCGGCTTTTCATCAAAAATAATATTTAAAAAACAACAGCCCGCCTGATTGATCAATAAATTACAGATATAAGTGGCTTTAATTTCCGATGCCAGGGGATGCACTGAAATGTCCCGAGCATATTGTTCAACCAGAGGAACAGGGAAATAATTTAACAAATAGCCATCGTAACAGCTTTCTGTCAAACACCCCGGTACTTCTTGTATCTGTTGTCTTAACCAGCGTTTGGCGGCGGACATTAACACGGCAAGTTCAGGTCGACTCAGTTTTTCACCTTCTCTGGCCAACAATTGCTTATTATTTGGAAATGAATCTACCGTGATATCAAGAAAACCCGCTGACTGCAAATGCTCTGCCAAATCAAGAAACCTATCCGAATGTTCTCGACAACGAATTTGTTCCAGTGATAAACACAAGGTTTGAGCATAATTATCAAATAAGACTGAAGCGCAAACCTCCTCTGTCAAACTGTTAAGCAGGTCTTGATAATCATCAATCAATTTTCTTTTATGAAACAGATTTAATAAAATTTTCAAATTCACTTCATGATCGGAAGTATCGACACCGGCCGAATTATCAATAGCATCGGTATTAATACGCCCCCCGGCCAAGGCAAATTCAACACGAGCTTTCTGCGTAAATCCAAGATTTGCACCTTCGCCGACAACTTTGGCCTGTAGTATATTGGCATCAACACGAACATTGTCATTATTTCTGTCTCCGACATCCTCCTGTTTTTCAGTACTTGCTTTAACATAGGTGCCGACACCGCCCATCCATAGCAAATCAACGGAAGCTGTCAATAAATAACGGATCAGGGTTTCGCCATCCAGAACTTTATAATGAATACCAAGCCACTGCTGTAATTGAACAGAAACAGGTATATCTTTGCTGTTACGCAAATATACTCCACCACCTTCACTAACCAGATCAGTGTCATAATCGCCCCAGCTCGAACCGGGTAATTCAAATAAGCGTTTGCGCTCCTGAAATGATATTGCCGGATTTGGCTCAGGATCAATAAAGATATGTTCCCCGCTGATTGCCGCCCGTAATTTTATAAACCCGGATAACAACATGGCATTGCCAAAGACATCGCCATCCATACTGCCAATACCGACAACAGTGAATGTAGTGGATTGAATATCTGTTCCAATTTCCCGAAAATGTCGTTTCACACCTTCCCAGGCGCCACGGGCAGTAATAGCTAATGCTTTATGGTTATATCCTTTCGAGCCGCCACTGGCAAACGCATCCCCCATCCAGAAGGAATACTCAGCGGCAATCACATTGGCAACATCTGAAAATGGGGCGGTACCTTTGTCAGCGGCAACCACCAGATAGGGATCGCTATCATCGTAACGAACAATACCCGGCAAAGTAACAACATGTTCGTCAATAAAATTATCGGTCAGATCCAAAAGACCTTTCATCAGTCGAATATAGGCTTTTTTTCCTGAAAAAGAAAAACTTTCTCCACTCTGCTGATTTTTTACAACAAAACCGCCTTTGGCACCAGTCGGAACAATCAATGCATTTTTACTCATTTGTGTTCGCATTAAATCCAGAATTTCGGTTCTGAAATCGTCTCTTCTGTCAGACCAGCGAATACCGCCTCGCGCTATTTGTCCTCCACGCACATGGATGCCTTCCATATTGGCGCCATGCACATAAATCTCATAGAGTGGTTTCGGAGCAGGCATGTCAATAACTCCAAGACTACTAATTTTAAAAGCGATAAAATAATCGTCCAGATTGCGACGCACATGAAAGTTACTGCGGACAGTAGCATCAATCAGATTAAATAAGGTGCGCAGAATTTTATCGTCATTCATGTCAGCTACCGTTTCTATTTCTTGTAATATTCGCAGCCGAACAGGAAATAAGCCTTGCTCTTCTCGTTGCCTAGGATCATCCCATACCTCTGAAGGCCGAAAACGAACTTCAAAATAGTCGTACAGGGACTTAGCAAGAGTCGGATTATTGAGCAATGCGTCATGAAAACTAGAGGCAGTTGAATGATAATTCAATTGCAAATAATAATTCCGGTATGCTCTGAGTACATCAATTTCTTTCCAGCTCATACCAATCATCACCAACAGTCGATTTAACGCGTCATTATCAACTTGGTAATCCAGAATTGCCTGAATAATATCCAGGATGAGAGGTTTTAATTGATATAATTGCTGCCCTCTGCCAATAGCAGCCGTAATGGCAAAACTTTTGATAAATACTTGATACCCATCGACATTGACTGAAAACTGTACTTGGTCAATCAGGCGTAAATTGAGGTTCTCCAGAACCGGAATATATTCGTCAAGAAAACGCTCCCGGACACTATAAAAATGCAGCCGAAAATCATCCAGTTGCTGAAAAGGCGCAATTAAATTAATACGCTGATCTGTCGGCGCGGATAGCTTTTCAATCTGTACAATATCCTTGACCGCACAACGTGGCGGAAACATGGCTCGATATTCACCACCGAAACTATCGTGATATTTGTACCATAAGCGGCTGCCAGTGGTCTTGCCATAAATTCTTTCCAGCAATTGCCGAAATTTAATTTCCCAGGGCCGAGTCTTTCTGTTCAACAGTTTCTCAAGAGCTGAAATATCAATATGCAATTCGTCAGTATTGGGTATGACTGACAAATATAGTGCCCGATAATTACCGCCAAAGTTGACTATCCTCGCAGTTTCAATTATAGAGGATAACTCTGTACATATTATCTGTTGTAACACCGTACTTTTTTCTTCAAAAAAATGTTGCGGCATAACTATCAGCAAAGCAATACGAAAAGGGCTGGGACTGGCCAGAAACAGTAGTTTTATGGTATCAGGCTGGTATAAATAGCGACACAACGACTGAGCCAGTAAATATAATTGTGTTTCAGCCAGAAAAAACAATTCCAGCTTTGGAATTAAACCGAAAATTTCCTGTAGCCTGATATAGTCATGACTTCCATGCAGGAGTTTTGTTTTAATCAGGGTATCTTCAATTTTCTTCTGAAGAACACTGACTGTGCAGGATGGACAATTTAATTCAATTTTATTAAACAAACCGATGAAAGCATGTTCACCCCTAGATGGGGTACCGTTCTTTTCCCTGAAACCAATATAAATCAGAGGTTCGCGACTAATTACAGGACTGTTTAAAGATAATGCCTGGACAATAACTTCGGTATCTCTTGATAATAAGAGACTGATTTCCTGATGATACTTGTCCTCCACATCTTCAGTAAAAACAGCCAGACTACGTAACAAATCCAGGCCACTATATGTCTGAATGGTTTGCTTAGTTTCAGGTTGCGAATCTTCAGTAATTTGCTGGTAGACCAGTGGAATAAAACCATCATTTTGCAACCAGTTAATCAATGCCTGATATTCTGACAGGTTATTAATAAACTTTAATCTTTCGAACTGTTCTTTGATCAGCGGGATACGTTGAAAAGCCAGATAGGCTTCAGACAGCAATAACTGACATTGTTTCTGTATTGTTTGAACGGCATAAATGTCAGTATTTTCCAAGCGGACAAGAATAAAAAGTTCGCTGTTTTCCCCCTCAGTTTCATTACCCAAATACATAATCTGCCCTTGCTTGCGCTTAATGGCCAGAACAGGATGAGCCAACAAGGTAAATGTATCTGCATGGTTTTGTTGTAATGAAAGTAGTGTTTCAACTAAATAAGGCGCATTAGGAAGACTCAACATCATCAAATGATGCTTATTGGCATTCACCGACACAGTTTTCAGCGTAATTATGTCACGTTTGATTTCTAGGAAATTCAGAAACCTTACAATAAGCGAGGCAATTACCGGAGCAGGAAGAGTGGTTAAGTAACCTTCTGGAAAAACCAGAAAATCTGCCAGCTTTCTCAAGAAGCCTCGCTTCCGTACACTTTCATGACGGTCAAGAAGATAATGCACCTCTGCCAATTTAAGGCGCTGCCTGTCATGCTTAGCCGATAAATTATCAGCACCAAGATAGATCTTCAATGTTTGCTTCTACCCGGTTTTAATACTTTTTTAATCTCCAGCACAT
Organism: uncultured Methylomarinum sp.; assembly: GCA_964397365.1. Classification (GTDB taxonomy): domain Bacteria; phylum Pseudomonadota; class Gammaproteobacteria; order Methylococcales; family Methylomonadaceae; genus Methylomarinum. The sequence continues at coordinate 8,139 of CAYNIU010000012.1, read as the reverse complement.
TGCATTTCTCTCCTTTTTTATAAGTAACAGAATCCATTAAAGACCTGATAAAAAATATACCCATTCCCCCTTCTTTGGGTTGGTCAAGATCAGGAACAGGCACATCTTCCAGATCAAATCCCTGACCATGGTCATATACTTTGATTGTTAGTTCATTTTTTACAAATTGAATAGTTACTCTGACTGTTTCACTTGGATTATCAATATTGGCATGTTTGATAGCGTTAGAAGTAGCCTCCGTCAACACCAAATTCAAATGATAGGCAAACTCTTCTTTATCACCCGAATATTTTTCCAGTTCTTTGCCAATATGCTCAGCAATACTCCCTATCAGTTCCAGATAACGAGTTTGAGTGGGAATTACCACATCAATTTGCAACTCGCATTCAGTCATTAGCGACCTCTATGGTTGTTATCAGCATCTCAAATCAGCACCGATTTATAAAATATCTACACTCGCCTGATATTCTATGCGTGGCTTTTTAAAACAGCGAATAAATAAGTTATCTGTTCAGAATATCATCAATATCGGTATAGATTTCAAATACCCGGTTTAAGCGAGTCAATTCAAACATAGATAAAACCTGAGGTTGAATATCGGATAATACCAACTTACCCGATCTAGCCGCTGCATTTTTAAACCCTGACAGCAACGCTCCCAGCCCTGAGCTATCAATAAAACGCACCTGGGCTAATTCTACGACAATATTTTTCTCACCTTGTTCTATCTGTTTTAATACAAACTCTTTCAACTCCCCCGAATTATGAGCATCAATACGCTCTTCCCCAATATCAATGACAAGGTAGTCTTTTAATTTGTTAATATTTATTTTCATCATTCAGGCTATTAGCATTCGCTTGCCTTATTTTTAACAGATTAAGATGAACGCCGCATCATTTTTTGTGAATAGAAGCATATTTAGAAGTAGAAATCACAAGCGTTTAATGAATAAACACGCCTTTTTGAAATTAGGAAAAACAGGTGAAACGGATATTGCCGCCTCCCCCTGAGAAGAGCTGACGTCTGCATCCCTGCTGTCGTCAATACTTTAGCTGCAAAATTTCAGAATCGGCAGGTATCTTTTGATAGAATTCGCCTATCCTTCCTGTTTTTCAGCTTCCTGTTCTTCTGATTCCATAATAATGGCTGACAAACAGTTCATCATACTTTCTGTGTAGTTAGCATGAGCATCAGCCAGAGCCTTAGGAGAGCCGAAGCTGTTCCGTAGTTCCTCCAGTGTTTTCCTGGGGTCTTCAGATTTTGTCAGGTTCAGCATTTGTGCGTAATTTCTAAATGCCATTAAGCGATTTGGGTCAAACGGAAACAATCCCGGCATTTTTTTTGCAGTCAAATCAACCACGCAATCTGTCATATGCTGCGGATCAATATTGTAATCTTTAATATCTTTTTCCGACTGCATTTGTTCCAATACAGCCTGCTCATATTGTTGTTTGTCGGCACAGCCACTCAGAAAAAGCACCGATAGCGCAAACAGAATTATTTTTTTCATATCTTTTAAAGGTAATTATAGTTAACAGGTCAAAATCAAGTTATATGTCAGTTTTATTGTAACCACTCGGCTATTTGTCATTTAGCGAGGTAGGATATTGATTTATCAGGCTTAGGTAACAAGGATGTTGCACAGAGCTACAGGGATGTATTAAGGTATCCTGAAAAATCAATATCCTACACCCACATTTTTAGAGAGAGCGAATAGTGTCGTTTTATTAAAATTAGAAGTCTATTCAAAGTATCAGGTTTTGCTGATTTCATCCATAGCTTGAGCTATCCATGCCTCAGCTTCCGCATTGATTTCTTTAGCTTTTCTGCCCTTTGTCATAATAGGTGGGCCTATTTTAACCTTGATCGTCCCTGGATATTTTAGAAAACTGTAACGAGGCCAGAATTCTCCGGCATTATGAGCCAAAGGTATCACTGGAAAACCGGACTTATAAGCCAACATAGCGCCTCCGGCATTAAATCTTTTATTCTCACCTGGCGCTGCTCGCGTTCCTTCAGGAAAAATCACCACAAACAATCCTTCTTGCAATCTTGCTGTCCCCTGCTCAACCAATGTTCGTAGCGCTTCACGTTGATTATCCCGATCTATCGCAATAGGTTTCAGAGTAGCCAAAGCCCATCCACCCAGTGGAATCCACGTCAACGATTTTTTCAACAAAGTCGTTTGTTGCGGTAAAAATACTCGTAGCGCAACAGTCTCCCAGGCTGACTGATGTTTACTTAAAACAATGCAGGCCTGATTCTGAGGAATATTCTCCAAGCCCTCAACTTCATATGTCAACCCACAGGTATACTTGACGACCCATAACAAACATTTAACCCACATAAGCGCAATTTTGTAGCGTATAGAAAATGGCAATACGATACACAAAAGAATCAAAGGGCCAAATATCAGTGTCGAAATTACAATATATATAAAAAGGATGCTGGAGCCCAAATATACTCTAAAATTATTTTTCTGAGACGATAAATTTTGCGGCGTCATATAAATTCTTAAAAATAGGGACATTGAGTCCTGGATTATCGGAGATTGTTTTAATTCCTTTACCGGTTTTAACCAGCATAGGTCTGGCTGCTATTGCTCTGGCCGCCTGAACATCTCTTAATGAATCCCCAATAAAAGGAATATTGTCCAGTTCAACATCATATTCTTGTGCAAATTGTTGAAGTAATCCAGGTTTTGGTTTACGGCAGATACAACCATCCTCTGGTCCATGTGGACAAAAGTAAAACGCTTCAATTTCAGCGCCACAATCCACTGCTGAATGCTGCATTTTTATATGAATTTTTTCTAATGTAGCCAGATCAAACAAGCCTCGCGCCACCCCGGATTGATTACTGATGACAACAACCTTAAATCCGTTGCTATTCAGTAATGAAATGGCCTCTAAACTTTCCGGAATGGGGTGCCATTCCTGCGGTGATTTTATGTAGTTCTCAGAATCATAATTAATAACACCATCCCGATCAAGCAAGACATACTTTTGTCTCATAACTGTAGCTTTGATATATCGGCTATTTTTAAAAATTGTCCTGACAATAGTGATAATAATGCGAGACGACTGTTCCGTAACTCCAAATCTTCTGTATTAACCATAACATGATCAAAAAATGCATCCACTGCATTTTTCAAGGCAGCCAAACGATTTAATGCCGCCTGATAATCCTTATTATTAAGCAAAGGCTGAATTTCAGTTGCAGCGGCATTAGCTTCATTGAAAAGCTGTTTTTCCTGCACTTCGATCAGTCTAGCAATTTTTTCTGGAATTTTTCCACTCGTTTTTTTCAAAATATTGTTAATCCGTTTATTAGCTCCTGCAAGGCTTTCCGCTTCCGGCAACTCCCTGAACTTTTTTACAGCCTGTAATCGTTGCATAAAGTCTAATGGATAAGCAGATCTAACCGCCATAACCGCATCAAACTCATCTGCACCAAATCCGTGTTCCAGGCAATACCCCTTTAATCTATCAAAAACAAAGTCCACCAATAAATTACGCATAGTCAATCTATCAAAGTCATGTTTGAATTGTGCCAGCGCAACATCAATCAAATCAACTATATCCAGATTGAGTTTACCTTCAATAATCACCCTCAGAATACCCAAAGTTGCCCTTCTTAAAGCATAAGGATCTTTATCCCCGGTCGGAACTAAACCAGCACTGAAGATACCGCACAAAGTGTCTATTTTTTCAGCAATTGCCAAGACCTGACCGATACTGCTTGTCGGTATTGCTCCGCCAGATTGCTTTGGGTAATATTGCTCTTCTAATGCTTTGGCAACTTCTTCAGGTTCATTATCCGCCAAAGCATAGTAACGCCCCATAATGCCTTGCAAACTGGCAAATTCCCCAACCATCTCCGTCATTAAATCGGTCTTGGCCAATATTGCAGCACGTTTAGCCAGCTCGACATTGACCTGCATTTGTTCTGCAACATGTTCTGCCAGAAATATAACTCGGTCGGTTTTATCAGCAACTGTTCCCAGTTTCTCCTGAAACACAATGGAATCAAGTCCCCCGATACGGTCTTCCAACTTTTGTTTTCTATCCTGATTCCAGAAAAATTCAGCGTCCGCCAGTCTAGGCATTATCACTCTTTCGTTACCTTGACGGATGGATTCAAGATGCGAACTTTCAATATTACTAAAGGTAATGAAATACGGTAATAATTCACCTTGTGAATTTTTTACCGGAAAGTATTTCTGGTTTGATTGCATCGTTGTAACCAACACTTCTACTGGTAATTCAAGAAACCTGGGATCAAATTTACCTGTAACGGCTACAGGCCATTCATTAATAGCGGTGATTTCTTCCAATAATTCTTCTTCAATATGTGCAATTCCTCCAACTTCTATTGCTGCTTTTTTTGCCGCTTCCCGTATTACATTCTTGCGTTGTTCAAAATCCACGATAACCTTTCCCTGTTGATATAACTTCGCAATATATTCATCAGGGGATTTAATGTGCAATTGCCGAGGAGCATGAAACCGATGCCCTCGTGAGTAATTACCAGCTCTTAAGCCCATTATTTCGGCATCTATAACACTATCCCCCAAGAGTAAAACCGCCCAATGTACGGGTCTTGCAAATTCACTTGCACCATTTCCCCAACGCATTCTTTTCGCTATGGGCAGTTGACGAAGGCATTTTCTTATAATTCCAGGAAGCAACGATGCCGCGCTCTGACCTTTAACTTCCTGAGTAAATGTCAGCCATTCTCCTTTATCGGTTTTTAAGCGGCTCAATTGGTCTATAGTCGTTCCACAGCTTTTAGCAAACCCCTCAGCGGCTTTTGTTGGCAATCCTTCAGCCGAAAAAGCGGCTTTGACTGCAGGACCACGCCGTTCAAGTGTTTTATCAGACTGAGATATATTTAAACCATTAATAATGACAGCTAATCTTCTGGGCGTTGCAAAAGCATTTGCAGAACAGAAACTTAAATCGACTTCCATCAATTCCGCAGCCATATTTGCACAAAGTGTCTCACTTAATTTATACAATGATTTTGGCGGCAATTCTTCACAACCTAATTCAAATAACAAATCTTCAGTCTCTGACATTATTGCTCTCCTTGCTTGTTTAAAATGGGAAAACCTAATGCTTCACGCCTATTATAATAAGCTTCTGCAACCGATTTGGACATATTCCGAACTCTTAAAATATAGCGTTGCCTCTCTGTTACCGAAATAGCGTGTCGTGCATCCAATAAATTAAACGCATGAGATGCTTTTAACACCATTTCATAAGCTGGCAAAGGCAAGTCTTTTTCAATCAGTTTTGTACACTCTTGTTCATAAGTATCAAAACATTCAAAAAGAAACTCAACATTGGCATGATCAAAATTAAATGCCGACATTTCCACTTCATTTTGATGAAATACATCGCCATAAGTGACTTCCCCTTGAGGCCCTTTGGTCCAAACCAGGTCAAATACGCTTTCCACGCCTTGTAAATACATAGCAATCCGCTCAAGACCATAAGTTAATTCACCTGTTACCGGTTTACATTCAATACCACCTACTTGCTGAAAATAAGTGAATTGCGAAACCTCCATACCATTCAACCAAACTTCCCAGCCCAATCCCCATGCGCCTAATGTGGGTGATTCCCAGTTATCTTCAACAAAACGAACATCATGTTCCAACAAATCCAGCCCTAAATAGCGCAGAGAATTCAGATATAAATCCTGAATATCATCAGGTGATGGTTTTAAAACGACTTGAAATTGATAATAGTGCTGCAACCGCATGGGATTTTCCCCAAAACGTCCGTCAGTAGGTCTTCTTGACGGTTGAACGTAAGCCGTATTCCAAGGCTCAGGACCGATTGATCGCAGAAAAGTTGCCGGATGAAACGTTCCTGCCCCAACTTCCTGATCCAAAGGTTGTAATAAAACACAGCCCTTACCGGACCAATACTCCTGCAAAGCTAAAATCAGCCCCTGGAAAGTTGTTAAATTATTGTTTTTGCTGGACACGTCTTTAGTCTTTTTCACTCAAATATCTGATTATAGCTGAAATTACACTTTAAAGCATATTGCTGTTCAACAAATCAACTTTGACTTAACTATTAATCAACATATAAATATTGGCATTGCCCCTCTTTCCTGCACCCACAAAAAAACCCTCGCTGCCTAAAGACAGCGAGGGTTTCATCCCGTTTCTAAAAACTTATTGTTTTCAGAAAGTTATCATTAGATGAAAGATGGGATTAATGGAGCGTCAACCATAACCATTTGACGGTTGCCATCTTCATCGAAGAAGAACAGCAGACCAGCAAAACGGCTGTCTGGATCGTAGATCAAGTCAGCTAAACGGTAAACTTCCCATGCAGCGTCAGAAGCTGTAACGTTAACAGTTCTTGTCTCACCTGGAGCCAATGGGCTGTTGTCGCTAACAGTCAAACCTTCTTCAGCCAACAGATCATCAGGATAACCTGTTTCATCTTCCAGCACATCAGCATCCAAGAAACGTACTGAAGCTGTGTTGAATTCACCCAAACGAACCGCTGAATCACCATTGTTAGTAATGGTCAGTGTCATTTGCATTGCACGACCAGGTACACGGTAAGAAGCGTCATCAACTTTAACAGTAACAGTCGATTCAGGCATATCAATCGATTGAATACCACGCATCAGACCTGCTTGCAGTGGAGTAGTCACAGGGTATTTTTCGTTTGTTGAACCCATAGCAGCCACAACAATAACCAATGTACCTACTGCGAAAAGAATACCAACTTTCTTATCACCAGCGGAAATCAATGAATCCGCTTTACCACTACTTACAGCAATGTGACGTGGAATGAAAATTGGTCCTTTAACCCAGTACAGTAACCATGCTAAACCAATTGCGTACCAGAAGAAGCTCCAGAAATAGATACTATCCAGTGCATAATCTTCCAGATCAATTGTCTCACCAGTCAGAGTTGTGATTGGGTTAACGAATGAACCCATTGAACCAGTAACAGTTACCCATTTACCTGGACCAATGATTGGACCACCGCCTTCAACGTTCATCATAGTGTGAACATGCCAGTCACCTGGACGACGAGCTTTCAACAATACTTTGAATTCATAAGTATCACCCAGTTCCAGAGTAACTGAACGTGGAACCAATTGACCACCAATCCAAGAACCTGCACGAATAAATACAGGACCTGGAATACCGATATTCAGGAATGATACTTCCGGTTTATCAACAGTCTCTGGCCATCCAGCAAATACGTGGAATTTACCTGAGATTGTCATAGTATCGTTAACTGCAACTTCGTCTTTTGACCAGTTCAGATCAAACCAGTGAATAGTACGCATACGCATAAACGCTGCTTGAGACTTTTCACCGTGTGCAGAAGCTGTAGGTGTGTAAAAAATCGCTGCTGTCATAGTGATCAGCAGTGCGACAAAGGATAGTTTAGCAACCTTGTCTTTTATTATTTTCATATACCCTCCTCTATTACTAGAGAATTTAGTTAGGACTTTCTGGCAACTTTCGCTACCAGCCTTCGTTTTTATTGTTGTTAGTTCTTCTTAAGAAGCATCATCAGCGATGAAGTCTGTTTTAGAGAACCATCTGCCGAAGAAATGCCACAAGAAGTAAATAATGATAGATACGAAAGCAGAGAAGAACGCTGATACTGGAGCAACGTCTTTACCGAAAGTTCTCAATGTACCTTTTTCAACCATTCTGATGTACTCAGGAGTACCAGTACGTACATAGTGATAACCTTGCAAATCAGCCAAAGTCATCATCATACCGTTGTATTCAACAGGTACGTGCAATGGTGCAATGATTGGCCAGTTGCCTGGGTAGAACAACAAACCATACGCCATACCACCGACAACAGCTGTCAGCGTCATAGAGCTGCTTAACATCAAGACCACGTCAAGAACGATAGCACCTGGAACCAGGTTTGATGGGAAGCAAAAGTTTACTGGGAAATAAGTCCATCCCCAGAAGTTCAGATAACGGTTGATCCACTCACCCAACAACAGTGCTAATACTGAAATAGTAGCGCCGATAGGCAAACGGTATCTCCACCACAGACAGGCTTGAACCGCAGCAGGAAAAGTGATTGAAACGATTGGCGCTACAGTTACCCATAAACGTCTATCTTTCCAGT
>CAYNIU010000011.1:0-37342 GCA_964397365.1 uncultured Methylomarinum sp. | reverse complement strand
CTATTAATTATGAAAATTCTCTAAAAAAAGTGTCCGGGATGACTTGACCAGAACAGTGATATGGTATAGGTATTTCATCATTGCGCTATGGTTTTGATTCCATGTGATGGAGATGTTTCTTGGGACGTAATAAAAGTCAGCGCAGAAAACGAGTAGACTTAAATTTCAGATTTCTGATTGCGGTTTAGCAGATTTTGTACCGCGATACGAGGTTCCAGGTTTTCATATAGAACTTTATAGGTTTGTTCGGTAATGGGCATTTCGATGCCCAGTTTTTGAGACAGCAGGTGAGTTTCTCTTGCAGCAGAAATGCCTTCAACTTCTTGACCAATTTCTTTCAGGGCTTGTTGTTTATTCGTGCCTCTTCCCAAAGCTAATCCCAGACGGCGGTTTCTTGATTGGTCGTCAGTGCAAGTTAAAATCAGGTCACCCAAGCCGGCAAGCCCCATAAAGGTGTCTTGCTGACCACCCAGTTTTAAACCCAAGCGAATAATTTCATTTAAGCCGCGGGTAATCAGCGCTGCTCTGGTGTTAGCGCCAAATCCCAGGCCATCGGCAATTCCGGCGGCGATGGCTAAAATATTTTTGACGGCGCCGCCAACCTGTACAGCAATGATATCGGGGTTGGTATAGATCCTGAAGCGCTGGTTATGAAAAATATCAGTCAACTGTGTTGAAAACTGCGTTGAATTTGAAGCAATGGTAATAGCAGTAGGTAAATCGTCAGCTACTTCTTTCGCAAAAGTTGGGCCTGAGAGTATTGCTGTTTCAATCTGATTGCCAAGTATTTGTTCAACTACTAAATGTAATAGTGACCCGTCTTCTGGATTGAAGCCCTTGGTTGCCCAGGCTATTTTATTGTTTTTTGTTATAAAAGGCTTAAGTTTTAGCAGAGTATCTTTAAAAGCATGGCTAGGTACGGAAATCAGGATTAATGGGCTGAATGTGGATGCCTGTTGCAGGCTATCGGTAACTTGCAGGTTTTTCGGAAATGAAATGCCAGGCAGGTAGCGATGGTTTTCTTTATTCTGGTCGAGGTTTTTTATGTGTTTCGGATTGTGCCCCCATAGCAGAGTGTTGCAGCCATTCCTGGCTGCCTGAATTGCTAATGCTGTACCCCAGGAACCGGCGCCTAAAATACAAATTGCTGAACTCATTGATTTATCAGTTTAGCTTATCTGTAGATGATGGTTGTTGTGCTTGTTGTAAATGTTGTTGATACAAAGCGTCAAAATTAACTGGAGCCAGCAGTAGCTGTGGGAATCCGCCCTTGCTGACCAAATCGGAAACGACTTCACGCGCATACGGGAAGAGAATATTTGGGCAAAAACTGCCAATCATTGCTCCCATTTCCTGCTCAGGAAACCCGGTTAAAGAAAAAATACCGGCCTGAGTCACTTCAACCAGATAGGCTGTGGAATCGGCTGTTTTAACGGTTACTGTAATAGTAAGAGTGACTTCATACAGGTTATCTTCCAAAGGTTCGACATTGGTGCCTAAATTAAAATCAACTGACGGTTCCCATTTGCTGGTAAAAACTTTGGGAGCATTGGGTGTTTCAAAAGAAATATCTTGAGTGTAGATTTTTTGGATTGAAAATTGTTTTTCTTCCGCTGTGTTGGATTCTGCCATGATTTAAAATAAAGATTGTGTGTTGAAGTTATTGCGTCCGGGAAAAAGAGGTGAATAATGCAGTTTTTATGTGGAATGTTAATATTCCGGGATAATGATGCATGTTTTTTTGTACCTCAAAAGGATGCTGTTAAGTTTTATTTTTGCTGGTAATTTTGACCGGGAGTTTGTTGTCTTCCCAGGATTGCATGCCACCTGTAATATTGAATACTTTTTCAAATCCTGATTTTGTCAGGCTTTTACAGGCTGGAGTAGCGCGGGTGCCGCTTTGGCATACAACGATTATGGTATTGTTTTTGTATTGTTCCAGGGTGTCAATTTGATCGTCAAATTTGCCTAGTGGAATATTGATTGAGTTTTCTATGTGTCCCTTAATGAATTCGTGAGGTTCTCTGACATCAATGACTATTGTGTCGTTGCTGTTCATTTTGGTGACAGCAATCATTGGAGAAATACCGGTAAATTTGTTAAATGAATTTTCCAGGAGATCCTGAATTAACAGAAAAGTGACCGCTGCCAGTGCCAGAACAAGCAGGTAATGGTTGGAGGCAAATTCAATATATTGATCCATAGTTAATATCGTTACTGAATAGAAGTTAGGGGGAAACAGGCGTCAGCAAGTAGTGCAAAAGACTTCCCGCATCATGTGAATAAGCTGAAGCATGCGTTCATCGTCAATGTAATAATAAACACGATTGGCTTCCTTTTTATAGCCCAATATATCTTTTTCTCTCAGGATGGCCAGGTGCTGGGATATATTGCTCTGACTGGTTCCCACCTGTTTCACAATATCCTGTACACTGATTTTCTGGCTGCCTAAAACGCATAGGATTTTTAAGCGCAACGGATGAGACATCGCTTTCAGGCAACGGGCGGCGCGGTTGATATCAGCATCATTGTAAAGAATATGCTCTTCTGTTTTTTCCATGGAGGGCTATGTTTATATATGGGGTGTTTATGTTGTTTCGGTCAGAAGCTAATTTTATAGCTTTTTGCTTTATCAGGTTTTCTGATTCTTTCAAAGTATATAGATAACCTACGATTGTATTCATGTATTGTTATAATGGCGCTTTAACAATGTATTTTTGTTGAACCTAGCAAAACATAAACGATTAAGCATACCAGAGAGAGGATTATCATTCAATTATATTGTTTAAAATGAACTTTTTTAAAGAGCGTTAGAATTTTGGGAGCGTGTATGGTGATTTTACAGGCTTATTGAGCGACTCAGTGTATTTAATTGAACGACAAGTTTTTAATTGCAGTTGCTTGTGAAAGATGAGGATATGGCGTGGATGCTGCGTTTGGGGCTATATGGACGTATTCACAGCGATTTTGGGAATAAATGGCTGATATGAAAAGCGTATACGCGCTGAGTCGTTACGAATTTTGAAAGGTTGTTGCGATTAGGGTTTCATCAATTAAAAAATGTTGTTGATGAATTTTTGGATATTTTTAATTTTGGAGTTTATAAATAATGGTAAATCGACCAAAACCAGTCGTGTTATTGATTCTTGACGGCTTTGGCTATCGTCAAGATGGTGAAAACAATGCCATTGCAATGGCAAACACCCCTTGCTGGGATGAATTGATAGAGAAAAACCCAATGACATTACTGGATTGTTCCGGGGATGTAGTCGGTTTGCCTGATCAGCAAATGGGAAATTCCGAAGTGGGGCATTTACATATTGGCAGCGGTCGATTGATTCGCCAGGAACTTTCCAGGGTCAACCAGGCTATTATTGACGGCAGTTTTTTTACTAATGAAGTCTTGTGTCGGGCGGTGGATCAGGCCATTGCCAAAGACAAAGCGCTGCATATTCTGGGCTTGTTGTCGCCGGGAGGTGTGCATAGTCATGAAGGTCAAATTATGGCTATGATGGAGTTGGCTGGCAAGCGGGGACTCAAGAAAATTTATATACATGCGTTTCTGGATGGTCGTGATGTGCCGCCTAAAAGTGCGGAAATGTCTATAAGGCGGATAGAAGATAAGTTTGCTGAATTGGGAGCAGGTCGGATCGTATCATTGATTGGCCGCTTTTACGCCATGGACAGAGACAACCGTTGGGAAAGGGTGGAATGTGCCTATAAACTGATGGCGAAAGGCGAGGCTGAGTTTAGCTATAGTGACGGTCAGGAAGCTTTGGCAGCGGCTTATCAGCGTGATGAAACCGATGAATTTGTCTATCCGACTGCAATTCTGGATAAAACTGGAAAAGTGACGATAATTGACCCTGAGGATTCGGTCGTGTTCATGAACTTCCGGGCGGATCGGGCGCGAGAAATATCACGGGCTTTGACCGAGACAGACTTTGATGGCTTTGACAGACATTGCGAACCGCATAGAGGCTGTTTTGTAACCTTGACGGAATATCATCAGGAATTTGATTACCCTGTTGCCTTTCCGTCAGCGGATGTTAAAAATGGAATTGGCGAAGTTTTGTCTGATTTGGGTATGAGGCAATTGCGTCTTGCAGAAACTGAAAAATATGCACATGTGACGTTTTTTTTGAACGGTGGGAGGGATGAGCCTTTTCCCGGTGAAGATCGCATATTGGTTCCATCTCCTAAGGTGAAAACATATGATATGCAACCGCAAATGAGCGCCCCTGAAGTAACCGCTTATCTGGTTGAAGCCATTAAAGGTGGGAAGTATGATGTTATTATTTGCAACTATGCCAACTGCGATATGGTTGGCCATACCGGCAATCTGCAGGCTGCTGTGAAAGCAGTTGAAACAGTTGATAATTCGTTAGCACAAATTGTTGCTGCGTTACAGTCTGTGGGCGGTCAAATGTTAGTCACTGCTGATCATGGTAATATTGAGTTGATGGTCAATGAGAAAACCGGCCAAGCGCATACGGCGCATACAACCAATAAAGTGCCATTGGTTTATGTCGAGGGGAAAGGACAGTTGGCTGATGGCGGTAATCTGGCAGATCTGGCGCCAACTATGCTGGCCATTCTTGGTGTGGAACAACCTGAAGAAATGAGCGGACGTTCTCTCGTTATCTCATAGTGATGTCAAGGAACCCTTGGTCATTGATTGGTTTATTGATACTTGTGATTTGTCCGCTCTCATGGAGCGGACAGGCGGCCATTGGCAAAAAAAAAGAATTGACTCGGCTGCAGTCAACGATAAGACAGGTTGGGTCGGATGTCAAAAGTTTACAAGGTAAAAAAAACAGACTATTGGGGCAGCTGAAGCAGCAGGAAAAGCAATATGGACGAATAGCCAAGTCTATAAAGACGTTGAGGGCCAAGATGGAGCGTCAGGAAAATACTTTAAAGAGTGTTGCCAAGCGACTGTCTACTGTTCGGGAAGTTATGAAACAACAAAAAGCAGGACTGGAAAGGCAAATCAAGGCTGCACATGCAATGGGTAGCAAAGAACGCTTGAAAGTTATTTTTAATCAGCAGGATGCCGCTTTATCCAGTCGTATGTTGGTTTATTTTGATTATTTGAATAACGCACGATTGCAGAAATTGCATGCCGTTGAAGAAAATTTTCATCTGCTAACGCAACTGGAAAATGAGCAACGTCAAAGGACGGAAGAATTAATGGTTATTCTTGATAAGCGCAAGCTTGAACAAACTGAGTTACAGAAAGTCAGAAAAGCGCGAGAAAAGCTATTAGTGGAAATTGAAAAACAGTTTTCATCTAAACAATCGCAATTACAACGATTGAAACTTAGCGAAAAGAAGTTGCAACGGCTTGTTCTTTCTTTACATCATCCAAAGGATGACTTTCCTTTTCAGGAAAGTCCCGGGAAACCTTTTGTCCAATTAAAAGGGCGCTTGCCTTGGCCGGTAAAAGGTAGATTGATAAAAAAATTTGCCAGTCCCCGGTCTGAAACGCGTTGGGATGGGGTATTGATTAAAGCCAGAGAGGGGGTAGATATACATGCAGTCACCCGTGGACGGGTTGTTTATGCCGATTGGTTGCGTGGTTATGGCTTGTTAACTATTATTGATCACGGAAACGGCTATATGACTTTATATGCTTTCAATCAGAGTCTATATAAAGCGGAAGGAGATTGGGTTGAAGCAGGTGATGTGATAGCCTCTGTCGGTAAAAGCGGGGGACGATCTCAGTCGGCTTTATATTTTGGCATTAGAAAAAAAGGTAAGCCAGTCAATCCGGTGTTTTGGTGTCGGAAGGTGCTTAATGGCAGGGTTGGTTAGTTGTTCTGTTAATTGTTGGTTTCGTCATGTTAATGATCTGAATGGTTTATAAGATGGAATTATTCAGATATTTGGAGTTTAAATACATGCTTAAAAAGAAAAATATTTTAATCCTGGCTCTTGGTTTTTTGTTGGGTGTTTTTATGAGTATCGGCGGCAGTGTTTTTGCCGAAAAAGAAAATGCTTCTGTATCCAATGATGTTCAGAGCTTGCCTTTTGATGAATTACGAACTTTTACCGAAGTGTTTGGCCGTATCAAGCGTGATTATGTTGAGCCTGTTTCGGATAAAAAGTTATTGGAAGGCGCTGTTCGTGGAATGTTGGCGGAATTGGACCCCCATTCTACTTATCTTGATGGAGAACAATATAAGGAGCTAAAGGAGGGAACAACTGGTCAATTTGGTGGCCTGGGAATTGAAGTTACGATGGAAAACGGTTTTGTCAAGGTGGTTTCCCCTATTGACGATACACCCGCGCAAAAGGCGGGAATGAAGGCAGGAGATTTGATCGTCAGACTGGATGATAAGCCGGTGAAAGGAATGACGCTGGTCGAGGCGGTAAAAATCATGCGTGGGGAGCCGGGGAGCGATATTATGCTGACGGTTATTAGGGAGGGCGAGACTTCGCCCCTTAAAATCAAGATTACCCGGGCTGTTATCAAAGTCAAAAGTGTTAAAAGTAAAATGTTGGAAAAGGATTTCGGTTATTTGAGAATCAGTGGCTTTCAGTCAAGAACGGGAGCGAACCTGGTTGATGCGATTGTCAGTCTAAAAAAGGAAAATAAAGGGGATTTAAAGGGATTGGTGCTGGATTTAAGAAACAACCCAGGTGGAGTGTTAAATGCGGCTGTCGAAGTCAGTGATGCTTTTCTTGAAGATGGCTTGATTGTATTTACCGAGGGACGAATCAAAAACTCTGAAATGCGCTTTAAGGCGGCGCCTGGCGATGAGATTGATGGCGCGCCTATTGTGGTGCTGATTAATGCCGGTTCGGCGTCGGCATCGGAAATTGTGGCCGGGGCTCTGCAAGACCATAAACGTGCCATTATTATGGGTGAAAAATCGTTCGGGAAAGGATCGGTGCAAACTATTTTGCCGACCAGTAATGGCGCAGCTGTTAAATTAACTACAGCGCGTTATTATACGCCTTCGGGGCGGTCAATTCAGGCTGAAGGTATTCAGCCGGATATTACTTTGCCAAGGGTCAAGCTTGAGAGCCTGGAGTCATCAAAATTTGAACCAGTGAAAGAGGCTAATTTGTCTCACCATCTGGAAAATGGTAATGGTAAAAAACACAATGCTGATAAAGAAAACAAGGACAAAAATGCACAGGAAATTCGTGATTATCCGTTGCATGAAGCGCTGACATTATTGAAGGGATTAACGATTTTAAAATAATGCAGCTTCGTTCCTGTGGATTCAGTTGCATGGGATGTTGGGTTATGAGGGCTGACTGCATAGATGTTGCAGATAGCCGGGTAGCTCGCGTCCTCCGCTTCTAAAAAAGCAGTGTTGAAAGTGTTAATTTTACGGTTATAGCGCCAATTTTGTATGGGCTGGAAAAGTGTGAAAAATGAATGAAACTTCAGTTAGTCATCAGAGAAAAAGGTTTGATTTGATGAGGCGGGGTATTAGAATGAACCCAAGTGCTTGCCGTGTTTTGGAGTAATCGACCGAAATATTGTATCCCGCTATTTCGGTCGATTGCTGATCAGTTGGCAGAGGGTTGATAGCTGACTGTAAAATCGCTCATACAGGAAAGTGCTAAAGGCAGTTCTTTTTCATTTTTCAATTGAAAGGCATTGACACCAACGCGCTTAAGGTAAAACACCTGGTCAACCATATAGCCGCCGATTGCTCTGATTTCGCCGGTGTAGTGATAACGGCCTCTTAATAAGCGAGCCTGTGAAAACCCCCGGCCATCATTAAAGGCAGGAAAATCCAGTTCTATCAGGCTGATATGTTCCAGATCATCGGCAATACCCTCTATTTTATCTGTAGAGCTAAGACGCAGACCTTTTTTACCTTTAAGGTTTAATATCTGCGATTTTTCCTTGCGCCATCGTGATGACGAAACAATGATGTCACCGTTGATCAGCTCGTTGTCGTCAGCAATGAAAGTCCAGGTATTATCAATAATTTGATTGTCTTTAATGATTTGCATAGACTTGTTCTTTGAATGGGTTGATGCCAATGCGATTGACTGTTTGCAGAAATGTTTCTTCATCGTCTAGGCGATGTTTGATATAAACATCAAGTATAGTGGTAATGGCCGGGGTAATTTCACTTTTTGCTACAGCCGGCCCTAAACGTCGTCCGATTGCGGCCGCATTTTCAGATGAGCCGCCCAAGGTGATTTGATACCACTCTGATCCTTTTTTGTCCACGCCTAAAATACCGATATGGCCGACACTCTGATGCGCACAGCCGTTCATGCAGCCGGACATGTTGATTTTAATGTCGCCAATATTATGGATGTAATCTATGTCATCCAGTGCTTCGTTAATTTCTTTGGCGATACCGATTGAACCGGCATTAGCCAGGCCACAGAAATCCAGGCCAGGGCAGCAAATCATATCCGTTGCTGTATCAATATTAGGGGTTGCCAATTCTAAAGCATCAAGTTTTTGCCACAAGGCAAACAGGTCGGCCTGTTTGACATCGGCCATCACCAGATTTTGTCTGTGTGTGCTTCTGATTTGTCCAAAACTGTATTGATCAGCTAGGTCGGCAACGGCATCAAGTTGACTATCGGTTATGTCGCCTGGTGGTGAGTTTGGCGCTTTAAGCGAAATAAAAACGTTACGGTATCCGCTGGTTTTGTGATCAACCGTGTTTTGTTTGACCCAGCGAGAAAATGCCGGGTCTTGTTGCAGGTTTTGGGCAAAACTTGAATCTTTGTCGGCATCGCTTTCATACGCAGGTGGTTGAAAATAGGCTTGCATGGCGGCTATTCGTTCGGCACTCAGTTCCATGCCGTCACGAATTTGCAGCCATTCCTGCTCGACCATGTCGCGAATTCTATCAATGCCAGTTTCTCTGACCAGAATTTTGATTCTGGCCTTGTATTTGTTATCACGTCTGCCATATAGATTATAGATACGCAATATGGCTTCCAGATATGACAGTATATGTTTCTTTTCCAGGAATGGCTTGATTTCTTGGCCAATGACAGGGGTTCTGCCCAGTCCACCACCGACCAGGATTCTAAAGCCGGTTTCACCTTGGCTATTGGCGACGATGTGAACGCCTACATCATGGAATTGAGTCGCGGCTCGATCTACCTTCGAGCTGCTGACGGCAATCTTGAATTTACGGGGTAAATAGGCAAACTCAGGGTGTAGGATTGTCCACTGACGAATAATTTCACAATAGGGGCGCGGGTCTTCCAGTTCATCAGGAGTGACGCCAGCCAGGTGGTCGGTGGTCGTGTTACGCATGCAGTTACCGCTGGTTTGAATGGCATGCATTTGAACCCTCGCCAGCTCATTCAGAATATCCGGTACTTTTTTGAGTTCAGGCCAATTGTATTGTACGTTCTGGCGGGTTGAAAAATGACAGTAACCCTTGTCATAGTGGTGGGCAATGGCGGCCAGTTTACGAACCTGTTTTGATGAAAGCAGACCATATGGAATGGCGACCCGCAACATTGGTGCGTGTGTTTGAATGTATAGGCCGTTCATTAGTCGTAAAGCGCGAAATTCGTCCTCGCCGATTTCACCGTTTAAATAGCGTTCGGTTTGGCCTCTGTATTGGGCAACCCTTTCTTCAATAAGTGTTTGATCTTTGTCGTTATACTGATACATGGTCGTGGTGCGCTTTCTAATAGCGAGTTAGACTGAATGTGCAATGATATACTGAGCGCCATTAAATGACAAAGTTAATTGGTTGGTGATAACATACTGGGTTGTTTTGAATGGCTTTAAGATTATGAATTTTACTTTTTAGGGTAGGGGGTTATTTTGTTTCGCTTATTATTAATTGTTGCCGGGCTATTATTGGTGCCGCAGATGGCGGCTGCCGCGGAGTTTACCAACTTAGGGTTGACCGGTACGGAAAGGGGTATTTATACGGTTCTGATTTTTATCATTGCCTATGGGTTTGTGATGGCTGAGGAGTTTACCGGCCTGCGAAAATCCAAACCGGTTATTTTGGCGGCCGGCATAATCTGGGCTCATGCCGCTGTGCTGGCCAGCTCAATCGGCGTTTCCACGGAAGATCTGCATGAAGCCTTTGAGTTCAACCTGAAAGAGTATGCGGCGTTGATGCTGTTCCTGCTGGTGGCTATGACATATATTAACGCTATGGCTGAACGGAATGTATTTGAAGCATTACGATCCTGGATGGTTCACAAAAAATTTGGTTTCAAGAAGTTATTCTGGATTACCGGAATTATTACCTTTTTCTTGTCAGCTGTGGCGGATAATTTGACTTCTGCGTTGCTGGTGGGTGCTGTGGTGATGGCTGTCGGGGCTGACAATGATAAATTTGTTGCTATCGGGCTGACTAATCTGGTGGTGGCGGCTAATGCCGGCGGCGCTTTCAGTCCTTTTGGCGATATTACCACCTTGATGGTGTGGCAGGCTGAACATGCCGAGTTTTTTGACTTTTTTGAATTATTCATTCCTTCTGTTGTAAATTATCTGGTGCCGGCTGTATTTATGTATATGGCCGTTCCTGATGAACATCCTCAGGTTTCCGAGGAAGGTCTGGTTAAGCTGAAGCCGGGCGCTGTGCAGGTTTGTGTTTTATTTTTACTGACTATCGTTACCGCGGTAAGCTTCAAGCAAGTGTTGCATTTGCCGCCTTTCATGGGAATGATGGTCGGATTGTCGGTACTTATGATTTACGGGTTCAGGTTGAAAACTCTATATCGTTCTGAAGACGGTAGTGGTTTTGATATTTTTCAGAAAGTGCGGGATGCCGAATGGGATACCTTGTTTTTCTTTTTTGGTGTAGTGTTTGCAGTCGGTGGACTCGGTTACATTGGTTATCTGGAGTTGTTGTCAGGGGCTATGTATGACGGCTTGGGACAAACAGGAGCGAATATACTGGTAGGTGTGATGTCGGCGATTGTCGATAATATTCCGGTGATGTTTGCGGTATTGGGAATGAATCTGGATATGGATCTGTATCAATGGTTGCTGGTGACTCTGGCTGCCGGTGTGGGCGGTTCAATGTTGTCAATCGGCTCGGCAGCCGGCGTGGCTTTAATGGGGCAGTCAAATCAGAAATACACTTTTTTTAGCCATTTAAGATGGACACCAGCCATTACTGGCGGATATATAGCCAGTATCTTTGTTCATTATTTGATTAACAGCTGATTAATATGCTGTTAATTTAAACAGGGTAATATTTGTGCGAATTGTCATCTTCAGGATGGTTAAGTGAAATTCGTATATATTGTTCGGTTTAAAGTTGATAGTTTGAAACATCAAAGAGTGAATGTTATGAGAGAGTCTGATGGCAACAGTTAAACACAGCTGGCGTCAGGCTTTTTCTATTTATGCTCGGCCATGTGTGTTGAGCATGATCTTTCTTGGCTTTTCTGCCGGACTTCCTTTTCTGTTGGTTTTTTCAACGTTGTCAGCCTGGTTGCGGGATGAAGGCGTTGCGCTTTCAGTTATCGGTTATTTCAGTTGGGTCGGGGTAACGTATTCGATCAAGGTTTTTTGGGCGCCGATTGTTGACCGGGTTCCGTTACCGTGGCTAACTTCTTTTTTAGGAAAGAGGCGCAGCTGGATGTTGTTGGCGCAAACGGGTATTGCAATGGGCTTGCTGGGCATGGGGGCGGCGGATGTCAGTCAGCATCTGCAGCAAATAGCATTATTGGCGGTAATTGTGGCGTTTTGTTCTGCTACCCAGGATATTGTTATTGATGCTTACCGGATTGAGGTGGCTGTGGCGGAGTATCAGGGCGCTATGGCGGCGGCGTATGTGTTTGGTTATCGGGTGGCCTTGTTGGTAGCAGGAGCAGGGGTTTTTTATATTGCTGATTTCAGTGGCTGGCAAAATGCTTATTTCATAATGGCATTGACTATGCTGGTTGGCATAATAACGACTTTGGTCATCAGCGAGCCGGAACATCGGGTTGATGTTGGGATTGAGGCGATTGAAGGCAAGCTGGAAACTGTGTTGGGAGTTGATAAGGCGGCCAGCGGGGTTGTCAAACTGGCTGCGTGGTTTGCAGATGCCGTTATCAGTCCGTTTGTCGAGTTTTTTAGTCGTAATGGTAAAACCGGCTTGTTGATTCTGGTTTTAATTGCTGTTTATAAGCTGAGCGATATTACCATGGGGGTCATGGCGAATCCGTTTTATCTGGATCTGGGGTTCACTAAAAAAGAAATTGCCGAGGTCAGTAAAATATTCGGTTTTTTCATGACCATATTTGGGGCTTCTTTAGGAGGCGTACTGGTCGTACGATTTGGTATTATGCGTCCTTTGCTGCTTGGGGCGATTATGGTTGCTGTTACCAACTTGTTATTCGCAATTTTGGCGGTAAGCAAGCCGGATCTGATGTTGCTGGCTGGCGTTATCAGTGCTGATAATCTAAGCGGGGGGATTGCGACATCTGTATTTATTGCCTATTTATCAAGTTTGACCAATAGCGCCTATACCGCCACTCAATACGCATTATTCAGTTCGTTAATGACCTTGCCGGCCAAAGTGTTGGGTGGGTTTTCCGGGCATGTAGTGGAAAATTTTGGCTATGAGATATTTTTTATCTATGCCGCAGTGGTCGGTTTGCCGGCAATTATATTGGTTGCCGGGTTAATCAGAATACAGTCCAGTGTTAATATGGATAATCGTAGTCCATGATAAGAGGTGCATGATCTGAAAAGCGTTCATCTTTATAGATGGAGGCCGATTGAATTTTGTTTTTGAGGTTGGCGCTTACAACCTGGTAGTCAATACGCCAGCCGACATTTTTGGCCCATGCCTGTCCTCTGTTTGACCACCAGGTGTACTGATCGGCTTTTTGATTGACGATTCTGAAGGCGTCAAACCAGGTGTTGCCGGTAAACAGTTGCTCCATCCAGGCGCGTTCTTCGGGTAAAAAACCAGAATTTTTCTGATTACCTTTCCAATTCTTTAAATCAATTTCCTTGTGGGCAATGTTCCAGTCTCCGCAAATAATGTAGTCGCGGCCGTTTTTACTGATTGTCTGTAAATAGGGCATAAAGCGATCCAGAAATTTGAATTTTATGGCTTGCCGCTCTTCACTTGATGAACCGGATGGTAGGTAAAGTGAGATGACGCTTAATTTGTCGAACTGTGTTTCGATAAAGCGGCCTTCACTATCAACATCTTGCCAGCCTATTCCTATATTTACCGCGGTTGGTTTCTTTTTACTGTAGATGGCAACGCCGCTGTACCCCTTTTTTTCTGCCTGATGATAGAAGCAATGGTATTCTTGTGGCCAGAAGGCTTCGGATTTTAGTTGTTCCGTTTGGGCTTTTGTTTCTTGTATGCAAATGACATCGGCATTTTGTTTTTTCAGCCAGGGAAAAAAGCCCTTGCGTTCGGCGGCACGGATGCCGTTTGCATTTAACGAGATAATGCGCATGAAATAGATAGTTGCGGTTTGTTTGAGGAAGTCGTATTATACTCAGTTCTCTGTTAAGTATGTAGCCCGTTTGGGGTAATGTGAGCGATATGAAACCAGAAATTCATCCTGAATATAAACAAATTACTGTAACCTGTGGTTGTGGCAACAAATTCGAGACCGGTTCAGTTTTGACTGAAGACCTGCATGTAGAGGTCTGTTCTTCCTGTCATCCTTTTTATACCGGTAAACAACGGGTTGTTGATACTGCCGGGCGTGTTGATAAATTCCGTAAAAGATTCGGCAAATAGAGTTATTGTTTGCATAATACATCTTCAATCTACTGTGGTGATTAGAGGGTTCTGAATATGTCGCAAGATAAGGTATCAATCGTTCTTGATTCATCCGCTCAGAAGGCTGAGTTTTCTTTGTTAAACGGCACGCAAGGAATACCGGCTATTGACATTGGAACCCTGTATAAACAGCTGGGGGTTTTTACATACGATCCTGGTTTTATGTCTACGGCCAGTTGTAAAAGCGCTATCACTTATATAGATGGTGAAAAAGGCGTTTTGCTTTATCGCGGGTATCCGATTGAACAATTGGCAAAACAAAGTTCATTTCTTGAGGTCGCTTATTTGTTAATGAATGGTGAGCTGCCTATTGAGGATGAACTGTTGGCGTTTACCGATGAAATTAATCATCATTCCATGCTACATGAAGCACTGCGAAGCTTTTTTGACGGCTTTCATTATGATGCTCATCCTATGGCTATGATGGTTGGGGTCATGGGGTCGTTATCCGCTTTTTATCATAGCGAACTGAATATGGAAGACCCCGAGCATCGGCGGATTTCGGCGATGAGGATGCTGGCAAAAGTGCCTACTATTGCGGCAGCTTGTTACCGGCATTCAGTGGGTTGGCCTTTTGTGTATCCACGGGTGGACTTAGGCTACTGTGAGAATTTCATGAATATGATGTTTTCGCTACCTTCGCAGAAATTTGTAGGTATAGATCACTATATTGATCCGGTGGCTATTAAAGCGCTGAATATTTTGTTGATTTTACATGCGGATCATGAGCAAAATGCCAGTACTTCTACGGTTCGTCTGGCAAGCAGTACCGGCGCCAATCCATATGCCTGCGTGGCCGCTGGAATTTCAGCTTTATGGGGGCCTGCACATGGCGGAGCCAATGAAGCTGTGTTGAGTATGTTGTCAGAAATTGGCAGCGCTGATAGAATTCCAGAGTATATTGCCAAGGCAAAGGATAAGAATGATCCTTTCAGGTTGATGGGGTTTGGGCATAGAGTCTATAAAAACTTTGATCCCCGGGCGACTATTGTACGCGAGACATGTCATGAAGTTCTGGCAAAATATTCCAGCGATGATCCTCTTTTTGAATTGGCTATTGCGTTGGAAGAACATGCTTTGAAAGATGACTATTTTATAGAGAAAAAGCTTTATCCGAATGTCGATTTTTATTCGGGCGTTATTTATAAGGCTTTAAAAATCCCCGAAGAAATGTTTACCGTGATGTTTGTAATTGCCCGTACAGCCGGGTGGGTATCGCACTGGTTGGAGATGATGGCTGAGCCAACGCATCGAATTGGACGTCCAAGACAAATATATACCGGTTATGATCAAAGGGATTATGTACCTAAAGAAGGCCGCTAACTGTTAGTGATATGGTTATTTCGCTATATTCTCACTACGGGTGCGTTGATTTGTAGTCGTGGTTTCTGATTCAACAGATTCGTGCTGCATGTACTTTACGGTTAATACAGATAAATTGGCCTGTATTACGAGACCGCTTGTCAGAATAAGCTGTTTTCTAGTGATTCATTATCTTGATCCATTATTGTCTGCATAGGTGAATATTGCTGGGGTATATTTTCATTCCTGAAATATTCCCATTTTCCGCTTTGACTTTTTGGCGGAGCGAGCAGACCTGTGGTGGGGTCAATGTAAACACTACTGATACCAGCAGGTTTTTGCAGGGGTTTTTCTTCCTTGTTTTTCAAGGCTGTTTTCATAAAATTTATCCAGATGGGAAGCGCGGCTCGGCCGCCGGTTTCGCCCCGGCCTAACGGTTTGGAATTATCAAAGCCGAGCCAGGCGGTGGCGACAATATCAGGAGTAAAACCATTGAACCAGGCATCTCTCTGATCGTTGGTGGTTCCTGTTTTTCCAGCTAAATCTGTACGTTTGAGTACTACTTTTGCACGCGTTGCTGTTCCTCGTTGCACGACATCTCTCAGTAAACTGTTCATCAGAAAATGAATACGGGACGAGATAATGCGTGGAGCATATCCTTGTTGATTGGTATGTTCGTCGTCACATTCAGGACAGGCGATGGCCGGGGTCGCCTGAAATAAAATTTCACCTTTATTGTTTTCTATTCGATCAATGAAATAAGGGCTAATCAGAAAACCGCCATTGGCAAAAGTGGCATAAACTCTGGCCATTTGTAGTGGAGAGGCATATCCGCTTCCCAGCGCCAGGGAAAGGCTGTTTGGAATTTGTTCTTTGTTGAAACCGAATCGTAATGCTGTTTGGGCGACAGCAGGAATACCCAGTTCTCTTAATAACCTGATGGAGATGAGGTTTCTGGATTTACGCAGGCCCGTTCTTAGCGAAGTGGGGCCAAAAAATTTGTGACTGTAATTTTCCGGTCTCCAGTTACTTTCTTGTGTTGGATCCTCTACAACCACAGGAGCGTCATTAATTATACTCGCGGCTGTAAAGCCATTTTCCAGGGCGGTTGTGTAGATGATGGGTTTGAAACCGGAACCGGGTTGACGTTTTGATTGGGTGGCGTGATTGAATTTGTTATAGAAAAAGTCAAATCCTCCTGATAAAGCGAGGATGGCGCCGTTTTTCGGATTCAAAGCGACAAAAGCGGCTTCTGCATCAGGTATTTGAGTCAAGGCCCAGGATTTGTCTGGCAGTTGTCTGACCCTGATGATGTCGTTTACCGTGAAAATGTCCGCTGTAGATTTAAGTTTAGACCCTAAATAGGATTGAGACTTAAATGTTCTGGCCCATTCGATATTTTTCCATGGGAGTTCAATAACAGAGTTGTCACTTAACATAGCCTGCGCTGATTTTTCTGACAGCGCTATTATTCGGGCTTGTTGAGTGTCGCCAATCAGTTTGGCGAGGAAAGCTTTATTGTTATTTGGGTGCGGCAGCGCACGATAACCGTGTCGCTGATCATAGTCATGCAAGGCTTGTCGAAGAGCGGCGGTTGCCGCAGATTGCATAGGTTTGTTGATGGTTGTGTATACTGAAATACCTGAGGTATAAGCCTTGTCACCATACCGGGAATAAATTTCCTGACGCACCATTTCAGCAATAAAGGGCGCTGAAAGCTCAGTATTTTTTAAATTCAATGTTGCTGAAACAGGCTGTTTTACCGCAATATCAAAATCACTTTGGGTGATATAGTCAAGTTCGAGCATACGGCGTAACACATAGTTGCGTCTTGTCAGAGCCCTTCCGGGATTGGTAATCGGGTTATAAGTTGACGGCGCTTTAGGCAAGCCGGCGATCATTGCCATCTGAGCCAGATTTAATTCCTTTAAGGATTTTCCGTAATAGGTCTGGACAGCTGCTGCAATACCATATGAACGATGGCCCAGATAAATTTTGTTTAGATAGAGTTGTAGAATTTTGTTTTTGGAATATTCTTGTTCAATTTTTAACGCCAGAATGATTTCTTTGATTTTACGGATATAGGTTTTTTCCCGACCCAGTAAAAAGTTTCGGGTAACCTGCATGGTAATAGTACTGCCACCCTGTTTTTTTTTGCCTGTTAACAGCAATTGGATCGCGGCGCGAAGTAAGCCTTTGTAATCCACGCCTGGGTGGGAATAAAAGCGGTCGTCTTCGGCGGCGATAAAAGCATTCAGTTGTTGTTGGGGAATTTCTTCAATATTGACTGGGATACGTTTTTTCTCGCCAAATCGGGCAATTAAGAGATTTTCTTTGCTGTAAATACTTAATGGTATCTGGTATTGAACATGTTCGAGTTGTTTGATATCAGGAAGTTCTTTATTCAGCTGGATAACAAAATAATAGCCGGTAACGGCGAGGCAAACAGAAAAAAATACAAATATAAGGGCAAGCCACTTGATTATTGATCGTATAAACGTTCGGCGCACAGTATTCCAGTGTTAGATTGTTGAAAAACGAAAGTCAAAATAACCGCTTTTAATGATTACGACAATAGATATTTTAAATAATTGAAGTTTTGATCTGTGAAAAAATAAAAAGGCTACTATACTTTGCCCGTAAACACGGTTAAGTGTACGCGTTAAGCATTCAAAATACAGGTGATGCCGGAAATTTTAAAGGTGTAAGTTTTACGATTGAATCCGGATTGTCAATAATCTTTATCGGGAGTCCCTGCAAAGATTTTGAGGTGTATCTGCAGCGGCAGATTCGGCAAATATTTGGAAACGGATTGTTTATAGTTTTTTTGAAAAAGGAATTTGTAAAAATTTCCAGGCCCAAAAGATGATAAGCAACAGAGAAATTAGAACATTTATGTCACAGAGTCATAATAGGATTTGTTCATGAGCTGGTTGAGAAGAAATCAGTCTGCTGTTCTGGGGATTGATATTAGTACGGCAGCGGTAAAATTATTGGAGTTGAGTAAAACAGGTGCCAGATACCGGGTTGAAAGCTACGCTGTAGCTCCACTACCGCAAGATGCGGTTGTCGATAAAAATATCACTAATATAGAAGTTATCGGCGAAGCGGTTAAAGCGGCAGTTAAACAATCGGGTTCCCGGATTAAACAGGCTTGTGTGGCAGTGGCTGGATCCTCCGTTATGACGAAAATCATTGCAATGCCGGCAACTTTGACTGAAGACGAGATGGCGGATCAGATCATGGTTGAAGCTGATCAGTATATCCCTTATTCGTTAGACGAAGTGAATCTGGACTTTGAAGTTCAAGGATCATCTGAAAATAACCCGGAAATGGTGGATGTTTTATTGGCAGCCTCAAGGCGGGAAAATATTGACGACAGAGTGGAAGCTTTAGCCATTGCCGGTTTGAAAACAGCGATTGTTGATGTTGAGGCATTTGCTATGGAAAATGCTTTTACATTATTGGCCGATCAATTAGCCGAGTCAGTAGAAAATCAGACGGTGGCCATCGCTGATATTGGAGCTACGATGACAACCCTGAATGTTTTACATAACGGTAAGACTGTTTATACGCGGGAGCAGGGGTTTGGCGGGAGGCAGTTAACGGAAGAGGTTCAGCGTCGTTATGGACTTTCATATGAAGAGGCGGGGCTGGCAAAAAAACATGGTGGACTTCCTGATAATTATGCAACGGATGTTTTGGAACCATTCAAAAAGGCAATGGTGCAGCAAATAGCCAGGTCATTGCAGTTTTTTGTCTCTTCCAGCGCCAACAGAGGGGTAGATAGTATTGTTCTGGCAGGTGGTTGTTCTTCTATACCGGGGATGGAAAAACTTGTAGAACAGGAATTGGGGGTTCAGTCTTATGTCGCCAATCCGTTTATCAATATGGCGCTTTCCAGCAAAGTGAAGCCACAAAACTTGAGTAATGATACTCCGGCTATGATGATTGCCTGTGGTTTGGCGTTAAGGAGTTTTGATTAATGGCTAAAATTAATTTATTACCCTGGCGTGAGGAACTACGCAGACAACAACAACAGGATTTTTTTATTGGTATTGGTATTGGAGTGGCCATAACCTGCGCTTTATTGTTCGGCGTCTATCTGTATATAGATGACCTGAAAGAATATCAGCAAAGAAGAAATCAGATGCTAAATTCTGAGATTGCTATAGTCAGCAGAAAAATAAAGGAAATCAGGGATATAGAAAACAGAAAAAACAAGTTATTGACAAAAATTGAATTGATTCAGAAACTACAGGAAAGTCGACCTGAAATCGTGCATTTGTTTTATGAGCTGGCGAAAATTACACCGGATGGGGTTTTTTTGACCCGATTTACTCAATCCGGGAAATTATTGACATTTACCGGTAAAGCACAATCAAATGCCCGGGTTTCTGCCTATATGCGTGCAATTGAAAAATCTCACTGGCTTCATTCTCCTAAGCTCAAAGTCATTAAAGGGAAAGCTAATAACAAGGGCCGGTTAAATTATTTCAGTATGACAGCTATTCATGAATTCAGGAAGACTGAAAATAAGGAGGGACTGAAATGAATTTATCGGAAGTCAATTGGGATATTGAAGCCGCTGGAACCTGGCCTTTTCCTGTTAAGATTGCCGCGGTTGTTATTATTTGTATTTTGGTTATTGGCGCGGACTATTATTTCATTACCATAGATCAGCTGGCGGAACTTGAGGCTGTAGAAGCGGAAGAACAGAAGTTAAAAAGGGCATTTGAGATTAAGCAAAAGAAAGCCGTAAATTTGCAGGAGTACAGGGATCAATTAAAGCAAATCGAAATGTCTTTGGGTGAAATGATCAAACAGATGCCCACCAAGGCGGAGGTTGCTAATTTACTGGTTGATATTTCCCAAACTGGCCTAGCCAGCGGCCTTGAGTTTAAATTATTTAAACCCGGTGGTGAAATCAATAAGGAGTTTTATTCCGAGCTGCCGATTAATATTGAAGTAGTGGGGCGATATGAGGAATTAGGTTTGTTTGTAAGCGGTTTGGCTTCATTGCCCAGAATTGTTACGGTGCATAATGTCAGTATGTCGCCAAATTCTGGGAAAAGCATAACAATGAGAGCGACAATAAAAACCTATAACGAAAGAGTTGAAGAAGCTAACAAAGGGAAAAAGAAGAGGAGGAGACGATGAGCGCCGGTTTGATTTCGATCCGATCTTGCAGATCTTTTTTACTGGGAAGTTGTGTGGTTATACCTTTCCTTTCGGGTTGTGCCGAAAATGATGTTTCTGATTTAACTCAATATATTGCTGAAGTTAAAGCAAGGCCAAAAGGGGCGATAGAGCCTTTACCGGAAATAAAAGTTATTGAGCCGTTTATTTTTAAGCCGGATGGTTTACGAAACCCATTCAGGCCGATGGAAAAAATAATGGATAACGATATTTTAAATATGGCGGATGGAAATGGAATCAGGCCGGATAATACAAGACGGAAAGAAGAACTAGAATCTTATCCGCTGGATTCGTTAAGAATGGTTGGGACTCTGACGATAAACAATGGTTTGTGGGCGTTGGTAAAGGCCAGTGATGGAACTATTCATCGGGTTCAGGTCGGGCATCACATGGGGACCAATTATGGAAAAATCATTCGTATTCGTGAGGACAGGATCGAATTAATGGAAATTGTGCCTGATAACAAACCAGGATTATGGCGGGAACAGCAAGCCTCATTAGCATTAGCGGAGTAACACAAGGTTATGAATAGCAAGCAAAAAAACTATTATTGGGGAATAGCTAGCGGGATGACATTTAGCTGGTTGGTTGCATTGATCATGTTATTGCAATCCGGTTTATTGGAGGCTGCAGGGAAAACAATTGACTCAATTCAGTTTTCAACACTTGCCGGCAATAAAATTCAACTGGAGTTGGGAATGAATTCGCCGGTTGTAGAACCCAAAATTTTTCAGACCGATAATCCGGCCAGAATTGCACTGGATTTTCCGGGAGTAAAAAGCGATCTGGCAAAAAAGAGTTTTCCAGTGAATCAAGGGGTGGCGAATACCGTTTATGTTATCGAGGCCGGTAATCGCACACGGGTTATCGTGAATTTAACGGATTCGGTTAATTATAAAACACGAGCCAACGGCAACAAGTTTTATCTTGTTTTGGATGCGGCTAAATCTATAGCTAGTACAGAAAAAGTTATAAAAAAGCAACTAAAACAAAGCAATATCAGTCGATTGATTCCCCGGCAAGTCATCAAGGGTGTGGATTTCAGACGTGGATCTCAGGGAGAAGGGCGTTTATTGTTGGAGTTGTCCAATCCTAATACGGTTATTGATATAAAAGAACGTGGCGGTAAGGTCGTATTACATTTCTTGAATACGAAGCTTCCTGATGTATTGGCGAAAAGATATGACGTGATAGATTTTGCAACGCCTGTGCAAACAATTGATGCAGAAAGACGTGGAAATGGAACGGTTATAACCGTGGCTACGGTTGATGGTAATTATGACTTTTCTTCTTTTCAATCTGAGGGACTGTTGACGGTTGAATTCAGGGCATTATCACCCGAAGAAAAAGCGGCTCAGATAAAAGATAAATTTCCGTTTACCGGAGCCAAATTGTCATTGAACTTTCAGGATATTGAAGTCAGGTCGGTGTTACAGATTCTGGCGGATTTTACAGAACTGAATATAATTGCTTCTGACTCTGTTGGCGGCAATGTGACGCTAAGATTGAATGATGTTCCCTGGGATCAAGCTTTGGCATTGGTTTTAAAATCAAAAGGGCTGGCCAAAAGAAAAAGCGGTAATGTTATTTTTGTAGCGCCAACTGCGGAAATCACCAAAATGGAGGAAGCAGAATTAGCGGCCAAGAAAATTGTCCAACGGTTGGAGCCGTTAAAGACTGAATATATTCAGATAAATTATGCTAAAGCGGAAGATATTCAAGCTATTTTAACTGGGCAGAACGTTGTTCAAGCTTCCACAACAGGATCATCCCAGTCCAATCAGGCAAGCGGTAGCGGTACTCAGGTTTCAAATAACACCAACACCCAGAATACAACAGGAGCCAATAGAGCTTACGGATTGTTATCGAATCGAGGGAAAGCCATTGTTGATTCAAGAACCAATACCTTGATTATTAAGGATACGGCCAGGTATCTGGAAGAGATTCATAAATTAATTAAATTATTGGATATTCCAGTCAGACAAGTGCTTATCGAATCGAGAATCGTCATTGCGAATACTGACTTTATTCGTGATTTAGGGGTTAAATTTGGAGTGGCCAAAAATAACAGTAATATAGGTTCCGGGAAGCGGTTTACCTTAGGCGGTGGTTCGGGAACCGCAGCAACGTCGTCTTTGGCTGATTTAACCAGTGCCTTGACGGCCACAAGCGGGGGGGCGTTGGCGATGACATTGGCGCGAGGCGCTAATTATATACTTAATCTGGAATTAACAGCCTTGCAAACGAATAATGAAGGAGAGATTTTATCGAATCCTAGAGTGATGACGTCAAACCTGGTGAAAGCAACCATCAAACAAGGTATACAGATTCCTTACCAGACGGTCAGTCAGAATGGTACTGTCACGCAGCTGGTTGATGCTGTGTTGCAACTGGATGTGACACCTCAAATCACACCCAATGGCAGTGTTATTATGAATCTGGATATTAAGAAAGACGCGCCTGGTCTTTTTGCTTTGTCAACTGGCGGGGGGACTACCGGTACCGGATCGGCCGTACCGATTGATACCAGACAGGTGACTACAACTGTTCAGGTTGACGATGGTGAAACCGTGGTATTAGGTGGAATTTATGAAGGCAACTCGACGACCAGTCAGGTGAAAGTCCCCTGGTTTGCAGATTTACCGGGGATCGGGTGGCTGTTTACGCAAAATAAAAATAAAGATATCAGAAAAAAAGAATTGCTGATTTTTGTGACGCCTAAAATTGTAAAAAACGCCTTATCTGTCAATTAACAAGTTACACTTAAGATAGAAAAAGGGGCATAATGCCCCTTTTTTAATGTTTAGGATAAACAGCTGTTTATGAGACAAGCAAAAAATATTTATTTAATCGGACTGATGGGCGCAGGGAAAACGACTATCGGCAGACAATTGGCAAAAGCTTTACAATGTCCGTTTTATGACAGTGATAAAGTGATTGAAGACAATACCGGGGTGAATATACCGACAATTTTTGAATACGAAGGCGAAGTCGGTTTTAGAATACGTGAACAGCTTGTTATTGAACAATTGACCGGATTGGATGATATTGTACTGGCCACTGGCGGTGGAGCTATTCTTAAAGAACAGAATAGAAATCTTTTGAAAAATAGAGGTTTTGTCGTGTATCTACAATGTTCAGTCGATAAGATTTTACAAAGAACCAAACGGGATAATCAAAGACCGTTATTAAATACGGAAAATCCACGAAAACGATTGGAAACACTATTTGTCGAAAGAGATCCTCTTTATTTATCCTGCGCAGATTTTAAAATAGATACAGGTATAATAGCGAGTAAAACTGTGGTTAAAACCATTCTCAACGAGTTCCGCCGACTGGAGTGATATGAAAGAGTTACATGTAGATTTGAAGGATAGAGCATACCCCATCTATATTGGTGCAGATTTGTTGCGGCAAAAGGAATTGCTGGCTCGGCATATTCGCTCTCAACAAGTTATTATTGTTAGTAATGAAACGATAGCGCCTTTGTATCTGCATGTTGTGCAACAAAATCTGACGGCATTTCGGCAGGAAACAGTCATTTTGCCGGATGGTGAGCAATTCAAGACATTGGAATATGTCAGTAAGATATTTGATCATTTACTGGAAAAGAAATTTAGTCGCAATGCCACGTTAATCGCATTAGGCGGTGGTGTTATTGGCGACATGGGCGGTTTTGCGGCAGCCTGTTATCAGCGGGGTATCGCTTTTATTCAGATTCCAACCACATTACTGGCGCAGGTTGATTCTTCAGTCGGCGGAAAAACCGGCGTTAATCATGTGCTGGGAAAAAATATGATTGGCGCGTTTTATCAGCCGCAATGTGTTATCGCTGATACTTTGGTTTTGGATACACTGGAAGACCGACAGTTGTCGGCCGGATTGGCGGAAGTCATTAAATATGGACTGATTCGGGACCTGGAGTTTTTTCAGTGGCTGGAAGTAAACATGCTGCTATTGTTGGAGCGGGATAAAGATGCTCTGGCGTTTGCGATTGAACGTTCCTGTCAGAATAAAGCGGAAGTTGTTGCTGAAGATGAATTTGAAGCGGGTATCAGGGCTACTTTAAATTTGGGACACTCTTTTGGACATGCTATTGAGGTGGGTATGGGATATGGACAATATCTACATGGAGAAGCCGTAGCCATCGGAACCTGTTTTGCTGCTGATTTATCCAGAAGAATGGGCTGGTTGTCTGAGGAAGATGTCGCCAGAATTATCGCTATTTTCAAATCTGCAAATTTGCCAGTTATTCCTCCGGAAGCCATGCATATGGATCAGTACATTGATTTGATGACTGTTGACAAGAAAAACCTGGATGGCAGAATCCGGGTGATTTTGCTAGAAGCATTGGGTAAAGCGACATTACCTGTCAATGTAGAACTTTATCGTTTACAGGAAACACTTGAGAATTATGCTGGAAATGAATCTTAGGTTTATGTGTCTTTCTTTTCTTCGTTTCTGAGCGAAACAATATCAATGAGCGGACAACAGTCACAAACAAGTGTTCAGAGACTCATTACTCTCGAACGCGTGCAAAAACTGGATTTGTTAATTCATCTGGTTAGTAATCTCAGTCAATCATTGATTATCTGTGGGCCTAAGGGGATTGGAAAAACTACCATACTGGAAACCCTGATTGAGTATAAAAAAGACGCTTGGCCAATTTGTATGATTCAAGGTACGAGCGGTTTAAGTTTTGAAAGTATTCTGGATAAGTTTTATCAGCAGTTAACCCGGCTGCAATCGCAAGAAGCAGGGCGGTCATTGTCAGCGCTTCTGGAAAACTATAATAAACAAAACCAAAAGCTTGTTTTGATTTTAGACGATGCTGGACAGTTGGTGCCAGGGTTGATTTCGAGCTTGATTGAATTTGCACATGCCAATGGTTGTTTGCGGGTGGTGTTATCTTTAACGCATGATGAATTACATATCAAGAATAGCTCAGACAGATTCATTGATGACTGTCATTTGATCGAGGTGCCGCCGCTTACAAAAAAACAATGTATGTTATTTTTGCAAAATCAATCTGCGCAGCCCGGGTCTGTTATTTCATTTAATGCGGTGACTGACAGTTTCGTTGATAGCGTGTATCGGCAGACACATGGTATTCCCGGCAGAATCGTGGCAGAACTTCCAAAAATCACCAATGACCAATCGACAGCTGGTTTGAAGTGGGGGATGGGAGCATTGATAATTTTTGCAGCGTTCAGTGCCGGATTGCTTTTCTATTTTTATCAGCCTGACGTGCAGAAACCCGAATCATTGGAAGTTAATCCGCTGCTAAAAAAGAAAGTTGTTGCTGTAGAAATATCTTCACCGTGGCTGCAATCAGAAAAAGAAGAACAAATTGACAGCGAAAATAAAGCGAATCAAAAACCAAAAAACAACACGAATGACATTGCTGTAGTTGATGATGGCGCTAGTGTTTTGCCGAACAATGAGAAAAAAACAGAAATGGATAAAACGAAGCTGCAGAGAGAAAAAGAGGAAACGCTTGAAATAGTTAAAGCAGCTGGGGTTGTTGTCACGCCGCCTGTCGAAGTACAAGAAAAGCTTAGAATACCACCAGCCGGTCTTACCGTGAATCATCAGTCAGAGAAAACGGTTGTTGAAGAAAAGCGTGAAAAGGTGGCAGTTGAGTTAACGCATTCGCCAAAAACAGGAAAAAACGGTTCGGATGTTATGGCCTGGGTTAAATCCCAGTCGGCTGACTTATATACGATACAACTGATGGTACTGTCTCAGCGACAATCAGCGGAAAAATTATTGAAAAAATATCCCACTTATAAAGGGGAATTCAAATATTTTCGGATCAAAAAGCAAGGGCAGAACAAATACGTGGTTATTTATGGTTCCTTTAAAAATTTAGCTGAAGCTGTTAAAGCCAAACGGAGGTTGCCTGTCGCATTTCGGAAAGGCTGGGTAAGAAAATTTAAGGTATTGCAAGAGCAAATGTAAGGGAGTATGGCCGCGGATTTTTTATGACTCTCATGTTCAGCGATAGGGCTGTTTAATGTAGAAATTATGAAAGGGGAATAAGGCAAACTGATTCAATGGCGGTTTGTCTCAGCGTATGAACGATATTTGGGTGGTTTGTTTATTGTCAGCTACCGTATAAAAACAGGAAATATTAGATCATGACATCATTAAAAAATGATATTTTTATTAAAGCGTTACTAAAACAACCCATAGACAGAACTCCGGTATGGATGATGCGACAAGCCGGACGTTATTTGCCTGAATATCGGAAAGTACGCACACAGGCAGGGAGTTTTCTCGATTTATGCACTAATCCGGAGTTGGCCTGTGAAGTGACTCTACAACCTATTGAAAGGTTCGATTTTGATGCGGCGATTGTCTTTTCTGATATTCTGACTATTCCTGATGCAATGGGTTTGGGACTTTATTTTACCGAAGGTGAAGGGCCTAAGTTTAAAAATCCGATTAAAACAGCAGCCGATGTTAAAAAATTAGCGGTTCCTGATCCAGTTTCGCAATTGCGCTATGTCATTGATAGCGTCAGTTTGAGCAACAAGAAATTGCAAAATCGGGTGCCGTTAATTGGTTTCTCTGGTAGTCCCTGGACTTTAGCGACATATATGGTAGAAGGACGCAGCAGCAAAAATTTTCGAAAAGTCAAAGGGATGATGTATGAGCAGCCAAAATTGATGCATCAGATGCTTGATACATTGGCGCAATCGGTGGCCGCTTATCTCAATGCACAGATTGAAGCAGGTGCTCAGGCAGTAATGGTGTTTGATACCTGGGGCGGTATCTTGAATTCCGAAGATTACAATGAATTTTCCTTGAAATATGCGCAGCAGGTCAGACAATTATTAAGGACTAATGTCGATGGACAACAAATACCGACTATTTTGTTTACCAAAGGTGGCGGTCTCTGGTTGGAAACTATGGCTGATTCGGGGTATGAAGCGTTGGGGCTGGATTGGCAGACGGATATAAAGCAGGCAAGAGCAAGAGTGGGAGACAAGGTTGCTTTGCAAGGTAATCTGGATCCAATTGCTTTGTATGCAGACCCGGAAGTTATCCGCGAAAAAGTAAAGGTTATCCTAGAGAAATATGGGACTGGATCAGGGCATGTATTTAACTTGGGACATGGTATTTTGCCTGATGTCAATCCTGATCATGTAAAAGTCATGGTGGATGCTGTGCATGAAATGAGTCGGCAGAGCCATTCGCAAAATATAGATATGGCGGAAGCCGGTCAAAATAAAGGTTGATACGATTGTTGTTAACGTAAGTGTCGCATTGATTTTGATTGGCAGCGGGAATAGTATTTCCCGCTGACGCCGTCTCATGCTTTCGTCCTTGAACCAGAGGTTCAAGTGGAAACTTAGCCAGTACATCAGGCTTCCCGTATAAAACAGGCATGCACACCAATACTGGTGTCTGCTTCCGGGGCAATATCAGGTTCAGGAAACACCCAGCACTACTCGAACGCTGCAGGAAATACAGGCTGTATTTTAAACGATTTATCGCTGTTCTGTCACATTAAGGAACGACTGCTCAGGGTTTTTGTTCGAATTAAATCGGTTGAGGGATTACTTTTCTAGTACGGATTCTATTTTTTGCCGGAGTTTGTTCAGTTGATAGGTTAAGCTGTTGGGCAAGCTATTATTTTCTTCTTTGGCTTGGCGCAACTCATGCATCAGATTTAAGGCAGCCATGACGGCAATGCGATCTGGACTATTAACCTTACCGGTGTCCCGGATTTTGCGCATTTGCCTGTCAAGATCGTTAGCGGAATCAAGTAGCGCCTCTTTTTCGTCTTCGCTACAGGCAATTTTATATTCTTTACCCAAAATAGCTACGGATACGGGGTGTAATTGCTTGTTCATGAGCCATGTTCCATTGCTTTAAGACGGATAATCATTGCTTCAACGCGAGTTCTTGCAATGGTGGTTTTTTCCAGAAGTTTGGCTTTTTCCTTAACCAGGGCTTCCTGTCTGATTTTTAAGGAATTGTTTTCATTCTTCAGCAAATCATATTGCGTAATGAGTATATCCAGTTTTTCTTCCAGTTCTTTTAATTCGGTTGATGGGTCGTATACTGTTTTAGACATGAATAATAGGGCTACTGACCGGGATTACGAAAAAGCTGCGGGTTTAATATGTTACATTTGAAGTAAATGGGAATAACAAATTTCATGTACATGACAAACAGGTATGGGTTGAGGGCATCAAAACAAATAGGTCTATGCCTTCTTACCTCACGGTTAACAAATTCATCAAGGGCGAAATTGTCATGGGTGATTATATATATCAATACCACGTAACTAAATATTAAAGACCAGCCTTATTCAGTCAAATTCGCTAAGTTAAGTACAATATCTGCATGTTTTTTGTCATATCTATAGAGGAAAAAGTTATCCTTATAGAAGAACAATGTTAGCATAAACTGTATTATTTTTTTCGACAGTGAATAATATTTTCTAATTATGACGTATACGATGGTTAATTCAATTTTTGAAGAGCATGATGCAGACCTTGGCGCAGCGGAAGCTCATGGCATAGCAGCAGGTATTTTATGTGTGGATATTCGTTCGCAGGCTGCAAGTTGGCTGGCGGAACTGTTTGATGATGAGGTTTCCTTACAGATTGAAAATAAAGCCATTCTACTGGAATTGTTTGAACAAACCCGAAAGCTTCTGAATGCCGAAGAAGAGCAATTCGCTTTTGATTTGTTTTTACCAAGTGATGAGGAAGATTTAACAGAACAGGTGGAAGCTTTATGTTCTTGGTGTCAGGGCTTTTTATTTGGTGTGGGCTATGCTAAATCAACAGCAGAGTGGCCGGATGAGTGTGGCGATATTATGCGCGATATTGTTGAATTTACCAAGCTGGAGACAGAGGTTTCCGGGGAAGAGGATGAAAATGCCTACATGGAAATTCATGAGTATTTACGATCCGCTGTTTTGATGGTCAGAGATATGTTGATGGAAAAAAGTGATGAACAGCTTGTACACTGAACAGGTACTGCGACATTCGCTTTCAAATAATAATGCAACTGAGTAAAGAAAAATGGATGCTGTAGCAGAATGAAACAAAGTGAATTTAAAAGGCGGCGCAAAGCATTGATGCAACAGATTGGCAAAGGTAATATTGCCCTGATTGCCAGCGCTCCGAACAGAACCCGGAATCGGGACGTGGAATATCCGTTTCGACAGGATAGTGATTTTTATTATTTAACAGGTTTTAACGAAGCGGAATCTCTGGCGGTATTTATTCCAGGGCGGAAACAGGGTGAATATATTTTATTTTGTCGTGAATTTGATGAAAAAAAAGCCTTGTGGGAAGGCGCTCATGCCGGACTGGAGGGCGCAACACAGCATTACGAGGCCGACGACTCATTTCCTATAGATGATCTGAAGGATATTCTTCCTGGAATGCTGGAGAACAAGGGAAAGGTTTTTTATCCAATGGGTAGAGACAGTGATCTGGATCACCAGCTTCTGGAATGGATTAATAATATTCGTAAGCAATCCCGCAATGGTGTTAATGCGCCGGGGGAACTGGTTTCCCTGGAACATATAGTACATGAAATGCGCCTGTTTAAAAGCGCTGCCGAGATGAGGTTGATGCGCCGGGCGGCGCAGGTGTCGGCCAGAGCTCATGTGAGGGCAATGCAGAAATGCAAGCCGGGGATGTATGAGTATCAAGTGGAAGCGGAAATTATTCATGAGTTCATTCAGGAAGGTTTGCGTGCAGTGGCTT
The DNA here is from genome assembly GCA_964397365.1 of uncultured Methylomarinum sp. Taxonomy (GTDB): domain Bacteria; phylum Pseudomonadota; class Gammaproteobacteria; order Methylococcales; family Methylomonadaceae; genus Methylomarinum. The sequence goes on along the minus strand of CAYNIU010000011.1, from coordinate 7,389 downwards.
ATCCATCCATTGTTGCCGGCGGTAAAAACGCTTGCGTGCTGCATTATATTGAAAACAATGACAAACTTAAAAAAGGCGATTTGTTGTTGATTGATGCCGGTGTTGAATGTGATCATTATGCTGCCGATATAACCCGGACATTTCCGGTATCGGGGAAATTCAGCGAGCCGCAAAAACAACTTTATCAGTTGGTGTTGGATGCACAATATGTGGCGATAGAACAGATTCAACCTGGGTTGCCGTGGAATAAAGCTCATGATGCTTCGGTAGAGGTTCTGACCAGAGGTTTGGTAAAACTGGGGTTACTGAAAGGTCGTATATCTAGTTTGATCAAAGACGAGAAATACAAACAGTACTACATGCATCGCATCGGTCATTGGTTGGGTATGGATGTTCATGACGTTGGCGATTATAAATTGGATGACGAATGGCGTTTACTGGAACCCGGTATGGTTTTGACTATTGAACCCGGATTATATATTCCGGCTGATTGTGATGCAGTTGAAGCTAAATGGCGCGGTATCGGTATTCGTATTGAAGATGATGTGTTAGTAACCCAAGAGGGGAATGAAGTTTTGACTGGCGATGTTCCAAAGACAATAAATGATATTGAAAGCTTAATGCAGGTAAAACATGCGCTATGATATATTGATTGCCGGCGGTGGTCTGGCGGGAAATTGCTTAGGTCTGGCATTGAAAGAATCAGGTCTAAACGTGGCGATAATTGAAGCGCAAAGTCGCAAGCAATTGGCTGTTTCTCCTGCCGGAGATAGGGCTTTGGCTTTAGCGGCCGGCACGGTCAATATGTTGCAGGCCTTAGGTATTTGGCAGGGTATCGCACATGCGGCTACGGCTATAAAAGATATTCACATTTCTGATAAAGGCCATTTTGGCAAAGCGCGGTTATCAGCCAGACAATTGGGGGTGGAGGCGTTGGGTTATGTTATTTATGCCAGAGATATTGAAAATCATGTGGCAAGGTTGGTTGAGCAGACCGAAATAACGCAAATTTGTCCAGCCAGAGTTGCAGGATTGATGTCTGGACAGGATACGGTGAATGTCAGTTTAAAAAAAGATCAACAGTCATTAAACTTATCGGCAGCATTATTAGTTGGCGCTGATGGTGGTAATTCTACTGTGCGGAAGTTACTGGATATATCACAACAGATAACAGAATATGGGCAGACCGCGTTGGTGACAACAGTTAATGCCTCCATTCCCCATAAAAATACTGCTTTTGAACGATTTACCAGTTCGGGGCCGTTAGCGTTGCTGCCGATGGCTGATAATCAGTTATCAGTTGTCTGGACCCGACAACATGAAGATGCTGAGAGTTTGATGGCCGGAGGCGAAGCAGGTTTTCTGATGCAATTACAGGACTGTTTTGGTTATAAATTGGGTGAATTGACGTTGACAGCGCCGCGACGGGCTTTCCCTCTGAGTCTGATACGGGCGCAAACCATGGTATCCGGCAGGGTGGTGATTATCGGCAACGCTGCACATCAATTGCATCCGGTGGCTGGACAGGGGTTTAATCTGGGTTTGCGGGATGTTGTGCAACTAGCGGAAATGATACTCACCCAGCATGAACAACAGCGTGATTTAGGCAGTAGTGATTTATTGCAACAGTATGTACAGATCAGACAGCAAGATCATGACAAGACTATCGCTTTCACCAATAATGCGGTCAAAATATTTTCCAATGACTGGCTGGCACTGGCAGCCGCCAGGAATACAGGGTTAACCTTGCTGGATCATGTTCCTTTTTTAAAAGGGCAGCTTGCACATCATGCTATGGGGTTAGTTGAGCGGATGCCCAGAGTCGGGAGTAAAAGATAATGGCGTCTGAGCGATTTGAAGTTATTGTTGTCGGTGGTGGTATGGTGGGTGCAACAACTGCTTGTGCATTGGGGCATGGTGGTATCAAGGTCGCTTTGATGGATATGCGGAATCCACCCAGGCGCTGGGCTGATGAAATAGTAGATTTTCGCGTATCGGCATTGACCCGGGCTTCGCAGAATATACTGGAAACTGTCGGAGCCTGGCAGGGCATGGTTGAACGGGGGATTTGCGCTTATAAAGAAATGCAGGTCTGGGATGACAAAGCTGATGGTGAGCTGCATTTTGATTGTGCCGATACGGCATATAATGAATTGGGGCATATTGTCGAAAACAGGGTAACGGTCGCCGCCTTATGGGATGTGTTGGAATCCATGTCCTCGGTGGCTTGTATTACACCTGCTAAGGTAGCTGAGATGCAACTACTGGAAAATGGTGGACGTATAGCCTTGGATGATGGTCGGTTGGTTGAGGCAGACTTGATTATCGCAGCCGATGGCCGCGAATCATTTTTACGTCACCAAGCCGGGATTGATATAACCGGTTGGCCCTATCATCAGGATGGTCTGGTGGCAACCATTACTACAGAAAAAGATCATCAGTCTACAGCGTGGCAACGTTTTCTGGATGAAGGGCCGCTGGCATTTTTGCCGTTATATAGTGGACAATGTTCTATCGTCTGGACTCTGAGTACAGAAACAGCCAAGCAATATCTACAGTTAAGCGACCAGAATTTTTTAACTGAACTGGAGCAAGCTTCGGGCGGTATATTGGGAAAAATGCTGGCAACCGGTCCTAGAGCTTCTTTTCCGCTTAAGTTTCAATATGCCAGGCAATATACCGATCAACATTTTGCGTTAATGGGCGATGCCGCTCATGCCATGCATCCGTTAGCTGGACAAGGAGCTAATGCTGGCTTACTGGATGCTGCTGCATTGGCGGAGCTGATTATCAAAACCAAAAATAGCGGCAGACCGTTGGCCAGTCAAAAATATTTGCGGCAGTATGAGCGTTGGCGGAAAGGGGATAATTTGTTGATGATGTCCAGTATGGATGCACTGAATAAAATATTCACAGTTACAGGCTTGCCTGTTGTGTCCTTGCGATCGGCAGGTATGAACTGGGTTAATCATAGAGGCTTGGTAAAAGATTATTTTAATAAACATGCCATGGGGTTGAGAAGTGATTTGCCCGAGTTAGCCCGGGGGTGTCCTTGTTGGAGATGAAGTTTACCGTTTAGAGACTCTTCTGGTATATTTCAATTACAGCGTTTACACTGTACAGTCTTTTTTACCAATTAAATTATACTAATAAGGGGAGAATGGATATGGCCGAACTGTTTTTTATATTGACAACTGTTTTTGTGGCTTATGTTGTTTATGTCGTAATGGATGATGAAAACAAAAAAAAACAGAAAAACAAGCCGACGGTTAAGCCGGAGGTCACTAAGCCAGCAGTTGTGGAAGTAAAATCTGAAGTGGATGCCAAGCCTCAGTCAGCGGTTAAGAAACCGGTGCCAGCTAAAAAATCTCCCGCTAAGGTTGTCGCAGGCAATTTAAAAAATCCCGAAACCGGCGAGGTTGTAAAGATCCCTAATAATTATCGTTTTGCCAAGCGCTGGATAAAGGAAGCCTTGGTTACAGAAGGGTTTCTGGAAAAGATCTATAAGAACAATGAGCTGGATGATGCGGTAACGGAGAAAATTAAAACAGCACTACAACAGTTACAGGGTATGGAAAAATACCAGTAAAAACTTTTCGAATTGATTTTGTATTTATGCTCCACCCCATTACTATTAGTTTAGGATGTAGAGTGGGTAGAGCGGCAGTTAAACCTATCATTACCCAGAGTTAAATTAAGCGGCCAAACTTGCGTGTGAGCCAAGGAGGACGGAAAGTTATAGATCTTAACTTCCATACATAAGCTTTAAGTCTTCCCCTTTCTGGCGAACAGATTTCATCTATGATAGTTCGTAACCGTTCACGGGGTATCGTAAAAATAAATTTGTTGAGAAACAAAGACTTGAAGTTTATGATCTTGAGAAAGAGCGCTGAAATCTCCATTTTTATGCCAATTTTTCAATGCATATAAAAACAAAGCCTTATTAATCAATTACTTATCTCGTGAACGATTACTGATAGTTCTTGTAGGAGAATAGCATAAAGGAATAGGAGATGAATTATCGCTATGGTCGCTATACGGTTTATAACATTGAATATCATTTTGTTTGACCCTCTGTGTCAGACTAGTTGTCCGGTATGGTAGAGGCTTGGTCTGAACTAGCCCGAATATTTCATAAAAAAGCGGGCAAGTTTCTTTAATTTTTTAAAATTCAGTTAGTTATATTAAATTCAACAAGAGCTTGCCGGTGCATCATGGTTCTTGAAAGTGATAAATATACTACCGCGTATTGTGGTCTGATGAAGATGAGGAGTTTATAGGCTTGTGTGCTGAATTCCCCAGCCTCAGTTGGCTCGCGCCGACTTCTGAAAAAGCATTAAAAGGTATTTGTTCTGTTGTTAAAGATTGCATTTCAGAGATGAACAAAAACAAAGAAGAAATACCTTTACCTCTTACCGCACGTAAATACAGTGCTCAGTTCATGGTTCGTGTACCACCAGAGGTTTATCGTCACTTTGCTATAGAAGCTGCTGAATCTGGGGTAAGTAAACCGTATCGCTAGTGCAAAACTTGCGCATTAAACACATATCCTATGGACTAGAACATTCTTATGAAGAAAGATGGAAAAAAGAAAAGAAGCTGGGTTGTTAGTCCGTGGTCAAGAACCACGGATACCAGCTTCTTTTTTGGATAATGCAAGCACCGCCTTATTTGAAGGCTCTAGGTCAAATTGAAGAATGTGTCAATATTATCATTCTTAAAGTGGCCAATAAGAATACAGGTGATAGGGTGTATGAACTTGAGGATAATAGCCCAAAACCACAGTCAGCTTACGGGCGAAAAATTGAGTTCATCGACATTTTTCACATATCGCCTAGCACAGCTTTGGAAGTCGGGCGCGCTAGCCATTCAGCAACATCGCGACCCAGTGTTTTGACACAGCGACCTAAAATAGCACAAGTTCCTTTGTAAGCGCCAAACATGCCGCCCCCGGAATAACGCCGGGCAATGAAGTCACCCAGAACCTTGCCTTTTCGGGTTAGTTTACCTTTGATTCTGACTGATTTAGCTCCTGACCAAGCACCGCCAGCTCCACCTTGAACAGCTTCAATTTCAATTTTTAGAATTTGTGTATTTTTGGGAGCAACAGTTGAATCGGTTAGAATTTTTGCATATTGTCCGGCAGCATTTTCTTCTATGTATTGAGTCAACTTGCCATCAAGGTTACATTCCTGTTTGACCGCTTCTCTGATATATGTTCCCCTTTTGAAACCAATAGGTTGAATGACTAATGTTCCTGTTCCGGTATGTTGGATGGCCTGTGTGGGTTTTTTTCCGTTACTGACACATCCGCTTAACGTTATGGTTGCTAATAAAAACCACAATACATTGTATTTCATTATAATCTCCTGAAAATTATTGATTTTGTTTTAACTTTATTATTTCTGGGATAATTAGAGCCATTTTATGATGTCAGCGCTTCCTTAGGCCCATTCACATCTTCCGGGTCGCCCTCGTAAGGCGTGGCATATTTACATTCCTTCTGTGGGCAGACTTTTTCCGGGCCGCGTCGTTTGGTGGTTTTTAGGGTTAATATCGGCCAGTTGCAGTCCGGGCAGTTTTCCTTGATTGGGGCATTCCATAAGGCGTAACTGCATTTAGGATATTCCGAACAGGAATAAAAAATTTTGCCATAGCGGGATTTACGCTTAAGAATATTGCCTTTGTTGCACTGCGGACATACAACACCGGTATCCAACGGTTTTTCCAGCGGTTCGATATGCTTGCATTTTGGATAACCGCTACAGCCTATAAATTTACCGTAGCGTCCGGTTTTTATCACTAGTGGCGAGTCACAGTCGGGACAGGTTCGTCCCTCAACGACTTCAGGGTCGGATGCTTGTGTGCCGTCATCGTTCAAATTTCGGGTATAGGAGCATTCTGGGTAATTGGTGCAGCCAATAAAACGGCCGTTACGTCCCAGGCGTATTGATAATTGACTACTACATTCAGGGCATTTTTCATCAATTTCTTCTTGGGTGACATCTTTGCGCTGAACACTTTCTTCTTTTTCGTGAATCAGTTGGGTAAAGGGTTGCCAGAAATCATTCATTAACGGCACCCAGTCTTTTTCACCCCTCGCTACCGCATCCAGGTTATCTTCCAGATTAGCGGTAAAGTCGTAATCGACGTATTTGTTAAAGTGTTCGGTCAGAAATTTGTTGACAATGCGGCCGACATCGGTCGGCTGGAAACGTTTGTTTTCCAGGGTCACATAATCGCGGTTCTGTAAGGTTGAAATAATGGTCGCATAGGTGGATGGACGACCAATACCGTGTTCTTCCAGAGCTTTTACCAGACTGGCCTCGCTGTAACGTGGTGGCGGTTCGGTAAAATGTTGACCGGCGATAATATCATTCAGGTCAACCGGACGACCTTCTTCCATTGGCGGTAGAAAGCTTTCCTTGTCATCAGTTTCTTTATTATCATCTTTGCCTTCCAGATAGACCGCCATAAAACCGGGTTTGGCAATGGTTGAACCGGTAGCGCGGAACACATTTTTATCGCTGCCGCAGTGCAGGTCAATTGCTACCAGGTTCAGCGTGGCATGAATCATCTGGCAGGCAATGGTTCGCTTCCAGATCAGTTGATACAGTGTGAACTGATCTGCTGTGAGGCGGTCTTTGACTTGCTCAGGCAAACGTTTCGCTGAGGTAGGACGGATAGCCTCATGCGCTTCCTGAGCATTTTTGGATTTGGTTTTAAAGGAACGTGGCTGTTTAGGTACGTTTTCGGTGCCGTATTTTTCGACAATGAGTTCGCGAATATCAGCAATGGCTTCTTCCGCCAGATTAACCGAGTCGGTACGCATATAAGAAATTAAACCAACTGTTTCGCCGCCCAAATCTATACCTTCATAGAGTTGTTGGGCTACCATCATGGTTTTTTTGGTGGTAAAGCCTAGTTTTCTAGCGGCTTCCTGCTGTAATGTCGAGGTGATAAAAGGGGCTGCCGGATTTCGTTTACGTTGTTTTTTCTCCAGTTTGGCAACAACCAGTTTGCCATCGGCGACATTAAGCAGCGTTTGTTTAACGCTAGTTGCTTTAGCTTCGTCGGTAATGCTGAATTGACTGAGCTTTTCGCCTGCAAAATGAGTCAGTTTAGCTTTAAATGGCTGTCCCTGAGCGCTGACTTCGGCGGTATGAGTCCAGTATTCGCGGCTTTTAAAGGCTTCAATTTCCAGTTCCCGCTCTACAATCATCCGTAAAGCAGGACTTTGTACTCGGCCTGCGGATAAGCCACGACGAATTTTTTTCCATAACAGCGGCGACAGATTAAAGCCCACCAGATAATCCAGCGCCCGACGGGCTTGCTGAGCATTGACCATGGTAATGGATAACTCTGTTGGATGAGCAATGGCCTCGGAAA
>CAYNIU010000010.1:0-38102 GCA_964397365.1 uncultured Methylomarinum sp. | reverse complement strand
CAAATAGCTCCAGCGGACAGTTTAAAGCGTCACTTTTTTTGCATTCGCAAAAACGCGCCTCTTTAAACTGCCGCTGAGCAAGGCGTTATGCCCCAAAAATCTTGACATACCATATTCAATATATATACTATATTCGGTATGTGGAAAATATATGAGCACAAAACAGTAATTAAGCAATTGAATTCATTACCAGATGATATTCTCAAGCGATATGAAAAATGGAAGGATATCGTCGTAATATCTGGCCCTGCGGGGTTGAAAAAAATTAAAGGATTTAAAGGTGAGCCATTACATGGAAAATGGAAAGGTTATCGATCATCCCGCCTTAATATTCAATATCGCATTATTTATAAAATTGAAAACGAAGAATTTTTTGTAAAAGTAGTTAACGTAACTGCTCATGATTACAGGAAAAAGTAATATGAAAGACTATAGAAAATCGAAAAAAAGAGTAGATGTCTCAATTGGCGAATCTGTTCGGATTATTCGTGAATTACAAGAATTAAGCCAAAATGAACTAGCATCAATAACTGGTATACCCCAGTCAACTCTTTCAGCAATAGAGAACGATAGAATAAATTTAGGTGTAGAAAGAGCAAAGGTATTGGCCAGGGCTTTAAAGTGCCATCCTGCGGTTTTAGTTTTTCCTGGTTGGGATGTAAATCAAGAAAAAGCGGCTTAACTGGGTTGTCAAAAAAAGGTTGACCACGTCACGCCTTTTGCTATCGAAAAAGCCCCGCCACTTTTTACGTCAAGTGATTTGGACGTTATACATCTATGTTGCTTACTCCTCAATACTATCCATGTGCTTGGGTTTATTATGCATAATCAGATAGTAAACCACAGGAATGACGATCAGCGAGAACATTGTTGAGGCGATGATGCCAAAAATAAAACTCCAGGCAAGCCCGGAAAAAATAGGGTCAAGTACGATAATTGCCGAACCGAACACAGCGGCGGCGGCGGTCAGAAATATTGGCGTCAGTCGGGTGGCGCCAGCTTCAATTAAGGCATCGGACAGTGTGGTTTGCAGGTCACGGTTGTAAGTGCGTTCTATAAAGTCGATCAGAATAATGGAATTACGAACCACGATACCGGCCAGGGCAATCATGCCGATCATGGCTGTGGCTGTAAAATAGATCGGGGTTTCATAACCGGCTACGGGTTCTGGAAACAGATTGATAAACCAGAAACCGGGCATAATACCGATGACTGTAAGCGGTATGGCAATCATCATGACCAAGGGGACTGTCAGCGAACCGGTTTGACCAACTAGCAATACATAAATCATGACCATTGCGGCAGCAAATGCTATTCCTAAGTCTCTGAATACATCGACGGTAATTTTCCATTCGCCTTCACCCGCCATTTCTGCATGATAGCCTTCTGGTAGCGGGTGTTCATCAAAACTGTCATACATATCCAGTATTGCTTCCACCGGACTGCGACCTGCCATTTCAGCGGTCACGTAGGACAGTCGTTGCAGATTTTTATGATAAATGGTTTGACTGCCTTTTTCGTTGACCATGTTGCCGATTTCACCAAGTGAAATCAATTTTCCGCTGTCGGATTTAACACGCAACGCCAGCAGATCGCTTGCCGAGGAACGTACAGCTCTTGGCAGTTGTATATGGATCAACAAGGGTTTTCTTTCGGTGACGATATGTACTGTACCGGAAATTTCTCCAGCTTGAGCCAGCTTAAGGGTGTTGGCGACCTGTTCGGCTGTGATGCCGTTAAGCGCGGCTTTTTCACGGTTAAGTCTGAAATGAATTTGCTGGTGAGTAGCTTCAACAAAGTCATCGACATCGACGACGCCTGCTGTCTTTTGCAGACGGGATTTAACCTGATTGGAGACCTGAATAATGTCATGGTAACTGGCATCCGGTGGGCCATAAACTTCAGCCACCACGGTTGAAAGTACCGGCGGACCGGGCGGGAGTTCAACAATTTTGATGTTGGCGCCATATTGTTGTCCTATGCGTTCGATTGCCGGACGGATACGCAGCGCTATATCATGGGATTGATGAAGGCGTTTTTCTTTTTCCACCAGATTAATGCGAATATCGCCGACATAACTGCCCTGACGCAGATAATAATGTCTGACCAGGCCGTTAAAGTCCATTGGCGACGCTAGTCCGACATAGCTTTCATAGTCGGTGACTTCATTGACAGTGGCCAGGTAACGACCTAGTGCAGCCACAACATTGTCAGTTTCTTCCAGTGTTGAACCGCGTGGCATATCAATGATCAATTGGAGTTCGTTTTTATTATCGAAAGGTAATAGTTTTAACGGCACCACACGAGTGACAGCAAGCATGGCCGCGGCGATAAAGGCAATGAAGACAGCCAATAAAAACCAGCGGGATCGTGCGGGCGTGGCAATAATCGGCGCCAGAATGGATTTGTAAAGCTTATATGCAAAGGTGTTTTTTAATTCAAATGCTTTGTCATCTCCTTTACCATAGTCTTTTTTCAGTAGTCGATAACTGGCCCAGGGAGTGACAGTGAAGGCGATAATCAACGATAACAGCATGGCTATCGGTACGTTAAATGCCATCGGCGCCATGTAAGGCCCCATCATGCCGGTAATAAAAAACATCGGCAGAAAAGACAGGATAACAGCAAAGGTTGCCAGAATAGTTGGGGGTCTGACTTCATTTACGGCGGTTAACAAGGCGCGTAGCGGCGGTTCTTTACGCATTTTATAGTGGCGGTGGATGTTTTCCACATCAACAATAGGGTCATCAACCAGTAATCCTAATGACAATATTAAGGCAAACAGTGTGACCCGGTTGATGGTATAGCCGAAAATCAGATCACAAAGTAAAGCAATGGCAAATGTCATCGGTACAGCGATGGACACTATGAAAGATTCTTTTAGCCCCAGTGTCAGGGACAGCAATACGATAATGGTGATAACCGCAATGCCCAGATGTTCAACTAATTCATTGACTTTATGGTCTGCATTTTTACCGTAATTCCGGCTGACGGTTAACAGCATATCATCCGGGATTAAGGCACCGCGTAATTGTTCTGTCAAGGCCAGTACCTGTTCAGCGACGTTGACTGCATTGCTGCCTTTACGCTTGGCGATGGCGATAGTAACCATGGCGCGTTCTTTACCGATTTCCGGTTGATTGCCGACGGCGCTGCCAATGGTATGCATGTGATTAACAGCCGGACCAAATCCAATACGGGTATAATGTCGGCTATCTTCCGCGCCATCAATGATGTCGGCAATATCTCTCAGGTAAACAAGGCGACCATTGACACTTTTGATAACGGTGGAGCCGACTTCCTCCGGGGTTTTAAAATGTGGCCCGGCTTCCAGCAATATTTGTTGATTGCCACGATCAAAAGCGCCAGCCTGAACATTGATATTACTGCGAATCAATGCCTGTTTCAGTTCCAGTAGAGTCACGCCGCGAGAGGTCAGTTTTAGCGGATCAGGATAAACGGAAATACGTCGGGCCGCACCGCCTACCACCCAACTGTTGCCTACATTTTCAACACTGCGCAGACGTTCAATCAATTCATCGGCGATACGACGTATTGTCATTGAGTCATAGAGTGCATTCTGCGGTGACAGAGTCAGCATGACGATAGGCACGTCATCAATTTCTACGGGCTTGATCAGCCAATTGGTCACGCCGGGGGGGATAATGTCCTGATTAGCCTGAAGTTTATCCCGAGTTTTGATTAAGCTGGCTTCCAGGTCTTCACCGACAAAATAGCGTACAGTAACCAGCGATTCTCCCGGTCTTGAGGCGGAATATACATATTCGACCCCGGCAATCTGGCTAAGTAGCGCTTCAAGCGGAGTGGTCACCAGCATTTCAATTTCTTCGCTGGAGGCGCCCGGATATTGCACCAGTACATCCATTACCGGCACTACGATTTGAGGGTCTTCTTCGCGCGGCGTTAACAGCAGTGCTGCAACTCCAGCTAACAACGCTATAATCAGGAATAATGGCGATAATTGCGAGGTGGTAAACAGTCTGACAATCTTAATGGTCAGACTGTCCGGTTGATGATTGCTGCTATTCATGGTTTAATCCACTATTGATTAGGATGGTTTCGCCATCACGCAAGCCGGATAGCACTTCGACTTGATTGCCTTTTTGTTTGCCAGTACGGATATGACGACTGTAGATGTAATTATCAGCCACGATTTTGACGGCCTCCAGCTGTCCGTAATGTACAACAGCAGAAACAGGAATCAACAGGACATTTTGATGCTCTTCGCAGCTTTGTTCCAGCCAGCCAAACAACCCCGGAACCAGACCGTCGGATGAGGGCAGGGCGGCTTTTACCAGCTGTGTGCGTGTCAGTGGATCAATTTCCGGTACAATTTCATCAATTTTTCCGGGAAGTGACCGTTTTAGTGCGTCAATGCGGATATTCACTTTCATGCCCAGGGTAATGCGTTTGGCGCAGTGGCTGGGAATAGCCGCTTCCAGTCGTAAATCATTTAATTTTTGGAGGATAACAATTGGATCGTTGGGTAGCCCCATATCACCCGGTTCTTTCAAACGTTCGCTGATAATACCGTCGAATGGTGCTCTCAGGGTATTTTCCCCCAGGTTGACGGTTATTTGCTTGATTGCGCTGCGAGCGCGATTGACAGCGGCTCGTGCTGATTTTGCACGGGCTACGACAGCGTCATAGTTTTGTCGAGTAGCGGCATCTTTTCGGTACAACCCTTTAATTCTTTTTTCATCAGCACTGGCTTGATTGGCCAAAGCCCGGGCAGCGTTGAGAACAGCGTTTGCTTCCTGTAAAGCTGCCTGCAAAGCTTGTTCATCCAGTCGTGCAATGATGTCGTCCTGTTTAACGGTATCTCCTGCATTGACAGTGACTTCCAGAATTCGGGCATTAAATTTTGGCGCAATTTTTGCCACGCTGCGTGAGCGTAATGTGCCAGGCCATGACATGAGATTGTCTGATAATTCCTGGCTGACAGTCAGTGTTTTGGCACCTGGGGGGATAGGGGATAAATTCTTTGGGGTATTGCCCGGTTGTATTTTTTCACCGCCTCCGATAATTCCCAATGTATAGAGAATTATCAGTAATAATGCGCCGATGGACAGAGTAGGAATCAGCCACTTATGTTCAGTTATTTTTTGCATTGTTGAGTCCTTATTTCCAGAAACCGATAGCCTGATTGAGTTGAGCTTTTGCACGCAGCGCATCGTATTGCGCGGCGATACGGCGTGAATGCGCTTTATCGCGAGCGACTTCTGCTTCAATATAGCGGGTGACAGTTACCATACCGGCATTGTGTTGTTCGCTAACCATTCGTAATGCTTCTTCGGCGGCTGTGACAGATGCGGCTGTAACATCAAGCCTGGCCAAAGCTTCTTTTAATCTCAAATGAGCCGTTTTAACTTCATTTTCAATTTGTAAGCGTGTTTGAGTCACTGTTTTTTCAGCCGCGGCAAGCTGATGCATGGCTTTTTTAATTTTCTCGTTGTCGCGGAAACCGGAAAATAGATTCATTTCCACCATAACGCCGGCAGTCAGATTGTCCTGATTGCTGTTGAAATCGAGGTTTTTGCTATCCGCACCATAACTGACATAGGCATCTGCTTTAGGTAAGTGTGCGCCTTTGGCCACATTGAGTTTTTTTTGAGCCATTTTAAGGCGTTTGTTGACGGCTTTTATTTCTGGTCTTTGGCTCATGGCTTGATTGAGCAGATCAGTAAACTCATATGACTGCTTTGACAAGCCCTGATTATTTTGAGGAATGATATTCAAAGGTTGGTTAACGGCCAGACCCAGTAGTGTTTTTAAGCCGGTTCGGGCCAGTTCGATGGCATTGGCTGTTTGGATTTCAGCATCTTTGCTTTCCGCCAGTTGCACTTCCAAAGACAGTACATCTGATTTTAGAGCGGAGCCGGCGCGATAACGGGAGCGGCTTTGCTTCAGTTCACTGACAACAGTATCAATGGAGCGTTGGGCAACCTTATGTGCTTCAACAGCGGCCATAAATCCATAAAATGCGGAACTGACAGCATTAGTCAACTGATTACGCATTGCCGAGCGATCCAGCGTAGCCGCTTCTACGCCCAACTCTGCCGCTTTGCTTTGGTAATAATCCTGACCGCCGCGAAACAGGGAAAGACTGGCTGTTACTTCAGGGCGATAATTATCAACACCACCGGGATTGTTGAAATCAGTGCCACTAAAATTCAAGCGTCGCTGAGAAATAATCATACTAAAGGCGCGAGCCGGGTTGTTAGTATGTTCATAGGACAGACGAGCTTTGAATTGTGGATAAAAATTCGCCAGTGCTTCACCAAGTTGGGCTTGTGCCTGACCGATTCTGTCCTGCATGATTTGTAGATCAGGATTGTTGCTCAGAGCATAATCCATGGCCTGTTGCAAGGTGTAATTTGTTGTATCTTCTGCATATACAGCCGATGTATTCAGGTATATGACAAAACCCAAGATAACAAGATATTTTGGATGCATTCGCATAATAGTTTACAAATCAGGGTATTTTAGAGAATGTTAATATTGTATCCTATTTATATCCCTTGTTGTCTTTTTATCTTCAGTGGATGTTTTCATGGCGTACCTGAGATTAGTCCCAGGTTGCTGACAAATACAAGTGCTGTTGAGGGTGATACCTTGATTTACTAACTTTGTTTTTTTGCGATTAACTGTTGTTTTTTCTGGGACAGGCGCTCTTGTCTGGCGCGCAAAAGATAACCACTTAATCCGCTTATTGATGCCAATAGCAGCATTATCCCTATGGTCACCAGTTGGCTGAACAGCATAACACTAGCAACGCCCACAGTGGTCGCAAAAGCGATGCCCACTTTGAAATTGGCTCTGGCTTGGACTTTATTGCTCTGTTTTTCAATTTGACGATAACTTTCAGCAATTATTTCGGCTTTCTCACGTTCTGCATCAAGCCTTATTCTTTCCCGCTCACGGGCGTGTTGATCCTGTAATTGAGATTTTTCCTTTAAAACATTGGCTTTTTCCCGCTCAACCTCTCTTAAAATTTTTTCCCGGTCTTGTGCATGTCGTTTCAATAACAGCGTCTGGTTATTGACATGTATATTATGAGCAATTGATGAAAACCAGAAAGCGGTTAAAACCGCAAAGATTAAAGTAATAACAATGATGGTAATAATTAACTGAATATCATCCGGCCAATTAAATGCAGTGACTACCAGCGCACTGGTTATAATCTGAATGAGCACAATACCCGGTAAAAATTGAAGCATGATATTTCTCTGGAATGTTCATGAATGATGTTTCCTGAACTCGTATAATAAGTGCATAATCTCGAATAGTGAAATGAGATGAGCGGGAGATTTATATTTTTATCAGCGTGACTCAGATCATGAATGGTTGGGATATAGCTCTTGATATTGCCTTGGATTTTATTAAAAAAGTTTGACAACAATGACTAATCAGCCTTTTATCTTTGATCAGATCCATCTGGAAGTCGCCAGAAACGCCTCAGATGATTTTAACCTGTTCCATGACAAACATAAATGGTTACAAATCACCCACAACCCTTTTAAAGGCCCGATTGTACTGGGGTTTCAGCTCAACACTTTAATTGAATATCAAATGCGTTTGTTTCGTGAAGCGCATCATGAAAATCAGATCATTGAGGAAAACAAGCTGAGATTCAGTAATTATCAGATTACCTTTGTCAATGCCTTACGCCCTCGCCAGGAATTTTATCTGGATATTAAAAAAACCCTGATCAGAACCATTCCCGACTTGACACTGACCAACCGCATTTCAATTAAATCTGCAAGTACAACGATTTTATTGGGATTTAAAAAGGAAACCCGGACGCCGTTGTTTTTGGCGGATACTGATTTAAGCGATATTCCCGATTTAAATGAACTGGCCGATAAAACGATTGTAGCGAATACGAATTATTTTCTAAAACGAAAATACATGAATAATGGTAATGTCAAAAATTTTCTATCCGGTTCCCTGGCTGAACAATCTGATTATTTTGATGAGCTAACGCATACGGCGCATTATCCTGAAATATTTCCCTGTAGTTTGACTTCAGGTGCACTACTGGAAAAAGCGCAAATGGAACAACATGATTTCAAAAGAAATCCAATGGTGTATACATCGCATGAAATTTCGGTGGATCGTCATTATGTGAGCAAAATTAAAGATCATGACAAATTACATATTCTGGTTAAACAATATCCTGAGACCAGTAATAATACTTTAAATCAAACCAGTATTATGCTGCGCACTTATGATTGCTATGGCTTGCTGAAAAATAATGAGATTTTATTTCGCATCAGATTAAATCTGGTGCCATTGGAGGAAATTTTGAAAAATCTTAAAAAACCATGAGATAAATGGAAATAAAGTTGTACAGGCTGAAATTAGCGCTGTAGGCGCGGATTTATCCGCACTGTGCGCATGACTTCGCGCCTGTATTAGATAACTTCAATATCTTAATGTCCCGCCTTTAGCAACTTTTTATGGACTTGTTTGCCAATTACATTGGCAAACTCTTCAATATTTTCATAACCCTGTCGTTGTGCAAATTCAACAATAGCCATGACCAGTTTTTTGTTTTCCGCAATTTCTTCATGAGATCGTCCGCAGCCTTCGCAGTGTGTCCCCTCATAAGTGCATTCTGAATTACAGGGAATAAATTTCATGATTCCTCCAAACTAAAGCCTAATGGATATGATTTATGGGCTAACGGTATAACTTTTTGAATAGCGGTTACCTTTTTTACAAACATCGCGACGGGTAGGAGACTCGCAAGAGATGTCTGTAAATTCCGCTTTCAACTCGCCTTTGCCCTCTGGAATAAAATAAAACCTGAAATTGGGATCAGAGCTGATGGCAATATCCGTTTTTGCGATTAGTACCGGGTTATCATTGTATGTTACCGTCAATGTATCCATGAAATGCGATTTTCTGATAAAACGCGTGACCTGATCCATCTGCATACCGGTAATGTTTGGATGGCTGATCAACAATTGCGCCAGAGTAGGCTTGCCGGGTTTGGCGCCTTCATCCAATCGGAATTTCATTTTGCCCAGACGTCTCATTGCCGCGTCCAAATCTGCGCCAATGGGGGCTGAACATCCCCCGCTTGCTTTGACAAATTTTTTGCTCATATAGAGGCTGCCGTCATTCATTTCTGCAATAGCTCTGATATAACTATAAGTATTGACTCGGATTCGCATGGCTAAATCAGCTTTTCCGGTTTCCGGCGTCAAATCAAATTCACCGACAAATGGAAAGGGATTGTTATCAACCACAACGACAATTTTTTTAATATATTTGTTTTTTGTTTGCGGTATTTTGCTGATAATTTTTATTGGCACTAAAGCCGGATCTTCAGCCCGATAGGGGGCATCAATTTCAATAATAGTATTGGATTCTTCAATATTTTTGCCAGCAAAAAACTGTTGTTTCAAAACCCTGTTCCATTTTGATTCATCCTGAGCCGCTGTTGCCCAAAAAGGCAGTAAGAATAAAAAAAATAGCGATGCTTGTTTTAATATCATTTTTTTCTCATTAAGTTGTGATATTGGTTTTTCAGATAATCAACGCAATATACCCCGTATTTAAAAAATAATGAAGCCATTGGGTAGCCTTTGGAGGATTGGCTATCGTAGTATATTATCATTGACTAAAACTTATAGTCAGCAATTAACGAGTGTAAATCAACAGCAATTGAATTGATTTGATGACTGGACTGATTGGCTTTATCCGATTGGGAAACGGTTTCTTTTGCCATTTCATTGATGCTGAGGATATTACTATTGATATTGTCTGAAACGGCGGTCTGCTCTTCAGCAGCGCTGGCAATAGAGCTGTTGAGGTCATAAATTTTGTTTACCGACTGGCTGATTTTATCGAGTGTTTGAATAGTCGTATTGGCGCTTTCAGCCGTAGTTGTTGCCGATGTTGATCCTTCCTGCATGATTGAAACGGTATTTTTTACATTGGTTTGCAGATTCTCAATTAAGGATTGTATTTGCTGGGTTGAGTCCTGGGTGCGCTGAGCCAGCGTTCTGACTTCATCGGCGACGACGGCAAAACCTCGGCCTTGTTCGCCTGCGCGAGCCGCTTCAATGGCCGCATTCAATGCCAAAAGATTAGTTTGTTCGGCAATACCTCGAATCACTTCTAATACCACACTGATATTAGTACTGTTTTCTTCCAGTTCTTTGGTGACATCAGTAGACTCTTTAAGATTTTGGGCTAAAGAGTTAATGGATGACCCTACGAATTCTATCGCGTGTTTACCGTTTAACGCGGCTTCATTCGCTTCTTTGGCGGCATTGGCGGCATTATGAATATTGGCTGCAATATCATGGGCGGCGGCAAGCATTTGTTGCATGGCCGCGACAACCTGTTCAGATTCCTGTTGTTGATTAGTGGATAGTTGATAGGTTTTTGCAGAAACAGTAATATTGACAGTGGATACCTCTTCAAGACGGTTGGAAAATTGCGGAATTTTCTGAAACGTTTTTTTCAGATTGCTAATGAACTGGTTGAATAGTTGACTGATCTCAGTGATTTCGTCTTTACCATCCAATTGCAAAGATTGCGATAAATCGCCTTTTTTCAATGCAATATCGGCTAGATGAGTTTTGAAGTAAGCAATGCGTGAATTAACCGAACGCGAAATTGACAGCAGCAGCCCAATAATGACGCACAAGGCCACACCTGAAAAAAGCAGAAACTGCATCTGGATTTGTTGACTCTGGCTGACAAGCCTGGCTGAAAGGGTTTGGTTTAAAGAGCTGAATAGGGATTCGGTTTTATGAATGGTGGAACGCATTTCTCCATGTAAACCGGATTGTGGTGTTAATCCCAGGCGTTTATATCCCTGGCTCAGCGCTATAAATCCGGCATAATAAGTCGTCATTTTGTCCGTAATCAGCTTTTTATGGCGCTGACTGATGTTCGATGATGCCAGGTGTTGTCTGAAAACCGCGTAATTCCGTTTGAATTTATCAATATATTTGGGTAGTTTGCGCAGCATAAAATCTTTTTCGTTGCGGCGCAGCATCAGCATATCGGCGGTTAACTGAATTTGATGCAGTTTTTTTAATTCATCTTCCGCCTGATGTACGGCATGACGTAAATGACCGCGCAAACCGGAATTATGGCTCAAACCAATTTCCTGATGCAGGTTGACCAGTTCGTTGAAAGATGTTTTGTAAGCCTGAATATGCTGAATAAGCGAAGCGATGGATAATTCTTGTCGTAAAGCCATTGACTGGATATTGCCGGTTATGTATTGGAGTTCATCCAGTAATGCGGCAGCATTGTTATTAAATTGTCGTTGATAGTCAAGATCCAGTCTTGCCAGAAA
Source organism: uncultured Methylomarinum sp. (assembly GCA_964397365.1). Classification (GTDB taxonomy): domain Bacteria; phylum Pseudomonadota; class Gammaproteobacteria; order Methylococcales; family Methylomonadaceae; genus Methylomarinum. Next base: position 26,755 of record CAYNIU010000010.1, on the reverse strand, counting down.
ATCCTTTTCATTTCTTCTTAACATCAGCATATCGGTTGTGCTTTTTTGTAACAGTAAACGGGTTTCATTCAGGGTCGAAATGTTGGAAAACGAATGACTTGAAATCGCCGCTAAAATCAGCAGACAGACTGAAACCAGGCCAGCCAGGGCAAATAATTTGTTTTTTATGGAAAAATTGTTCATTCTCGCTCTTTAAATGTAGATTGGTAAAATAGATAGATTTTTTATTGACAACAACCTGACCGCAGGAGATGTCAACTACGGAATTGCAATGATCAATGTTTCGTGGACAAAGTCTCATTATGGCAGCGAGCCCCCCCCCCGGGAACGATCGAATAAACGAATATTCTGGCGATAAGGCTGAGATTTGATCCACAGTATAAAATCCTCTTTGTTTAACGGTTTGGCAATACCGTAGCCTTGAGCAAATGTACACTTCATTATTTTCAATTCATCGCTGTGTTCCTGGGTTTCAACGCCCTCGGCAATAATCAGTTGTTTAAAGTTTTCAGCCAGACCGATAGTGCCTTTGACTATGGCCATATCTTCAGGGTCATTTAACATATCAATGACAAAACTTTTATCAATTTTAATAAAGGAAATAGGCAGTTGTCGGAGATAGGTCAGCGAAGAAAAACCGGTTCCAAAATCATCCAGAGCGATATGGACGTTATAGTCGTGACAACTCTGTAAAATATATTTTGCGGTGTCAAAGTCTTTAATTGCCGCAGACTCGGTTATTTCTAGCACCAGTTGTTCAGGTTTTACATCAGGATATGTCTCCAGAAACTCAACCAGTTCATTAAAAAAATCAGGATACTGGATATGGCAGCAAGCGATATTGACACTGACTTTTAATGACAATCCCTGATTATTCCATTCGTTAAGTTGCCGGCAGGCTTGTTGAATAACCCAACGTCCCACCTCAATCATGAGATCACTGTCTTCGATAGCCGGGAGAAATTCATCGGGAAATATCAATCCTTTATCTGGATGATTCCAGCGAATCAGGGCCTCGGCGCCTGTGATCATATCGGTGCTGAGATGAATTTGCGGCTGATAATGTAAAACAAACTGATCACTTTGCAGAGCCATTTTAATTTCCTGGCGGATAGTGAGTTCTGAATGAATGCGGTTATCCATTTCAATATTAAAAAAATGAACCTGATTGCGGCCTTTTTGTTTGGCTTCATACATTGCCTGATCAGCGTGTCTGATTAGCGCCTCTGAATCCGAAGGGTCATCAGGATAAATCGTGACGCCGATACTGGGAGAGACAGTGAGTTGTGTTGTTTCAGCGACAATTGGCTGGTTAATTAACTTCACAATGCGTTCCAGGGGGCCGGTAAGATTATCCGGTTTCTCTATTTGCATCAAAATAACAAATTCATCACCGCCAAGGCGGGCAATGGTGTCGGGTTCACGAATGATAGACAGGAAACGTTTGGCAAGTTCTATTAATAACAAGTCTCCTGTTTCATGACCAAAAGTATCATTAATAGCTTTAAAACCATCGAGATCAATAAACATAACCGCCAGCATATGCTGATTTCGTTGTGATCTGGCAATGGATTGTTCTAGCCTTTCTGACAGTAACGCCCGGTTAGGCAGCGCCGTTAATGGATCATGAGTGGCTTGCCAGGCCAGATGCTCGGTTCTTTCAGCAACTTTTTGTTCCAGTGAACGGTTTATTGATCGTAACTCCTGGGTGACTCTTTTCTTACCTGCCCAGGCTTTTTCCAATTTAAGGCACATATCATTAAAGGCTGTGCCCAATTGGAAAATTTCATTGTTGCCGGCAATGGGAACACGTTTTGATAAATCCAGGGTTGATGCAATTTCTACAGCAGTTCGAGTCAATGTCTGGATAGGCTGGCTGATTTTACGACTGGTCATAAAAATAACAAGCAGAGCCAGTAAAACGGTGATGCCGCCAATGATTAAGCTGATATTCAAAATATGTTGCGCCGGAATATAAAAACGGCTGGTATCCGCCAGTGAAACCCAACGCCATAAGTTTGTCAGCGGGGTGTCGGCTGTATTTTCCAGATTGATGACAAAATAGCTGTTATCAGCAAAAGTGATTTCAGGAACAATAATTTTTTGTTTTTCGGTTGTGTCCGGCAACACGGTTTCAAGCAACTTTTCAGATAACCGGGGGTGTATCGGGTTATCGTTTAACAGATCGTCGCCGGCGCGGTTAAATAACAGGATATAGGTTTCAAATGCTGACATATTCAGTAATGATTCAATTTCCTGCCACGGATAAGTCATGACCAGGTAACCTATCGGTAATTCCGAATCAAAGTCAGCATATACCGGTTGCCATAAAGCAATGACCGGTTTATGAGTAACAGGGTCGGCGTGCTTGTCTATCAGATGATGTTGTTTTTGTATGGCCGTCAGATAAATATTAAAATCTGTCGGTGAGGTCACTTGATGGTCTGATGCAATTAATTTTCCTGAAACCGATAAAGCATAAAGGTGCCCGGGTAAACGATGCAGCGTTTTAAATGTTTCCAGTGTGCGGGTGATTCTCAGATCGGTATCTTCAGTCAAAAAGTCGTTCATGACCACCAGACTGGCCCAGGATTTAAGATTAATCAGTGACTGATGCAATTTTGTTTCCAGTTCATGTCGTCTTGCTGTCGTGGACAAGTGAATCTCTTCATAGGCGCTGACTTTCAGATAGCGGGAGAGTTCAAAGGATGAAATTCCGAACAGACTGGCCAGAACAACCAAAAAAATCGCCCCATAACTTAAAAAGAGCTGACGAAAGATACTGGAATTAATCATTACAGTTGACCGAGGGTTGTTATATGGGGATAGTTATTCGGCGGGGAACCGTTAATGTAAGCAATAGCGCCGGGTACGTTCTCAACAAAGGTGAGAACAGCTTGTCTGGAATTCTGGATAACCGGTAAACGGATGCCTTTATAATGCATTTTTTTTAAATACCAAGCGTATTTTTTACTGCTGAGTCCCAGTTTTCGTTCAAACTGTTGCCGTAACGGACTTTCTGATCTTCTGTTAACCACAATAACAGGGGTTTCGTCCGGCCAGGAACGATGCTTGAGTAAATAAATATTTTTAATTTTTTTGCGGGATAACTGCTGATTGACGGAAGCTGATAAATGGGCTATCAGCGTGATATTGTTTTCTAAGGCAAAAGCTGACGGCGTGACAGCCAGGATGAAGAATAACATGAGTGAACGCATCAGAACATCACCCCAAAAGAACCAAAAACACCTTCATTTATGCCTAGATTTGCTCCTCTGTGCAAGACATATTCAAGTTTCCATACCAGTGTGTTTTGGCTGCGAAAGTTGACGCCGAAAACAGCATTTTGCTGGGATTCAATGGCATCACGCTGGCTAAACGTTTCTCCCCGGCCAACAAAAAACCATTGCCCGGTGATGGGGGCGACGAACTGCAAGTAGCCGCCCCATTCATGATTGTGTCGGCGTTTGCTTTCAGCGCCATAAACAGCGGCATAAAAAATCTGGGAACTGAGTTTTACAAATTCAAAATCGTATATGCCATCCACTGTAAATAAAGTTTGTCGCTCCTGGCGGGTAGTCAGTTCGGAATGCTGGACTGACAATGCTATTTGTCCGGAAAATTCATCGCCATATTGTAAATGGATGCCATTGATATTTTTATAGCGCACAGGGTGTGTTCGAATACTTTTGGGAACCAGTTCCTCCCAGGGCTGATAATAGAGTTTTATATTCGGCAACCATTCAGATTCTGGGTTGTAGTTCAAGGAAAACCCGGAAATAAATTCAGAAAAATTTAAAAATGTCGTCAAAGGTCGCGTCGTTGTCTCCACCAAGGGGTTGGCATGAATCTGGTTCCATTCACCGACTGGTGCCAGCATTTTGCCAATACGCAAAGTTAATTCGTCAGTGATTTGACTGTCATTATAAACACGTTCCAGATCAAATCTTCCGGCATTGGAGAAAGCGCCTTTATTTTCTGTCCAAAGCGGTTGGTTGGCATATTCAATTTCAAAAAAAATATCGAGGTATGGATTAAATTGCCCATGCCCAAACAGCGCCAGGTCATCCAGAGACAAATCCGCTTTTTGTTGTGCTGGTGCTCCAAATTCAATAGCGGTGTATCCGCTTAATGTCCATGAACCAATGTTGTAACCATTGCCGAGAGTATAACTATTAACCTGAGGAGATAAGCAAAAGAACAACAGACAGATCGCCAAAAATTTTGCCATAAAAATTTACTGGATAATGTTTTGAGTATTCAGATCATCTATTTTTCTTCATCACAATTCAAAATCCAGAAGGGCAAATATCAAACACGTGCCGATATTTCAAATGAGATGAATATAAATAAATACATTATAGACTATAAATCAGGAAGGCAAATGTTATAAGCAAAAAATTACATGATGTCCTTTCTGGCGTGTAGTGTTGCTAATATTTTTCCATATAAAATATAAGGTTATTGGCTATTGAACATAACCGAAATGTAATCCATCTGTTCTACTTTATAAGCTTTTTAAAATAACTCAATATCTCCTTCATCAATGGGTGAATTTTGTTCAATGACCATGTTTGCCGGCTGGTCACTGACTTTGAATTGATTAATCAATGAGGCCAGAAGCAGGGACAGTTGCGCCAGATCGCTACTGTCCGAGGTGTTTTGCATGGCGTTATTCATGGTCTGCTGTACAGTCTGATTGATAGCAATGATGTGTTGGTTAATATCAATTGCCGATGCCGATTGCTGCTGGCAGACTTCGGAAATACTTTGGTTCATGAAACTGATATTGGCCACCGAGTCAATAATGTCTGTGAGTGACTGGCCGGCGGAACTGGATAGTTCACAAGTTTTACTGGCCTGTTCGCGGCTGATCTGCATGGCGTCGACGGCATTTTTGACTTCCTGCTGCATACTGCTGATCATATCCTGAATTTCTATAGTGGCTTGCTGAGTTTTATTGGCCAGCCCGCGAACTTCATCGGCAACAACCGCAAAGCCACGCCCGTATTCACCGGCTCTGGCGGCTTCTATTGCGGCGTTTAAGGCTAACAGATTGGTTTGTTCAGTAATTTCTGTGATTGTTTTTAAAATGAAGGTTATTTTTTCGCTTTCATTATAAACTTTATCAACCACGCCGGAGGCATCACCGATTTGTTGTGAGAGTTGTTCGATTTCTATCGCCGCTTTTTTGACGACCTCGCTATTTTTATGAGTTTCCTGTTTGGTTTGTTCGGCTGACTGGAAGGCTTCCCGGGCTTTTTCCACCACTAAAGAAATCGCTTCGGTCATATTGTTCATTGAATCGCAAACTTTTTCAATGGCGCCCTGTTGGGTGCGGATGGACATATTGGTTTGTTCATTGATTTTGGCCGAGGCCTGTGATGCGTCAGATAAATTGGCGGCGGCATCGCTGATTTTAAGCATCAGTTCCTGGATGTGTCCAACAAAAACATTAAACCAGATGGATAACGGGTTTAATTCTTTCAGATAATTGGTTTCCAGTCGTTGTGTCAGATCTTTATCGCCTTCGGCAATGTTGTGCATTCCCCGGGAAAAATTCTCCAGTGGCTGGCTGATGCCCCGGTTCACCATAATAATAAAGCCCAGAATCAACACAAACGCCATAATACAGATAATAACAATCATCCTCAGTTCAGATGCTTCCATCTCAGCCAGTAGACGTTGCTGTTTTGCAGCCCTCGCATTGTCATTTACTTCAATAAGCCGGGAAAGTAATTTTATCGGTTCTCTGTCTATACCTTTGACTTGCCGGTCAATTTGGCGCTGGGAATTCGGGTTTGTTAATGGATGCCGGGTTAACGCCGCCCTGTATTGTTGGCCTAATATGCGATGTCGGGTCAAAAATTGTTTGGCCAGACGATAGGCTTCTGTATCCTCGCCTAGCTCATTGACAAGCGCATTCACATCAGTGCGGGTTTGTTGCTCAAAATGGTTGAAGCTGGTGAAATATTTGTTATAGGCGCTGGTTTTATGGCCGCGCAGCAGGATATTTTTCCATTCCTGAATTTGGGTTTTAAAGTTGATTTCGGCAAGCAGTGAATGCCGGATGATAAGGTCTTCCTGTTGAGCCAGTTGAGCTGTTTTTGAAATAAAACGTTCGTGTACGATATGAACGTATTCGGCCATTGACAATGATAAAAAAAATGAAATAACAAACCAGATAAGCAACCGATTTCTGATGCTGTTAAGCATTAATTGATGCTCCTTGTACTTGCTTTATAGCTTTAATAAAGGGATATTCCACCCTAACAGTAAGGGTAATTGTCTGTCAGGATCTAATGAAGAATAGCATAAAATTAGTGCTTAACAGCTTATGATGAATGTCTGTTCATCCAGTAATGTCCAGCCAGTGTTTCGGCCTGTTGCTGGCTGGCCGCCTTACCCAGCAATTTTAAGGCAATGGCGGTTGTGCCTATAACCGTAGCTTCTGCGAATTCATCTGTGATTTTACCTTGCCAGAGCAAAGCCAGTTGTTGTGGGTCCAGCCTATCGGCCTTGATATGTCTGCGGGAAAACAGCGCCGGCCAGTGTTCTTCACTGAGTTGTTGATGGTGAACGCTTTGTACCAGACAGTCCATATCGGGGTTGCGCTCAGTTTCTCCGCCTTCACCTTTAAGTACAGCCATGTGCGGTTGATTCAATAACAGCGCCGCTTGTTGATGTAGCTGACGGTAACCGGGGTGAAAAATACCTTGAATCGTGTATTCTGCATTGAAAGGATTTAGCAACCTGACCAGCGTATGAACTGGAGAACGCAGTCCCATCAGCGGACGCAGATTGATCAACTCATACAGTCTGGGACAGATATATTCCAGAGATAAATAGCTGAAGTGATATTGTTGCAGTTGTTCTGTGGATTGTTGTAGCGATGTCGCATAATCTATACCCAGTATTTTTAATACATTGCGGGTATAGATACGGTTTTCACTATGACCTTCGGCACCATGCATGAACACTTTGATACCGTTTTTCGCCAACAATAATGTAGCCAGCAGAAACCAGGGCAGATGACGACGTTTACCGGCATAGGATGACCAGTCCAGGTCAACCTGGGTTATTGACATATTATCTTGAAAACTTTCCCGGGCTGCATTTACAAAACCGGCCAGTTCTTCGGGCGTTTCCTCTTTAACCCGCATCAACATCAAAAAAGCGCCCAGTTGAATATCCTCAACCTGACTGGACATAATCATTTTCATGGCGCGATAGGCCTCATCCTGAGTCAAAGGACGTGAGCCTTTTTTGCCTTTTCCTAGGATTCTTATAAATTCAGCAAAAGGGTGGTCGTTCATGACAAAGACAGAGGAATATAGTGGTCAACCAATAAAGCCGCAAATAAAACCATAAGATAGATAATCGAAAATCCGAATGTTTTCATTGCGGTTTTATTGTCTTTATTACGCCTCATTAACAATGCAAAATAAATAAAACCCAACCCCAATGGTATTGCTGTAACCAGGTAAATCAAACCACTCATACCGGTAAGATAGGGCAATAAAGTCACAATCAGTAGCAAGATGGTGTACAAGAGAATATGCAAACGGGTAAATTCAGTACCATGCGTGACCGGTAACATGGGAATTTTGACTTTGGCGTATTCGTCACGTTTGGCCACTGCAAGCGCCCAGAAATGAGGTGGTGTCCAGACAAAAATAATCAGGAACAACAATAATGCATGAGGGTGCAGTTCGCCGCTAACTGCACACCATCCCAAAACTGGCGGGGCAGCGCCCGCAGCACCGCCAATAACGATATTTTGCGGGGTCATACGTTTTAGATAAACGGTATAAACAATGGCGTAGCCGATCAGGGAAAGAAAAGTCAACGCCGCGGTGAGAGTATTGACTTTAATAATTAACAGCGTCATGGAAATCAGGCCGATAATTCCGGAGAATATCAGTACATTTCGGGCGCTTAGTTCACCTGTAGGCAAGGGTCGGTTTTGGGTGCGGATCATTTCTGCATCAGCTTTCTGATCTATGTAATGGTTGATTGCCGCAGCAGACGAGGCCGCCAGTCCGATACCCAGTGTACCGTAGATAACATTTGCCAGTGGCGGCATACCGGGTACAGCCAGTAACATGCCGACAATAGCGGTAAACACGATAAGCGCAACCACTTTGGGTTTGCACAGTTCCAGGTAGTTTTTCCAGGAAAGAGTTGAGGTAAAATGTGTCATTAAGTTTTGAAGAGAACCTGTGTTTCAATGGTGTATATTACAGTGAACTATTGATGATTGAAATAGTCCGACGCGTTTACATTTTACGTTAAAAGAGGGAGATATGATATTCAGGGTTATTATTGTTTCGTTACTGTGTTTACCTGTATTGGTTCAGGCCGGTGGCAGTCAAGTGCATGAACGAATTTTGGGCAATGGTCTAAAAATTCTGGTTAAGGAAGATCATCGTTCGCCGGTTGTGGTTTCCCAGGTCTGGTACAAAGTCGGTTCCAGTTATGAGTCTGGTGGTATTACCGGGATTTCCCATATGCTGGAACATATGATGTTCAAAGGGACTGCGCGTTATCCTGCCGGAGAATTTTCGCGCATTATCGCTGAAAACGGTGGTCGGGAAAACGCCTTTACCGGCCGCGATTATACCGCTTATTTTCAAACGCTGGAAAAGTCGCGGCTGGAAGTCAGTTTTAAACTGGAATCTGACAGAATGCGGAATTTGCATTTGCTAACCGAAGAGCTGCAAAAAGAATTGCAGGTGGTGACCGAAGAACGTCGTATGCGTACTGATGACAAGCCACGCGCAAAAACCCGTGAATATTTTATGGCAACGGCTTTTTCCAACAGCCCTTATAAAAATCCGGTTATTGGGTGGCCGTCTGATATTGCTCATTATCAGATTGAAGATTTGCAGGCTTGGTATCAGCGCTGGTATGCGCCAAATAATGCCACATTGGTAGTAGTGGGTGATGTTCAGGCAAAAGAAGTTTTTAAGTTAGCGGAAAAATATTTTGCCAAACTCAAACCCAGTGAAATTGATCCTGTAAAACCGCAGACAGAAGTGGAACAACAAGGTGTTCGTAAAATTACGGTTAAATTACCGGCCAAACTTCCGTATATTCTGATGGGCTATAAAGTGCCTGTTTTAAAAACAGCAGAAAATGAATGGGAAGCTTATGCTCTGGAAGTGCTGGCCGGTATTCTGGATGGCGGCAGTAGCGCCCGGCTGGCTTCCAGACTGGTCAGGGGAAAACAGCTTGCGGTATCGGCCGGAGCGGGTTATGGCTTGTATTCGCGGATGTCAGAACTATTTATGCTGGATGCAACACCGGCTCAGGGTAAAAGCGTATACGATATGGAATATGCTCTGAAAGACGAAATCTATCAATTGAAAAGTGAATTGGTGACTCATGAAGAACTACGGCGCGTAAAGGCGCAAGTGCTTGCCAGTGCGGTTTATGAGCGCGACTCTGGTTTTTATCAGGCCATGCAATTGGGAATGCTGGAAACAGTTGGATTGGGTTGGCAGAAAGTGGATGAATATGTTGGCAAAATAAATCAGGTGACTGCAGAACAGGTGCGCGAAGTCGCGCGACGTTATTTACTCGAAGAGCGATTGACTGTTGCTTATTTACAGCCTCAGTCTATTGGTCAACAATCTCAATCACGCAAGGTCGCGGGAGAACGTCATGCGCAGTAAATTTATTTTCTTGATAGTGTTATGTTTATTTATTCGTCCGGTATGGTCTGCGGCAAAAATAGAACACTGGCAGACAACCCAGGGTACAGATGTTTATTATGTACAGACTACGGGACTGCCGATGGTGGATATTCGCGTTACATTTGCTGCCGGCAGCGCCAGAGATGGCTATCAATACGGTCTTGCCGCACTGACTTCAGCCATGTTGGATAGTGGCGCCGGTCAATGGAGCGCCGACGATATTGCCCAGCGTTTTGAAAGTGTTGGCGCTCAGTTTGGCAGTAGCGCATCCATTGATATGGCTGGGGTGTCTTTACGTACTTTAACGGATAAATCCTTGTTTGACAAGGCTCTGGATACCTTGCGGGTGATTTTGGCTGAACCGTCTTTTAAACAGGCCGATTTTCAACGTGAAAAAAGCCGCACTCTGGCCGCGCTAAAGCACCGGCAGGAATCACCTGGCGCTTTGGCCAGTATGGCTTTTTATAAAGCGCTATATCATGACCACCCTTACGCCCATCCCAGTTCGGGGCTTATTGAAACAGTCGCGGGTTTTACTGCCGATGATTTGCGTAGTTTTTACAGGCAGTATTATGTAGCGGCTAATGCTATCGTGGTGATTGTCGGTGATTTGAATCGACAGCAGGCTGAAAAGGTGGCCGAATCATTGATATCCGGTTTGCCTGTGGGGGAAAAACCTGAACCGATAGCTAAAGTCACAGCGCCGGTTAAAGGTGGTTTTCAGCATATTGATTTTCCATCAGCGCAAACTCATGTGCTTGCCGGGGTGCCGGGTATGAGTCGTGATGATGAGGATTATTTTCCGCTTTATGTGGGCAATTTTATGTTGGGTGGTAGTGGTCTGGTGTCTATGCTGGCCGAGGAAGTCAGGGAAAAACGCGGTTTGGCTTATAGCGCATACAGTTATTTTGCACCGCTATACAGACGCGGCCCCTTTACTATGGGATTGCAAACTCGCAATGATCAAACAACCAAAGCCGTGGCGGTGATGAAAAAAACACTCACGGATTTTATTAACAATGGGCCGACTGAAGAACAGTTAATCGCCGCCAAAAAAAATATTACCGGTGGTTTTGTGCTGCGCTTTGATTCCAATGGAAAATTGGCTAACTACATCAATATGATCGGTTTTTATCAACACCCCTTGGATTATCTTGATGTGTTTACTGAAAAAATTGAAGCGGTGACAGTTGATAGGATTAAAAGCGCCTTTCAAAGACGGATAAAACCGGAATTGTTGCAGATTATTACCGTAGGTGGAAAATAAACTTGCAGAAAAACAAATTAAAGGTCATTGGCGGTGAGTGGCGTAGTCGCTCGTTACCTGTTCAGAACGTTGCAGATTTAAGACCAACGCCTGCAAGAGTCAGAGAAACGCTGTTTAACTGGCTGCAATATGATGTGCCAGGCAGTCGTTGTCTGGATTTATACGCCGGTAGTGGCGCTTTGGGGGTTGAAGCGGCTTCCCGGGGTGCAAAGGTTGTGGTGCAAGTGGAATATAATGCTCTGGTCTGCCGACAGTTAAAAGAAAATACGGTTAAATTAAATGCCAGACAAATCAAAATTGTGCAACAGGATGTTTTTCGTTTTCTGGCGGGTAGTGTGGAACAATGTTTTAATCTGGTTTTTCTTGATCCGCCTTTTGGACAACAAATGGCTCAACAGACTTGCCACTGGCTGGAGGATAAAGGTTGGTTGGAATCAAGCGCCAGAATCTATGTTGAAGTGGAAAAAGGATTGCATCTGGATGTTATGCCGAAAAACTGGCAACAACTGAAAAAGAAAACAGCAGGGGAGGTTGATTATTATTTGTTTGAGCGATTGTAAGATGCATTTACCAAGTCAAATAGTATAGAATTAGCCGTTTTTTCTGTCACACTACATTGCATGAATATTACTGCTATTTATCCCGGGACATTTGATCCAGTGACCAATGGACATTTGGATCTGATCGCCAGGGCATCCAGGCTTTATGACAGAGTTATTATTGCTGTGGCGGAAAATCGTGGCAAAGCGCCGTTGTTTTCAATACAAGAACGGGTTGAGTTGACTAAAACAGTGACCGGAAAATTCGTTAATGTTGAGGTGATCGGCTTTAATAATTTATTGGTGGACTGCGCCAAAGAGCAGAGCGCCAATGTTATTTTACGAGGATTACGCGCGGTATCGGATTTTGAATTTGAATTTCAACTGGCCGGGATGAACAGACGCTTGTCACCAGATCTGGAAACCGTATTTTTAACACCGGCCGAGCAATATGAATTCATTTCTTCCACTATGATCCGGGAAATTGCCCGACTGAATGGCGATGTTTCCAGTTTTGTTCCCGAGATCGTCAAACAACGATTAATTGAAAAATTTATAGAGGAGTAAGTATGTCCCTGTTAATAGATGATGAATGTATAAACTGTGATGTTTGTGAACCCGAATGTCCCAACGGCGCTATTTCGCAGGGGGATGATATTTATGTCATTAATCCGGATTTGTGTACGGAATGCGTCGGTCATCACGATACCCCGCAATGCGTAGAGGTGTGTCCTGTTGATTGTATTGATAAAGATCCGGATGTGGTGGAAGATCAGGATAGTTTGTATCAAAAATATCTGAAACTTACGGCGTAGTACAACCGCATTTTTATAGTGACGATTAAGAGCACAATATTGAGATGATAATTCAGCAATCACTCAGCGTATTTAAATAAACAGTAAGCCTTTTAATTATCAGTTGCTTGCAAAATCAGTGTAAGTGGCATGGATGCCGCTGCAAGCCTACAGCAGGTTGAAGGAATAAAGAAAAACGATATTTTTCCAGACAGCTTTGAGATTCTATTAATTTAAGTGAAAATGTCAAAAAGAAGAGCCATAAAGCAACCTCTACCGGCAAACACAGCTAATCGCGATGTACAAATTCCTTATGAAATCACTTATGAGGCAATTGCCGATCATAAAATACAAAAATTACCGGCTGATATTCAGCAACAACTTGATGAATTGTTGGTAGATAACCGTAAAGAGGCTAAAAAGGCCGTGCCCAGATTGCTGGAATTAAAGCAACGCCATCCCAAAGTGCCACTGATTTATAATTATTTGAGTGTCGCTTATGGTTTTATTGATTTGGAACTACAAAAACAGGCTATTCGGGAAAATTATCAACAAAACCCTAAATACCTTTTTGCCCGATGCCACTATGCTCAGCTTTGTTTGCAGCAACGACAGGCTGATAAAATCCCCGCTATTTTTGAAAATAAATTTGATCTAAAAGCGCTTTATCCCCGGAGAAAGCAGTTTCATGCCAATGAATATGCCGCATTTGCCGGAGTGCTTTGTGCTTATTTCAAAGCCATTGGCGATGAACAGCAGGCGTATCTGATCTATCAGGACATGAAAAAAATTATCCCGGACGCCAATGAAACCAAACAAACAAAGGCATTGATGGAACCCGGTTTTTTCCGTCGTATCGGCATAAAAGCAGCTTCACTATTGACTAATCAAACACCTTAAAGATTCATTCACTTTCCAGATGATATTTTATATCTATACGTTGAGTTTCTCCGGCGCGGGTATCAATACTGAAATATTTATTTAACCGGTATCTGATGTCGGCCGCGTAGGTTGTGGAAAATAATCCCATAGTTACACCAACATAAAGATTTGGATTTAAGTAATGACCCAGTTTAACAGCACTGTCTTTAATATTATCGGCTTGTTTAAAGGAAAATTCATCAATTCCCAGTTGTTCAGTCAGCCATGATAATTGACCCACACCATAGCTTAATGCTGCGCCAGCGACTGCATTGTTGTCAGAATTGCTCATGTTTTTCATGGATTTACCAGTAATCAAATAAGCGAGAGCTTCCGATTCCGGTAACGGTGGTTCGCTATAAATTCGTGTTTTCGGAGATTTCAGTGGCCCACTTACATTGAGTACTGCAGTAATATTTTCGCTGGTGGCTTTGCGGATGGCTTCAATATTCAACCATGGATTATCAACGGGACCATTAAACAAAAATTCACCTTTACGCAAGGTCAGATCCTGTCCATAAGAACGATAACGCGCATCTCGCATTATGGCGCGACCATGCATACTTTGATTATTGTGACGTACTGTATATTTGAGTTGTCCTGTCAAACGGCTATTTAGACCGAAACCGGAAAAATGACAGTTCTCACCCATTTGAATACTAATATCGGTATCTAGTTGAGAAAGTTTGTTTTTTTGGGGTTTTATTCGATTACTGGAAATAATCACTTCATCTTTACTGGGTGCGATGGCATTTTCCGGTAATGTTTTAAGTTTAATCTGAGCGTTATCTATGTCAATCAGGCCATCAATTTTGGTAATATTGTCATATTTATTGATATTCAATAGCGGTGATATGCTCACTTCAGCTTCAGGCAAACGACTGATCTGAAATTGCTTTCCTTGTAAAGTCATGTGTAAAGGGTAGTGATGTTCTGGCAGCAGGTCGAGATACCCTTTGGCAAACATTTTACCGGAACCGGATTGAGCTTCGGTGGAAAACATTAAACGCAAGGGGTTGTCCGTTTCACTGTTGATTTGCAAATTGATATTGTGAAAACTGTCACCTAAACGAGGTATTTTCAGACGACCATTCTGCCATCGGGTAAAACCTGTGATAACCGGCTTTGCAGTAGAACCGTTTATTTGCAAGTTGGTTACCCAGACACCTTGTAGTTGATTGATTTCAGGCAACAAAGTATCAATTATTTTCATGTCAGTGATTTTCGCACGGCCGTAACCTGAGAGTTGGCGAATACCATTGGCATTAGCTTTATCTGCCTTTATTTCAACTGCTATGGTGTCTCTATTCCCTAAAACGAGATGAAGTTGGGAATTGAAATAATCTTGTTGATATTGTGATTTTAATGTTGCGTCTGTGACAGAAACTTTATGAGCAAGATTGTTCTCATTTTTAAAAATAATTGAGCCATCGGCAATGCTAAGATCCATTTTAGTCTGGATATTTTGCCCGTGCGATGACAGTTGTGCCTGTGCTGACAACATACCGGCAAATGCCAGTTGTTCAGGTAACCATGTTTTTGTTAACGCTAATGGCCAATTCGACAATGACAAACGAGCGTTTGTCTGCTTATTTGGTAAACCTTGGGCAGTAACGCATAAGTGGGCGGAGGCTTGTAGTAAACAACTTTTCTTCAGCTTGAACAGATAGTCTTGTTTTGACCTGGTGAGTATAAATGTTGAGGGTGATTGCAGTTGCCAATGCTTGATTTGAGAATGTTCAATTTCCAGTTGGGTGATTTTGAGTAACCATTGTTTACCGTCCCAATGACCGTTTGTATTCAGGATCAGTTTTCCCAACGGCGAATACAATTGCAGGCGGATATTATGCTTACTTTGCTCGCCATTTCCTTGAAGAGTAATACGATCAATCTGCTGTCCTGCCAAATGTAACTGGGTAGCTAAAAAATCTATTGTCGATTGTCGTTTTCTGAACGGGTTATAATCGACCTTAACTGATAAACGACCGATCCGGTCATCGTCATAACGAATATGATGCCCCTGTATATTGCCGTTAATGATAGGATTAAGTAACGCGCCTTTAATCTGTGCGTTTGCTTGCAGATTTCCATTCAAGGTCGGCCAGGCAGAACTCAGATGTGGTGCTGTAATATTGACATCTAGATCGACCTGTTGTTTGTTTAACCAGCCGTTGGCTTGTAATTGATTGCCGGCGGCGGAGACATTGATATGGCGAATATTTAATTGCTGATCAGCCCACATGAACCGGCCCTTAACATTCACAGGCTGATTGTAAATTTCTCCCGTCAGTTTTTTAATATCCACGTCAGCATTGATTTGATTGGCAATAATATTACCCTTAGAGTGTACTTCAAGGTTAAGTCTGCCGGGAATATTGACACCAAAATCTAGTGGGCGAAGTTGCTGGGCGTTGACAATCAGGTTATAAGCCAACATCTTGGCCCAGGAAATCTGGCCATGGAGTTTAATTTGTCCTGGTGATGATTTTATAAGTAGTTGTGCAATATTAAAAGTGTTCTGGTTACCATTACCGAAAAATATAAAGGCAATTCCCGGATGGTCTGCTATAGCTACTTTAGCATTCAGTTTGGCCTGATAGTGCTGTATTGTACCCTGAACAGTAAATTCACCATGATTACTGCGGATTTGTTTTGCACTTATCAACGGCCATTGCAGTTGTTGCCAGTTTCCTTTCAAGTCGAACTCGGGCTGTTGTTTACTGGATAGTCTGATAATTCCACTCTGACTGGCTTTGACAACGCCTTCCATTTCATTGCTAAGGATGAGTTTATCTATATTGCCGCTGAGGTTCATCCGACCGGTTATTTTTGCATCATTATCAAAAATATAACGCCAGTTCAGCGTAGCTGATAACGGCCAGTCAGTTTGCAGATGCACTACACTATGGGCATTGATCTGTAATTGTGGCATAGACAACTCCAGCCTGGATACTGTCAGCGTCTGCTTTTTTAATATTGCGGAAACAGCAAGTTGCTGAATATGGGTTTTACTGTCACCGTTATTCCAGTTCAATTGCCTGATTGCTAATTGATCAATGCTGATAATCACTGGGATATGTGAGATTTTATTATTACCGGTACTGTCTTTAGGGGAGGTAGGCCGACCTTTGATATTGACACCGGTTAGTTGCAGGGCGTTTATATGCAAATGTCCTTGTATCAGTTCCAGCGCCTGCCATTGCAATTTTAAATTCGCAACTGAAACTTGAAAATTGTTTGCATCCTGATAATGTAACTGTTTTAAACTCAGACCATTAATCAGTGTGCCTTTGATAGTAACAATATTGACCTGTTCAGTTGTCGATATTAACGTTCGCAACAACCAACGGCTACCACTTTCAGTGACCGCTACCCATAAAGTAGCCGTTATCAGCAAAATGATCAGCGCGGACAGTCCGGCTGTCATGGTTGTGAACAATCTTATCAACGCAGGTTTTAGATTTTCTTTATTGGATAGCAAAAATAGGGTCATTATAACTGTGCCCCTGAAGAAAAATGAATCTGAAAAGATGTAGAGGTCTCATTCAAGGGAATAGCAAAATCCAGCCGCAGGGGACCGATAGGAGATAACCAGCGCACACCCAGACCAGTACCGGTTTTGATATTTATATTATTAATGTTATAGGCGTTACCGACATCTAAAAAAGCGGCTATCCCCCAGGATTCATTAACAAACTGCTCATATTCAATACTGGCAACGGTTAACATCTTGCCACCGATAACATTGCCCTGGTTATCCACAGGACCCAGTTTTTTGTAATTATAACCACGGATGGTTTCGGTACCCCCTGCATAAAAACGGTATGAACTGGGTAACCGATCAAAATCATTGATCAGGGTCGCGCCCAGGTTGATTCGCGAGATAATCCGACCAGACAAGGATAAGCGGCTGATCAGTTTAGCGTTTGCTGTAGCTTGTACAAAGGTCACATCAGAAACCAAGGTTTCAGGCGCTGAAAGTACAGTGAAATCCAAGTGATAGCCATCAGTAGGGCGTAAAGGATTATTGGATTCAGTATATTGCCAACTTCCACCCGGTATCAACAGGGTTGTATTATTGCTGACATCGGTAACAGTGTAAGTTTCAGTACTCAGATCAAGAAACAATACCTGTTTCCAGCCGCTTTTAAAAAGATGATGATATTTTAAAGATAATTTTGCCTGTTCCGATTTAAATGTTTTCGGATTCTCCAGCTGATAACCAGCCCCAATTGAAACATAGTCTTGGCGTTGTGAGGTAAAAGGAATAAGGTAAAGTGTTTGTACACTGGAGAGTATTGGCGAAATATCCAGGTTGATGGAAAAATTATGTCCTTCACGATTCAGACGACGATTCTTATAACCGGCGCTGACCAAAGGGCCAATATCTGTATCATAGCCAAGGCCAAAACTATAGGCATGTTTTTTCTTGGGCGTCAGATCAATAAGAACGGGGATATAACGGTTTTCAATGTTATTCAACTGCGGACTTATTGCCACATTATTGAAATAAACAGTTTTGGACAATTCGTTATAGGTGTCAGCCAGTTTGCGGCTTGAATAATAGTCACCTGTTTTAATATCAAGATAACGATGTATAAACTCAGGGGTTAAGACATCCTGATTGATTATTATTTTGCCAAAACGATAACGTGAACCAGAATCCATAAGCAAATCAATTTCTGCCTGCCTTTTTTGAGGGTTGACCCGTAATGATTTGGTGATAAATTGGCTATCCAGATAACCGTATTCCTGAGATAAAGAACGTAAATCTTTCTTTATTTTTTCATAAAGTCCATGATTGAGAATATCTCCTGGCTTGAGAGGCAAATGAGCAAGCCGTTTTTTAAAAACGGAATCGTATTGGGCTTCTCCCTGAATCTGGACAGATAAATGGGTAATTCTAACAGGATCTCCGGCTGAGATATTAAACCTTGCTTCCCAGCATTTGTCGGTGAAAATCAATTGCTTGACAATTTCGGGCTGATAGTACCCTAATGCCCGTAAGGCTTTATCAATCTCACCGTCAGCGTTGGCAAACAGTTTTTTGATGCGCCATACGGGTGACTGACAGCTTTCCTGAGTTAGCGATAAAAAAGCCCGTACATTCTGTTGCAGTTTGTCTGTCAGACCTTGTAGGCTGATTTCCGGTTCGTTGGCCTGGGCAACAGAAACTACAGCTAACAAAACAAAACCCGCAGTTTTAAGGAGAATGGTATATTTTTTTACCCTCGGTATAAAGAATACAGCTGTCAAGATTGTTTTTTTCAGAAACAAGAAGAAAGTAACCGTTGATGACGGGAAAAAATTACTGTCATCATCACACATGAAATATAATCGGTAGTTGTCGGATGGATTGTAGAGAAATAACAGGCGACAGCGTTTTTGTTGCCGATTGTTTTTTAAGCTCCAGCAGCTAAACTAAACTTTTCCGCGCTACTCATCCGGTATTTATTGAGCGGATGCAGGCTATGGATTGATCAGAACGCGTCAATATCTTCCTGTAGCTCTGTGCAACATCCTTGTTGCACAAGCCTGTTCAATCCATAGCCTAACCCACCTTTTTTGAGAGGGCGAGTAGTTGCCTTTTTCCTTAGGATCGTACATGAAATAACTACACCATTTGTTAGTGTAAATTCATTCGCACAGTGCGATAAATCTACACCAGCAAAATAGTTTGTTTAAGTGTAACTAATCAGCGAAATAAATTGACCGGAAAATATTCAATATCAGTTGCTTGCGGAAGAAATGCAGGTGACATGGAGGTATTCACGGCAAAATGACACATATTTAGATGTATCTATGCTGACTAGTTACGTCTGTGACTTATATCGACTGCTTCCTAAGGCTGAGAATTTTCGGCCGCTCCTTTTACATTATCAACCGCAATTTTGACGATTTCTTCTACTTTTTCACTGCTGTTTTCTGTAGTTTTTTGGTCGTCAGCACCTTTATTCTGCCCACTTTCAGGCTGAGTTGAGACTTCGCTGCCAGACTGGGGTGTCTCGGCGGGTGTTTTTTCATCAGTTAATGGCATCAGAATTTCGATTTTAGCCTGCTTACGCAAATTCTCCATCATTATTTGGATTTTTTTACGTTGCAGCATCGGACGGATTTGTTCTTTGACCGCTTCAAACGGAGGAGGGGTTTGCGACCTAGCGTCTTCCCTTAAGATAACATGCCAGCCAAATTGTGTTTTGACCGGCTCTGTTGTAAATTTGCCATTTTCTAAAGCAATAACCGCTTCGGAAAAAGGTGCAACCATTCTATCAGCTGTAAACCAACCCAGACTTCCCCCCTGAGGAGCAGATGGCCCTGTTGATTTTTTTTTGGCTAGTTCGACAAAATCAGCGCCTTGAGATAACTCTTTAATCAGACTTTTGGCTTCATCCTCTGTTTTAACCAGAATATGACGGGCTTTATATTCAGTACCTACATTAGCTATTTTAGCATCGTATTCGGCTTTGATTTCGTCATCTGTTACCGGATTTGATTTCAGATAATTTTGTATATCAGCCTGAGATAATAACGATGCTCTAACTGTTGCCATACGTTCAACAAATTCAGGCGTTGTGTCTAAATGCTTTTGGGTGGCATCCTGGGTTAACAGTTCACGGTTGATTAATTCCTCCAGCAATTGTTTTTTAGGAAATTTTTGTCCGCGACTGCGTTGAGCGACTTCATGTTCCAGAGTTTGCAACGTTTTTTTGCTGATGTATGTGCCATTAACAACGGCCACTGCATCTTCTTTACTCACAGTTGATTTGCCTGCCACCTTGTTTTTTTCTTCAATACAGCCTGACAATAAAGTGGTACTGACTAAAATAAGGGGAATTAATTTGTTATTCATTGATGGTATTCCTTCTAGTGTTTTTCTGATGGAGTTAAAGCATTAATGCCTAGCGCATGAATTTCTTGTTTCATTAAATCGCCCAATGCCTGATAGATTAATTGATGTCTTTGCACCAGTGATTTACCGGTGAATTTATCACTGACAATGGTGACATTATAGTGTCCACCACCGCTTTGAGCGCCTGCATGACCGGCGTGCGCAGCGCTATTGTCTATGACTTCTATAATTTCAGGGGAAAGAGCTTGGTTTAATTTTTGTTTGATAATATCGGATATCATTGAGGAAATACCTGCTTGAAAGGTTTTACTGTTACACGAGTATAAACTCCTGCTTGCATATAGGGATCGGCATCCGCCCATATTTGTGCTTCTGACAGACTGTTAAATTCAGCGACAACCAGACTTCCGGTAAATCCTGCTTCACCTGGATTATCACTGTCAATTGCCGGATGGGGGCCTGCCAGAACAAGACGGCCTTCATCCTGTAGTTTTTGCAAGCGTTGTAAATGGGCCGGCCGCACTGAAAGTCTTTGCGTCAGACTGTTATCAACATCTTGACTGATAATGGCATATAACACTATTTTTTTTCCTCTGTTTCAGGGAGATATTTGTACAAATAAATCATTTGTAAAATGATAAAAATAATCATCAATCCGGGGACGCCAAAAGTCTTGAAAGTAACCCAATCATCCGTATTGTAAGAATACATGACATATAGATTAAGGAATCCCACGCTGATAAAAAAAGATGACCACATCAGATTGAGCCGTTTCCAGACCGCCGCAGGCAATTCAAGATTAGCTCCCATCATACGTTGAACAAAAGGTTTTTTGCCAATAAACTGGCTTCCAAGAAAGGCTATGCCAAAAAGCCATTCAATAATGCTCAATTTCCATTTAATAAAATTCTCATCCTGAAAATAAATAGTGGCGCCCCCCATCACTAAAATCAAACCCAGAGTGATCCATTGCATTTTCTCCACTTTCCGGTATTTCAACCAGGTAAAGGCCACTTGACAGATAGTGGCAACAATGACGACCGCTGTTGCAACATAAATATCGTATAATTTATAGGCAACAAAAAACAGGATGATCGGAATAAATTCTAATAATTGCTTCATTTTTATGGTTTATACTGGTTTTGTTAATCAAACATAGAAATCTATACTTGCTAATCGTGAACGTTGTTCGTATCGGGATTGATTGGCTGAATCTATGTATGCAGTCAACGCTTTTTGTGTGCGCATATTGATAGCGTTTTGAGCAGTGTTTGAAATAGTTAAAAATTCAAGTTTATCAAGTTCTTTTCCGAATTGTTCAGGTGTAAAAACAGCCTCGTTTGTCTGATTGCTTTGTTGCTTGTCTTTATTGAGCACATGACTTGATTGGGCAGATGGCAACGGCTTAATGTCTGCTGGATAATAAGCAATTGATGAACTATGAATCTTCACGTCATTACCTTAAAATTTCATCTGATCGCACCGAAAAACCCTGAAGTGCTTTAACACCATATAAATACAAATTCTTTTTAACCAAATTCGTCCTCAACCAAAACAGAATCAGGTCACCTGATTACAAGCTTGACTGCCAATTGTAAAATCTTTAGATACGAATGTACATGAATGTTCAAATGTTTCTGATAGAATGATCTGATTTGGAGGATATTGTAATGAATACTAATGATACAGAGATTGAGGCGGCAGTATTTAGAAAGTTGCTGAATCACTTGCAACAGCATACGGAAGTACAAAATATTGATTTAATGATTCTGGCGGATTTTTGTCGTAATTGTCTGGCAAAATGGTATGTCACCGCCGCACAAGAGCAGGGCAGGGAAATCAGCTATGAAGCCGCTCGGGAAATCGTTTATGGCATACCTTACAGTCAATGGAAAGAACAATATCAGCAAGAAGCCACAGCGGAACAACTGGAGGCCTATCAACGTAAACAGGATAACAAAAATTCATTATGAGCAATAAAAACCAATATGATGCTTTATTTTCCGGTATTATCGGCCAGGATTATGACATGCTTAATGAAATCTGCCCCTTGGCGACAGAAATGAGCTGTCTGGTTGGTGATGCGGTTTTTCGTTATTGCGCTAAATATTCTTCAAAAGCAATAGATGTACTTGAATTGGGTGGAGGAACAGGTATGACGACATTGTCCGTTTTATCAGCTCATGACAAGCTAACGGTATTAAGTGTTGACAATGAACCCAACATGCAGAAACAGGCCAAAAAACGTTTGAAAAAATGGGTGGAAGAGGGCAGATTGAGATTTTCCGCCGATGACGCTCTGACAGCATTGCAAACTTTAGAATCGGACAGTATGGATATTCTAGCTTCCGCCTATACGCTACATAACTTTGAAAGCGATTATCGCGATAAAGTTATTAGTGAAATTTATCGGGTGTTAAAACCAGAAGGTCAATTTATAAATGGAGATCGCTATGCTTTGGATAATATTTCCGCCCATACCCGAATGATTCAGCAAGAAGTCGCCGGATATTTTCGGGTACTAACAAAAAAACAACGCCTGGATTTGCTGGAACATTGGATCATTCATTTATTTAACGATGAGTCTGAAAATCACCTCATGCGCGAAACAGTATCCTTGGAGCAACTGAAAGAAAAAGGTTTTAAAGATGTCGAATTATCCAATCGTATGGATGTTAATGCATTAGTCACGGCAAATAAATGGTAAGAGATGCTATGTCGCTTATAATTGCACTAAAAACCGATTGACCTGTTGCAAGTCTGTTTCACTCAAACTCCCTGCAGCTTCTTTTAATTTAATTCCATTGATTAAGTAATCATAGCGGCTACGGGCATAATCCCTTTTTGACCGATAAAGGTTGCGCTGTTCGGCCAGAACGTCAACCATGGTGCGAGTACCTACCTCAAAACCGGCTTCCGTCGCTTCAAGAGCACTTTCTGCTGATTTAACAGTAGCAGCCAGCGCCTTGGCTCGATTGAGACTGGTGATTACCCCACGGTATGAATTTTTGACCTGTCGGGTCACTGTTCGTTTGACTTTGACAAGATTTTCTTTTTCTCTCTCGAATTCATATTGCGCTTGTTTGGAACGCGAATAAACAGCGCCCCCTTCAAATAGAGGAAGATTAAGCTGCAGACCAACGCTTTGCGTATTTCCCCGTAACCCAAAAGAACTGGTATTATCTTGCAAATTATAATTGGCAATAATATCGACTGTTGGCAAATGTCCACTTTGTTGCAAAGCAACTGCTTTTCTGGATATTTCAGTCTGATTAAGTTGCGCGACTATAGTAAAGTTATTGGCTTCTGCTGCTTTTGCCCAGGATGAAATATCAGCAGGCTCGGGTAAATTTAGTTTAATCTCTTCAAGTAGCGGACTTAAATCGGCATCATTTTCGCCAATAATTTCCCTCAAAATTTCTTTCTCATCATCCAGGGCATTTGCCGCTTCAATTTCATTGGCTCTTGCCTGATCAAAAGCTGCCTGAGCTTCATAAACATCGGTAATCGCTATTAAACCGACCTCAAACCGTTGTTTGGCCTGTTCCAATTGTTTTTCTATAGCATTTTTCTCGGCAATGGTAAATTCCAGGTTATCCTTAGCGGCCAAGATATTGAAATAGGCCTCAACCGTTTTAACGATTAAAGCCTGGTATTGTGCCTGATATTGTGCTTCAGCCTGAGCAATCTGGTTATCTGACTGACTTAATTGTATCCAATGCTCCCAATGAAAAACAGGTTGGGTAAAATTAATAGTCAGTGATTGGCTCCAATAATGCTGAGTACCGGAATTCTGGAAAGTGAATTTTTGGTTTTCCAGACGGTTTCTGGAACTATTCGCAGATAACGATAAATTAGGCAACATCTGGGCAATGCTTTGGGATTTTATTTCGGCCGAAGCATGCTGATTTAGAAAAGAACTTTTGTATTCTGGATCGTTCTCTAAAGCGAGCTGATAGGTTTCAACTAAATTCTGGGCGTCCCCTTGTTGAGATGATAACAACACAACAAAAAATACAAAAATTTTTAGATTAAGCACAATACCTCCATCTTCCAAAATAGTAGAGTACCAAGAAAGCAAAAACGGATAGTTAAGGAAATAATAATGTCAATGAACCTTGAGCAACCAAGACTTTTGAGTAGTTTTTAAGTTATTGGTTTCAAAAATACAATTTAACATAATACACATTATGCGAAGTGATTGTTTGTTATCTTTAAGCCCCAAAAAATTATCCTCCGGCAACTTTTGGCCATATTGCCAATGTATCATTCTCTTGCAAAACAGTCGTATTTCTTTGTTCAGGTGGGATGTAAATTCCATTCAGCATAACAAGATAAGCGAATTCATCTTTTATTTGGTAATGATCAATCAATTGTTGTATCGTGGTATTATCCGCTACCGCCATGTTGACGACATGTCCTTTGGTTCCAGTCGGCAAATATTGTTTTAGCGAAGCATACAGTTTAAAAGTAACTTTCATTTAAGACAGTATCAATCTATTTGCCAGATAGGCTTCCATAATGCGACTGGGATCTTGAATTAATTTATTTTTCCATGAGCCGAGCTTTACTTTTCCCTGAATCAAACCTCTTAATACACCTATATGTTGCGTTAAACCTAGACTGGTGGCGCCAATCATGACATCTTCTTGGAATTGCAAATTAATGTATTTAAAACGGATAGGATCATGCCGCTCTGAATAATCTCCGCCATCAATTCCCATCCACAACCCAAATGAACTGGAAATAAGACCTAATGTATCAAGAACATTCATGTTCACTGATCCTTTATGGATAACTTGTTTTAGCCCCAACATATTTTTGGCGGCAATTTGTGCGTGTTCTGAGGCTGTTGGTTGAATAGCTTGAAGTGAATAATTACCAGTAGAAAAATCTAAGCCTTGAGCAACATCCCCAGCGGCATAGATATTACTAATATTCGTTTGCATCTGTTGATTGACCACAATCCCTTGATCTGTTTTGATACCACTGTTGCTAAGGAAATCAATATTGGCTCTGACACCAGTGGCTGATATCAATAAATCAGCATTTAATATACCGCCGTTATCAAGATGAATTGTTAACGCATTTGTATTACCTTTTTCTATTGCCGTAACTTTTGTTGAGGTATGAACATTGATACCCTTTTGGAGGCACCACTGTTTAATTAAATTACCGGCTTTTTTATTCATCATTCTGGGTACCATTCGATTATCCATCTCGATTACAGTTAAGTCGGCGCCAATTTTTGCCAGTGCTTCCAGGATAATACAACCAATGAATCCGGCCCCCATTAATATTACTTTGGATCCTGGAACAACATGATCAATAATATTTCTAGCATCGGACAAGGTCCAGCAATTGTAAATATAAGGTAACTCTATACCTTCTATAGGCGCTTTAACAGGTTTTGAACCAGTTGCAATTAACAGTTTGTCATAGGTAACATAGTGATTATTTTGTAATATTACAGCATTATCAGAAACCTTGATCTGTTTAACATGGCTTTGTAACAGTTTAATATTATTGTCTTCAAAATGACTGATGGATTTTCTGAGATAAGTGCCCTGTTCTGTAATGTTATGAACCAAAAAATAAGGAATTGCCATTCTGGAATACGGGGGTTCCGGTTCATCCCCTATCAAGGTGACATCGGCCAGATGATCACGCTTTCGTAGTGTTTCCGCGGCAATTACCCCTGCAGGGCCTGTACCAATAATGATGTATTTTGACATGCACTAAGTTTATTGATTGGTGATTTAGATGTATTGCATAAATTGATATTACTCGCGTTTGCTTTGATTATATTGGGGAGGCTGTCTTTGTCTGAAAGCTTCATACATCATTACTCCGGCAGCAACTGAAACATTCAAACTTTCGACTTGTCCTGTCATCGGTATTTTAACCAGAAAATCACACTGTTTTTCTGTTAACTGACGCATGCCTGTTCCTTCTGCGCCCATTACCACAACCAGCGGTATGTTCAAATCTGCCTCAAATACAGATTGCTGTGCCACACCACTGCTACCCATTACCCAAATATTTTGCTCTTTTAGCCAGCGCAAAATTCTGGCCAAATTAGTCACCTGATAAACCGGCACAGTTTCGGCAGCGCCGCTGGCTACCTTACAAACCGTCGGTGTGATGCTGGCAGCATTATCCTTGGTCACAATAATCCCGTGCACACCTGCTGCATCAGCAGTACGTAAACAAGCTCCCAGATTGTGTGGATCCTGAACCTGATCCAACACCAGAAAGAAAGGCATTTCAGTCAAGGCTTTCACCACTTGTTTGAATTGTCCTTCAGAGTGAACTGTCGGCATTTCAATTTCAATAACGATACCTTGATGGTT
This sequence comes from uncultured Methylomarinum sp., assembly GCA_964397365.1. Lineage (GTDB taxonomy): Bacteria > Pseudomonadota > Gammaproteobacteria > Methylococcales > Methylomonadaceae > Methylomarinum. The sequence goes on along the minus strand of CAYNIU010000010.1, from coordinate 333 downwards.
TTTGCCGTCCGCCATTCTATCCATCTTCTTGCGGTCAACTTTTTCCGTATTAATTCCTATTCGATTCAGGTCATTAACTAGCTGTTTTAATCGCTTGTCTTGTCTCTGACTGTCTACCCAGGCACAGTTGATTTTTTTGGCAGAATAATCAAGCGCTGCCTGCACAGCATGAATACCAAATATTTTTGTTAAATTCATTTACGTTTTGTTGATTTTTTCCGGCTGGATTTTTTAAACTTGGATTTGGCTTTTACTGCCCGTTTCTTTTTTTCTTGCAGTAAATCAAAATCAATTTTCTTCTCATCCAGATCAACGCGCGCCACTCTAACTTTT
>CAYNIU010000009.1:30910-40234 GCA_964397365.1 uncultured Methylomarinum sp. | reverse complement strand
GCTTTTATCGCTTGTGCATTCGAACAATTGTTCATGATGCGATATTTATGACCCGAATCACCTTTGCCGGAGTCGCCTTTACCCGAATCACCTTTTGCTTTATTAGAATCGGCACATTTTTTATATTCTTTATAAACGTCACTATCATCCATACTGCTGTCAGAAATATTCAGGCTGCTGTCGCCATGTGAATGCGTAGAATCAAAGGATTTTTTCCGTTGCGTCAATTTTTTATGGTAATTTTTGCTGGAATCAGCTTCTTTCGAATCACCGGAGTCTTTATGTGAATCGCTTGAGTCCCGGTTCTTGCAGCCGCTGATGCGATGATGCTTACCGCTGTCAGAAACGCTGTCATGACCTCCACCTTTACCGCTATCCGGTTTGTTTTTACCACTGTCGCTATCGCTTTTGCTGCTGTCACTGCTGTCACCTTTATCCAGACATTGGCTCAGTGCAGTGACCATATCCTCATCATCCAGGGCGTCATCATTGACAATCACCGGATCGAAATAAGACTGGGTGAGTTCTACCAGAGTTTTTCGGTATTCACCGCTACAATCTTTAATAACGACTAGATTTTCGGCTGTTTTCGTAGTGGGGCTGGTTGGTGTTGAAGGCGGATTATTACAGGAACCTAAATAATCCCCGCCATGATTATCCCTATGCGCTGGCCAGGCGCTAAAACCAATATGAATGGTATGTTTGTTGGCTGGGTTTCCTTTAGGCACATGGCAAATAATTATTTTTTTAACTTCGCTACTGTTTCCTCGGGCATTGCTGTCGGGACTGTGTGTGCTATCAGATGTGTTCGATTTTTCAGATTTTTCTGAACCCTTTGATTTTTCAGACTTTTCAGAGCTATTTGATTTTTCGGATTCTTCAGCATATGTTGATCCTGAGGTCAGCATTGCTCCACTGACTAACATCAAAGCCATAGCGAATGAAATTATGGCGTTATTGAATTTTCTATTCATCTTTATCCCCTTGTTACAGATTGAAATTGTACATACAACATCACATATCACATCTGATGGCGTACTTCGACTCAACTATTCGTTGACCTCCCGTTGCAGAATTAGGGGCTGTCACACGAATAGTATAGACTTCAGTAGAACATTTTGACTGATCACTTTGGTTACATTGCAGTTCAGAAGAACTCCAGCCGTTGGGTTGGCTGGAGTCAGGTTGGCAAACTGATTCCACACCCGCTATCGACATACAAGCTGTCTGAGTAATACTGGCGCTTACCCCAGAATTTTTGGTGGCAGTTGATAATCCAAGGCTTGCTGAAATATCTCCCGGTATCAGCTGTGTAAATTTTGTCCCGGATTTGTTGCAAGTATAGGTATTGCCAACAGGGGTTGGGATTGGGTTTGGTAAAGGCCAGGTTGTATAACGTTGTCCAGCAATATAATTTTCTGCTAATTCTAGTACATCTTCAGCTGTAGCAAACCTTGTGGATTGATCTTGGGAATTGGCTGCCATCATAAACTGAAGCCTATTTTGTTGAATCATGTTGACGCCCACTAATGTTATTAACAGCAGCATCACCAGCGAAAATATCAGTACAACACCACGTTGTTTATGACTATTCATAACCAATCATTCCTAAAAGAAATAGTTGAGGTAAATACTTTGTATAAGCGTTTATCAGCAGGTGAAGTGACAACATAAGGCCGGTCATCAATGTTATAACCAGGGGTATTCAAAATAACATGAGGCTCTTCACTTCCTAGTACCAGATAAAGACGGACGCTGACTACATTATTTTTCCAGTCAGAGGCGCTGACTTGGTCAGCTCTTAAATACCGGTTTGCAAAATTATCAGTATCAGCATCCGTATCAATTCCATATAAAATAAATAACTTTTCAACATGGGAAATTAATGGAATGGCGCTTGAAACTTTATTTTTAGAGCTATCATCCAAATTAACGCGTTTCGCTTTACAATAAAGCACCGGAGTAGCTAAAGTTGTATCAAAGGCTACATAAAAATATAAAGTGACAATGATTTTTTTCTGCGCCGGGTCTTCTCCTGCCGTCAAATGAATATCCTTTGTACACGGTGACAATGAATAATTCGGATTATTGGCAGACAAGTCATTTTTATCATTTAATTGATACCGGAAGACGATATGATTAATATCAAAGGCATCACCGCTAAAGCCAGTATTATTAAAGCCACCAAAAACATATCCTTCACTCGTAAGATTTAATCCTGATCCCAATACATTATTGTCAGCTTTAAAAATATCAGCAGGTTGATTTCCAGCCGCATGGCGATTACGTAAAAAACCTAATCTTCTGAATTCTTTAGCCAGAACTTCCTGAGAATAACGACCATCTTCTACCAGATAACTTAAGGTTTTTTGTTTTCTGAAACTATTACCGCTATCAATAAAAACCTTGCCAATTCCTGCTATCAACGCAGTACTCAGTAGCAATCCGATCATCAATTCAATTAAGGTAAAGCCTGTTTGTTTCATTTTCATAATCTGATATCCAGTGAATAGGAAGCATTGCTTCCCAGATTATTTTGAAAATTTTGATTGGCTCGTTGCCAGTTTATTGTTAGTCGGATAATATCTTTAGCTGTGCTGGATGTATTGGGATCAGCTATGTTAGTTAAGGTAACAGAACCACCAGGTAGTATGGAGCTTACATTCTTCGACCAACGATAAGCATCATATTCAGCCATTTGTTGTGGACTACACGCTATGGGTACAGCCAATGGTGATGAAAAAGTTGTGGTAGTTGGATCGTAAGCATTACAAAAAGGGTGTTTGGGCTTACCTGCTGTATCAAATGCTTTAGCATTATTGAGAATGGTATTGAGTTTGGGTTGAGTCATATTATTTTCCCAATATTCAGCATTCGCCCGAATACGATCACTCATGTCATAAGCCATAAAAACCGCCTGAGTCCGTAAATAAGCATCCTGGTTATCCATCAATGCCCGTGATTGCATGGCGAAGATACCCAGCAAACCTAAGCTTAAAATAACCATGGATATCAATACCTCGATTAACGTAAAACCAATTTGGTTTTCATTATTACAATGAACGCTGATATTATGATATTTTTGAATATTCATGGGCTTACTGGAAGTAATGTAAAGTTTTATACGCTCTTTGGAATTTAAGATTATTGCACTATGGAAATATTATCTGTGATGACCTTCTGATTTTGCTAAGGCAGGATGAACAGGCTGTCACAAAATCCGTTAATATTTGTCAGCGGAAGCATTTTTTCTGTTTTGCTTAAATAGCATTATAATCCTGATAAGGGTTTAATAAATTTAGACTATTTTGTAAAAAAGACACAGATTTGTGATACGATTTTCAGAAGGGTTGACGGAGTATATTTGCCAGATACACTCCGTTTCCCGGAATGTCATGCGTATTGGCGTTATTCAGTGCATGTTTTCGGTGTATTTTAGCTGATATAAAATTGTCGCATCATTCCCAGATCTTCATGTTCCAGGTTGTGACAATGGTATAGAAAAAGTCCTGGGTAATCCTGGAACGGTTTGATGATTTCAATTTCTTCACCCGGCATGAGCAGTACAGTATCTTTCCAGCCGGAATCAATAAACCCCTCTTTGACAGTGGCATATTCCTGTTGTCGCATCGTTCCCGGTTTTCTGGATATAATCTGGTATTGCTGGCCGTGTAAGTGGATAGGGTGAGCCATGGACATCATCATGCCGCCGGCCATCATTCCCATACCACTGTTCATGCCGTGACGGTGGAATATTTTAATTTTTTTGATGGAATTCAGCGGGACTTTCTCAAAATCCATAGTTTTATCCATAGCAAAGGATTGGCCATTCAGTTGTGGCGCCATGGGTTTCATGGAAATAGCAATGGGTAAGGGATGATTGGCGTTGTCGACCGCTTTTTCGGTCAAACGCTTGATTTTAACTAACTGGGTAGGTAATTTAGGAGAGTCACTGACTTTTTCTATAATATGAAAAGTGGCTATCGGAAATTGAGCGCCTTGGGCTAAAGTATTGTTCATCATTCCCATGCCGCCGCGCATACCACCCATTCTACCCATACCGCCACCTGGTTGACCTTTACGCATTCTTTCAATCATGAGTGGCATGGCTCCAGTGTAAGGCAAGCTATACATCACCAGTTTAGAACCCACAGTTTGTCCACTGAAATCCAACCATAAATCGACTCTTTCTCCAGGCGCCAGCATAATGTAAGGACGGGTTTCCGGTTTTTCCAGCAAGCCGGCATCGGTGCCGATGGCTGTTAATGGCGTACCGTCATCCCAGCCCAGTTTGTAAATACGGGAATTGGAACCGTTTAATGCCCTGAACCGATAGGCTCGGGATTTTACGGAAAATTCCATGTCAGGTTTACCGTTAACTAATATGGTATCCCCTAAAAAACCCATCATGCGTCCATGCATACCCTGCAAATAACGGAGTTGATTTCTATTGTTAAAGGTTCTGTCCTGAATCACAAACGGAATATCATATTCTCCAGCAGGTAAGTCCAGTTTCTTTTCTTCTTCATCGCTGACTGTGATCATTCCGGCCAGCCCTCGATATACCTGCTTAGCCGTGAGCTCATGGGTATGGGAATGATAAAAACTGGTGCCGGCGCGGTTCATCACTTCAAACTCATAGACAAAACGCTCACCCGGAGCTATGGCATACATAGGATGGCCATCACTTTTTTGCGGCACATGCAATCCATGCCAGTGAATGATAGAGGGTTCTGACAGGCGGTTGTTGAAAAATATACGGACTTTTTGACCTTTTTGATAATTTAAAATAGGCCCCAGATAATTACTTTGCAGGTGTTGCAAGGTCTGTTCCGGCCCTTTTAAAAGACGGGCATAATATTTCTGTACCTGCGTCAAAGGACCTTTATTTAACACGGGAACATGGGCCTTTCTGGCGGTAAATTCAATTTCAACATCGGCGTTAAACCCGGCGGTTGGCGCAGTTTTTATGCGTCCGCTTTTTGCCTGAAGTAAACCGGGAAAAGCGGTTGCCGCAAAACCAAAAGCGGCGTGTTGCAGAAATCGGCGTCTATTCACATTATTCATAGTCTTTCCTCTTGAGTGGTTGATCGCTTGAGCCTTATGAAAAGGCAGCTAGGGGTCAAAATAAATAAGCATGTTATAATGTACTAAAAATACGCCTTTTTTGCGGGTAAAACAACAGAGTGTTTTGGTTGGACATTACCCGCTTTGTCAATGAACATCCGCCAATGTGTTGACAGGGGATATTGTTGAATCTTAACGCCTATCCTTTCATTTGATGATGAAACAAAGGGTCATGATGGCTAAAAAACCGGGGGTAATTTGATCGCAGTAAACTTATATCATGATCAGAAAGTGTTATTTGACAGAATTTAGGGGGCATATATAACATTGCAATTCCGCCGTCAACGCTGATTCTCAAGTGCTTTGCCTGTAATTCGAAACTCAGAGCAATAAGCCATGCCGATATATTTTGATAACTACAAAGTTTTTCAGTTATGGTTTGTATTTCTTTTGTTTTGCAGAGACTAATTAAGGGTGACGGGATGGAAATATTTCGAGGCAGTGCGCCATAAGCGCCAATACCATCCAGGTTTTTATCCCAGCCACGCAGTGGGTAATAAAGCTGACCGGATTGATAAGCGAGGCCACAGTGATCCACTTTATCGTTATTATTGATGATTTTTGCGGAGTTTATAACAACGCCTGATGGAGCCAGACCAGCAGCCAGATTGAAAAGTTGATCAGTGCGGGTAAATTGCAAGTCAGGCGAGAGTAATAACAGATAAGGCGAATGGCAATGATTGATTAAAGTTTGCAGGCTATTACCCGCGTTCGCCTTTTTAGCAAGGTAAAATTGGTTTTTAATGGTTATCGCTGTTTGCTGGTAAAGATGATGGGATATTGATGGAGCAATGGCGTTTGTATCCAGAAATATGACATCAATAACCGGTTTATCAATGTGCCGGATGATTTGATAGCTACCCAACCAGGAGTGTCTGGGAAATGTCGCCCGTCCGTTTTCGTGGCGTCTTTTCAGGGCGTCATTCAAGGCGCGCAACGCGGCCATAAAAGCGTAATGCTTGTTTTCCGGGTTCAGGGCAACTGAATTTTCTGATTGCCTCCAGGAATACAAAATCCGGGGAATATGACGGATTTTATGAGTGAGTTCAGAGAGCCGTAAATATAAATCATGATCTTGCGAGCCTTCAAAGCCCATCCGAAACCCGCCGGCTTGTTGTATTAATGTCCGGCGAATAACCGATAAATGCAGAATATAATTATAGGTCAGTAACAGTTCAGGCGACCATGCTGGTTTGGCATGTAAACAACAACGCCGTCCGGCGCTGTCAATTTTGTCATTATCAGAATAAATCCAGTCTGTTTCAGGATGGCTGTTAAGTAATTTAACAACTTCGTATAAAGCTTCGGGGGCAAGATAATCATCATGATCCAGAAGGGCAATGTATTCGCCATCGGTTAATGTAAAAAGCTCCTGGCTGGTGGCGGTAATTCCGCGATTATCATCACGTAATACTAATTTAACCTGATCAGGAAATTGGCACTTAAAAGCGTTTAAAATGTCACGAATAGCGGGGATGTTGCCGCCATCCTCGACAATACAGAGTTGCCAATGAGGATAAAGTTGTCGGGCCACAGAATCCAGACAGGCTCGGAGTTGTTCAGGATCAACTTTGTATACGGGGAGCTGGATGCTGATCAATGGTTTATATTGCCAGTATTTGACAGTTCTCTGGCGCTGCCGTTTTTCAATACAACTCAAAAAGCTGTGTTGCCATAGATAGGTGGAGTAACCCGCTTCTGTGCTTTGGTATCGTTGTATTGCCTGGACACAATCGCAATACATTAATTGATTCAGCCAGGCAGGGCTGTTTGATTTCTGGGTATCTTTTTGATAGAAACGTTGCCAAAAGCACTTTTTTAAAAGTGGATCGCAAGCGTGCAAAAAAAACCGGCGGATTAAGTTCATTTTGTTGTCGATGACAATAACTGTTGATAAAGCGTCAGGAGCTGAGAATAAGTTTGCTGGTGATGATGGTGTTCACGAATATAATTTCTCATTTTTATTCCGGCTTGTTGGCGTAGTTGGGCATCAATAAGATAGGGCCACATGGCATCGGCAAATTTTTCCGCCATATTGGGAGAGATTTCAATCAAAAAATCGGTATCCATCAATTCGCGCTGAGCGCCAACATCAGTAAAAAAGATAGGTGTCTGCATAGACATCGCTTCATAGCTGACTAAAGCCAGACCTTCATTTTCAGATGGCATCATCAGGACATCACAATCCTGGTAGATGGGACGGGTATCGTGTATTTGAGGGTGTAACAGAATCGTTGTGTCTTTTGTTCTCCGTATGGCTCGTTTGATTTTAGGTTCGAGCAAGCCGCTGCCGGTCATTAAAAAAACCAACGGCGTAGATTGTTGTGACTTCCGCCAGCGTTGTTGGAGTAACCGGGCAGTTTTTATAAATTCAAGCGGTTGTTTCTGTTGGCTAAAGCGACCGAGAAAGCCAACAAGGCAGGCATTATCGGGAATATTTAATTTATTTCTTATTTGGCCTTTTTTAACAATCGCCGGGTTAAAATAGTCACTGTCAACATTCAGATAAATTACCGAAATTTTGTTTTCGGGAACGTGCCAGCGTTGCATAAGAAAATTTTTTAAAAAATGGCTGATAACATGGTGATGGTTGATAAACGCTTCAAAATCCCGGGCTGACGATTCTACATAGCCACCTTCATTAGGCGGCAGTTCGGTAATATGTAACGAGTCTACAATGTGTAGATGAGGATGGAAGCGACGGATATGGTAAAGTGATTGATAAGCCTGGAATGCATGGTGAATATGCATAATGCGGATATTCCTGCTGCGAATCAGATATTCGTAAAAAACCATCATCATTTTGGGCGTTAAAAAACCGGGTAAATGAAAAATAGCGTCTACCTGGTCGGCAATTTTGCAGCTCCAGTGATTAAATGAGGCGACATCTGTGGTCACATAGATCGCATAATCCTCTTTAGGTAATGCCTTTATCAGGTCAATGGCAAATTTTTCAGCGCCACCCAACTCTAACCAATGGGTGGCAATTAAAATTGGAATACGATTTTCAGGGGCGACACGGATTGGATTTAAAGCTAATTGAGGGCGTAAAAATTCAGCTGGCCAGAATTTGGCGTAAGCAAGATAATCGTTTGAAAGCGATCTTTTGGAGAATGGAAAAGATAAAAGTTCGCGGCAGGCATTCAATTTACGTTTTAAAAAAATTTTTTGTTCTAAAGTAAGGTTGTTTTTTAATCGTTGTGAAAAAGAAAGGGGTTGTTCAGCAATATTGTGTTCAGCAATCAATGCTTGAGAAAAAGATTGTATTGAATGGTTGTCAAGGCTTGCCAAATCGCAGTTTTTTGTCCGGCATAGAGCAATAAATCCTTGTTGCTCAATGACCGTTAATGTTTTTTGGTTGACTTTGATTAAAGAAAGCGGTTTGAATTTATCTATTGACGTAAATAAAGGCCAGATGACTGACTGGCAGTCCGGGTTGGATAAAACTGCCCAGGCCATTTGTTCAATTAGGGTATCAGCCCGTTCCGGTATTTTTGCGGTAAGGTGTTTATAGTGAAAATGAAAAGCGCTATCTTTGGGTTCAATATCAAGAGGCAGTGTTTGTTGAGTCAAAAAAACCCGCCAGGCCAAAGGCAGATTTTTTTGTTGTGTTTTTGTCAGAACGCAATGAATAACGGTTGAGGATTGGCATTGTGGTTCGCTGATTTTCGAGTTAGGCATGGTCTGGCTGACAAGCAAAGAGAAATGATAGCTACAAAAAGTAAATGAATCAAAAGAGTAGATGGAATATCTGTTTTTCGGTATAGTCTAATTGCTTGAATCATGAACAGCCAGTTTGACCTGGCCTAATACAGCTTGTAGCAACGGATGCCATATTATACTTCGTGTGTTCATATTTTCGGTTTTTAATCCGTCAATAAAAAGAGTTCAGTCAAAATACCGGAAACTATGCGGAGAGTCTATAAAAACCAGCCATTTAAAATGTTTTTAGAGGAATTGTAATGAAAATGACCAAGAAAACACCATTAGCAGCCGCGTTAGGAACGGCTGTTATATCTACCTTTGCATCCAATAGTGTTAATGCGGAAAGTAACCCGTTTGTCATGAGCGAACTCTCTGCCGGTTATATGCAGATGGCGCAATCAGATACTGCGTCAGAGATGAAATGTGGCGCTAACATGAGCAAAACGTCTGAAGGTTCCTGTGGAGAAGGTAAATGCGGCGAAGGTAAATGCG
>CAYNIU010000009.1:0-30810 GCA_964397365.1 uncultured Methylomarinum sp. | reverse complement strand
GAAGGTAAATGCGGCGAAGGTAAATGCGCCGGTAATAAAGCAAAAACCAATGTTCAAAAAAACTGGACAGTAAAAAAATATAATGCCAAAGCCACTGAAGCGGCATGTGGCGAAGGTAAATGCGGTGCCATGATGGATGGCGATAAAATGAAAAAAGGTATGGAAAACGTATGTGGTGCGATGATGAAAGGAAAGGAAGGCGCTTGTGGTGATATGGGAATGGAGGCGATGATGGAAAAAATGAAAAGCGGGGAAATGTCCTGCGGCGCGATGATGGAAAAAATGAAAAGTGGAGAAATGTCCTGCGGTGCGATGATGGAAAAAATGAAAATGGATAAAGGTTCCTGAGCGTTAATTATTGCCTCTGATAAAACAGTCGGGGAATAAAACAGATTCAGAATGGTCTATTTTGGAAGAGCGTGTACATATAATATTAAATGGAAGGTCTTATGAACATCTGTCAAAACCGCGTTCACGATGCCGGCTTGGGTTTACGCCGGTCATTTTTAGCGGAAATCGTTAACAACCCTCCTGCTGATAATGTTGGTTTTTATGAGGTTGCGCCGGAAAACTGGATTACCATAGGGGGTAAAGCGGGTAAACAGTTTCGTGCCATGACTGAGCGTTTTGATTTTATTTGTCACGGTTTGTCTTTGTCTATCGGCAGTACCGACCCTCTGGATGAAAAGTTTGTTTATGCCTTAAAAGATTTTATTCGTGAGCATCAGATCAAATTTTACAGTGAACATTTAAGTTATTGTAGCCACAATGGTCATCTGTACGATCTGATGCCAATTCCTTTTACTGCGGATGCGGTTTGCCATGTTGCTAAGCGTATCAGGCGGGTGCAGGATATTCTGGAGCATAAAATAGCGATTGAAAATATTTCCTACTATGCCGCTCCAGGTCAGGAAATGGATGAAATTGATTTCTTTAATGCGGTTATTGAAGAAGCTGATTGCGATGTGCTGATTGATATTAATAATATCTATGTTAACAGTGTCAATCATGGTTATGATGCAGAGGCCTTTTTGCGGGCTATTCCCGCTGATCGTATTGCCTATGCCCATATTGCCGGACATTATGTTGAAGCGGACGATTTTCTGATTGATACTCACGGTGCTGAGGTGATTGATCCTGTTTGGAATCTGCTGGGTAAAGCTTATGAAATGTATGGCGTTTTCCCGACTTTACTGGAGCGTGATTTTAATATTCCTGCGCTGGAAATACTATTGAAAGAGGTCGATAGCATACGTAATATTCAAAAAGCCTGGGAAATACAACATGAACAACGTTCGGCCTAAGGTTGATTTTAAACGCAAGCAAGCGGAGTTTTCGGCTTATATCCGCGATCCTCTACACAACCCGTGTCCTGCGGATGTCCATAAACAGCGTATGGAAGTTTACCGGGAACTGTTCTTTAATAATATTGACAGTTTTTTGAGCAGTAATTTTCCGGTACTCAGAAAAATACTTAGTGATCGGCATTGGTACCATCTTGCGGAAGATTTTTTTTCCACGCATTCCTGCCAAACGCCTTATTTTTCAGAAATACCTGAGGAATTTCTGCGTTATCTGCAAAACGAACGGCATCATAGCAACGATTATCCTTTTTTGTTGGAGCTGGCTCATTATGAATGGGTGGAAATGGCTTTATCTATTTCCAAAGAGCATCATACGCCGCTGGATAAAGCCTTTATCAGCGACCTTCAACATCATAAAATAACGTTATCCGCGTTAGCCTGGCCGCTGGTTTATCAATATCCGGTACAACAAATATCACCGGCATTTTTGCCGGAAGCAGTACCTGAACAACCGACTTATCTGGTTGTTTATCGAAACCGGGATGATGAAGTGCATTTTATCCAGCTTAATGCCATGACATGCAGACTGTTACAGATTATTCAGGAGTCTGAGGGGCTTGGCAGTGGCGCCTGTCTGCAACAGTTAGTGACAGAATCCAGACACCCCAAACCGCAAACCTTGTTGGATGGGGGGATGCAAATTTTGCAGGATATGGCGGAAAAAGGAATTATTATTCCTTACGAATCCGGTAATCCGAGAGGCTCCCTAAGGCAGCGCTGAACAAATCATCCCCGATTTGTTCAGCGTCCGCAAAGCGGAAATGTGACTTCCACTTTTCTTACAAAATCAATGGGTTGCAGTCGTATGTTTTGGAGGCACATCCTTGTTCTACAGGAATCACGAATAATCAGCGATTCTCTAATGAATGAATTTTTCCAGAATAATATCGAGAAAGTCCCAGCCTTTATTGGTACAGCGATAGCAATCATTATGGACAAACAGCAGGCCTTCGTTCACGCAGTTTGATAAAGCCGGTTCCAGAGTATCACTGTTTAATCCGGTGGCTGAACGATAATGGTCAAGGCTGAAACCTCGTTTCAGGCGCAACTGGTTCATCATAAATTCCAGTGGTAATTCTCCAGCCTGGATAAAGCATTCTTGGGAAGCTTGAGGATTGCGGACATATTGCTCCGGATTTTTGAATTTTACCGTGCGTAATATTTTGTCCGGTAGTGACTGACTAATTTTTCCGTGGGCGCCGGCACCAATGCCCAGATAATCGCCAAAATGCCAATAATTGATATTGTGTCGGCAAGTGAAATTTTCCTTGCCATAGGCAGAGACTTCATATTGTTGGTAACCGTGTTCCTGTAATAAGCGCTGACAGCTTTTCTGGGTGAGAAAAATGGCATCATCTTCCGGTAATTTAGGCGGAAATTTATGAAAATAAGTATTGGCTTCCAGTGTTAACTGATAAAAGGAAATATGCGTCGGATTCAGCTTGATAGCAGTTTTTATATCCTCAATGGCTTCAGATTGCTGTTGTCCAGGCAAGCCAAACATCAAGTCCAGATTAATATTATCAAACCCGGCTTTAAAGGCGATAGCTACCGCTTTCAAGGCTTCTGAAGCGGAATGTATCCTTCCCAGCGTTTTTAAATGTTGATCATTAAAACTCTGTATGCCAATAGACAGTCGATTGACGCCGAGGGCATTAAACTCAGCAAACTTGCTACTTTCAAAAGTTCCCGGGTTGGCTTCCATGGTGATTTCCACATTGTCGCTTAAGACGATCTGTTGGCGTATACCGTTGATTAATTGCTCCAGTGAATCTGGTGAAAATAAACTGGGGGTGCCGCCGCCGATAAAAACGCTTTCCAACACGGGTTGTTGACAGCCGAACCATTGCAAATCATACTGTAAATCATTCAATAGCGCATCAATATACAAAGATTCCTGTAATTTGCCTTTAAGCGTATGGGAATTGAAGTCACAGTAAGGACATTTTTGAATGCACCAGGGAATATGAACATATAAACTCAATGGTTGTTGAATTTTGGCGGATAATGGAGTCATGATTCATCCTGTTGATGTTGCTGCTTTCTGTCCGAAAACGCTGTGATTGTGGTTGCTGAAAATGCGCCGATACTTCGTTGGAGACGCAAAATTGCCAGGCTATGGTCATAATGAGCATTATTAAAATTGTCATGAGTTGTTGTCCGTAAATCTTCGGCTTTCAGCACATCAGTTTGAGTCGATAAGCCTTGTTGATAACGGTCAATGGTGACTTTTAAATTCTCCTCCGCCTGGGCAATGGCGCTTTGTGTCACCTCGATACGTTTTCGGGTTTCTTCAACATCCAGCCAGGCTCGGCGAACTTGCAAGGTAATCTGACTGCGCAAGTTATCGCGTTGTTCTTTTAATGCTGTTGCCTGGCGCGTGATGGCATCGCTGTTGTGTCGCGTACTGCCGTCAAATAATTTCCACTGCATACCGACATTGACCATCCACATGCCTTCAAAAACCTGATAGCGGTTTTCCTGGAACTGATAGCCGCCGTTAACGGCAAGTTGAGGTAACAACCCTGCTTTAGCACTTATCGCTTGTTGTTCCAATGATTTTATTTGCTGGGAAAGTACGGCCAATTCAGAACGATGCTTCAGAGCCAGGTTGCTTAAAGTTGTCAAATCTTCTGCCGGCATTTTCGGAAATTCAGCAACAAGCGTTACCGTTCGTGAAAGAGGTTTATCCAGCAATTGGTTATAATTGGAACGGACGATATCAAGCCGATTATTGGCTTGTACAGTACGCTGTCGGGCATTGGCTAACTCGACATTGGCGAATAAGACATCATTACGTGCAACCATTCCCTGGGTATAAAGATTGTTTACGTCCTGAGCATGCGCCGCTAAGCTGTCAACATGACTTTGGGCAACCTTCAGGGCGCTTTCAGCCCGTAATACGGCAATGTAAGCCTGCGCTACCTGCATTTTAATGGTTTGCAGGGTTGTCAATTCATTCTGTTGCGCTGCCTGCAAAGAGGCTTCAGCCGCGCTGATTTGATGACTGATTCGACCGCTGGTAAAAATCGGTAAAGAAACTATGGCTTGAGCATTACCGCTTCCAGACTGGTTTATGGGAAACTGAGCCGATTGTCCGTCTATTTGAGTTTGAGCGGTGGGTATTTCACTCAATTGAGTATAGCCGCCGCTGACATTCAATTCAGGAAGCCGTTGACCTTGAGTGGAAAAAAGTTGTTGTTCAAAGGCGTACGTTTGCGCCTGCGCTGATTTGATCTGATGATTATTTTCAATAGCCAGTTTCCAGGCTTCCTGCAAGGTTTCCGCCTGTCCCGGTGGTAAAAAGCCAGCGATGAAAAATAATAGCAGCATCTGTTTATGATGCGGCATGAGTCATACCCTGTAAATAAAAAGAAATGATGCGGTTAATCAATTGTTTTTTTTCTTTTTCAGATGGCAAAGGTTTTAAGCCCAATAGACATTGCATATATAAATCACCTTTTAACAGGCTAAAAAAAATATCCGCTGAAAATGTCGGATTGGGACAGTTTAAAAAACCTCTGGAACTCAGGTTCTGCAAATAACCTTGCAGCTGATTGATTCCGGCCTGTGGCCCACTGATATAAAACAACTGACTTAATTCGGGAAAATCCCGGCTTTCGGCAATGACCAAGCGATAGATAGCCAGCGCTTCTTCAGAATAAATCAAGTCAACAAAAGCCTCGGCTATTTTTAGTAATGTGTTTTCCACGGTGTCTTCATCATTGGCGGTCAGGGTCATGGTTTTCAATAAAGACGCACACAGCTCGGAAACGACTCCTGATAATAAAGCGTTTTTGTTTTCAAAATGGTTATACAAGGTGGCCTTGGAAACCGGCGCCGCCAGGGCAATTTTATCCATACTGGTATTACGATAACCATGAGTCAAAAACATATGTGTGGCGGCTTTGATAATGGACTGACGTTTACTTGAATGAAATTTAGGGGGCATCAGTTTTAAAAAAATATTGCTAAATAAAGGTATTTCGTTAGAATAAACTAAACCGTTTAGTTTAACAAGGGTGATATGAATCATTTACGCTCCATTTTTTTGAGTTCCATTGTAATTATTGTGTTGATTGTTGGGATTGTTAATTGGTTATTTGAGCGTTTAAAGTATGAAATGACGGATAATGCCTATTTAAAAACCAATATCGTGCTGATCAGCCCTAAAGTTCAAGGGTATGTAACCCGGCTGTTTATTGATGATAACCAGGCTGTAAGGCAGGGCGATGTGCTGGTAGAGATTGATGACCGTGATTATCAGGCCAGGGTTCTATTGGCAGAGGCTGATATGAATGCTGTGTCGGCGCATATCCAAAGTTTACAGCTGATGAAGATTTCTCAACAGGATCGTATCGACAGCGCTCAGGCCGAAATTGTTGCGGCCCAAGCCAGACGTGAACAAATAACTAAAGATTTAACGCGCTTTAAAAACCTGATTAAGCGGGGTTCAGCAAGCACACAGTCATTGGATCGCATTCAGTCAGGTTTTAAACAGGCGACTGCGGAATTAAGCCGCTTACGGTCACAGCTGGCGGCCGCAAAGAATCAGTTGACTACTCTGGATGCAGATATTGGCGAAGCCCAAGCTCGTTTCGCCAGTACAAAAGCGCAATGGCAGCTGGCAAACCTGGATTTGACTTATACCCGGGTGAAGGCGCCGGTTGACGGTATTATTGGTCATCGTGGCGTGCAGCTTGGGCAATTGGTGCGTCCTGGAATGACACTGGCGTATCTGGTTGAAAACCGGAAAATCTGGGTAACGGCTAATTTTAAGGAAACCCAGCTTGAAGATATGCGTATAGGGCAATCCGCATTAATCACAATTGATGCTTACCCGAATTTGCAATTGCATGGCAAAGTGGACAGTTTTTCACCCGCCAGTGGCGCAGAATTCAGTATTTTGCCGGCGGAAAATGCAACAGGTAACTTTACTAAGATTGTCAGGAGAGTGCCGGTAAAAATTGTGTTTGATAGCGATACCGACACCCGGCTATTAAAATCCGGGTTATCGGTGGAAGTCAGAGTCAAGGTTCATTAGTTAGTGACTCATACGGTAACTGATCATCTCACCCCGGCACACTGGATCGGTTTTTTCAGTATGGCCGTGGGTGTCTTTATGGCTGTGCTGGATATTCAGATTGTCGCCAGTTCATTGCAGGAAATACAGGCGGGTTTATCGGCCACGCAGGATGAAATTGCCTGGGTGCAGACTTCTTATTTAATTGCCGAGGTTATCATTATTCCGCTTTCCGGCTGGTTGGGAAGAGTTTTATCAACACGTTATTTATACTTGATGTCCGTCGGTGGATTTACCCTCTCCAGTCTGGCCTGCGCATTTGCCTGGAATCTACCATCTATGATTGTATTTCGCGCTTTGCAAGGATTTCTGGGCGGGGCAATGATTCCTGTGACCTTTACCGTGATTTACATCATTTTTCCCGTCCGGCTACAAGCAACAATGACTATTGTACTCGGCTTGATCGTCACTATTGCCCCCACTGTCGGGCCGGTGTTGGGCGGCTATATCACCGAAACCTATAGCTGGCAAATGTTGTTTTTAATCAATATATTGCCGGGTATTATAGTTTGTCTTCTGGTATGGTGCTTTGTTAATATTGATCAACCCCAATGGCCGTTATTGAAGAAAATTGATTTTGTCGGTATCGCCCTGATTGCCATATGTCTGGGGTGTATGCAATTTGTTCTGGAGGAAGGAGTGCGGATGCAATGGTTTGAAGACCGTCTGATTGTCATGTTGACGATTATTGCGGTCATCAGCGGTATTGCCATGCTGGTTTGGGAAATAAAAACCCCTCATCCAATTATAGACCTTTATGCTTTCAGGAATATTAACTTTGCGATTGGTTGCTGGTATAGCTTTGTGTTGGGCATTGGGCTTTATACCATCATTTATTTAACACCGATTTACCTGGCCAGCGTCAAAGGTTTAAACAGTCTGCAAATCGGTCGCTATTTAATGGTCGTGGGATTATTCCAGCTACTATCTGCGTTTATCGCCGGTGTTTTGGAAAAAAAACTGGATTTGCGCTGGATGCTGGGTTTAGGGTTTACTTTATTTGGCCTGGGTTCTTGGATGAATTCCGGGTTGACGGCAGAATCTGGTTATTGGGACTTTTTCTGGCCACAGGCGCTTCGCGGGGCCGCTTTGATGCTGTGCTTTCTACCCATCAATACACTTGCTCTGGGGCTGTTGCCGGTAGAGGAAGTCAAAAATGCCAGTGGCCTTTATAATTTAATGCGCAATTTAGGCGGCGCCATAGGCCTGGCTGTCGCCAACACCGGGATCATTCATTTAACCAAAACCCACTACGCCACACTGCGCGAAGTTGTCACTGCAACCGATTATCAGGCGCAAAAGGTATTACAAGAGCTTGGCGGTCTCTTCCAGCAAGCCAATCTGCCCGATCCTTCTCTGGGTGCTTTGAAACAGCTTGCTTTACTAGCCTGGAGAGAGGCCGAGGTGATGACTTTTAATAATCTTTTTGAAATTATCGCGATAATTTTTCTAGGATCACTGGTTGTAGCGCCTTTTTTGAAACAAACAGAGCCTGAAAAAACAGATTCCCACAGATGACATAGCTGTCCTTTCTGTATGAAAATTGTAACGGCTCAGCAATTAATTGAGCGTAATGGATTGGACGAAAAGCATTCAATATCAGTTGCTTGCGTAAGAATAGTTTGTAATATAAAGGTATTCATGGCATCTTCTGGAGTAAGTGACTGCATATATACGCTGAGTAGATACTGAAAATGATATAAGGCGGTAGGTTTATGCACATCGGTCACCAACATTCGGCTGCCAAATTTTAAACTGCGAAGTATAATAGCCTTCCGTTTATCTGCTAATCATTCTGACATGCAAGACTATCAAGAAGAGTTTATTCAATATGCACTGGACTGTGGCGTACTTAAATTTGGTCGGTTTCAATTAAAATCTGGCCGCACCAGTCCTTATTTTTTCAATACCGGTTTATTTAATACCGGCGCTCAGCTTGATAAGCTTGGACAGTTTTATGCCAAAGCTTTAATAGCTTCTGATTTACAAGTCGATATGCTTTATGGCCCCGCTTATAAAGGTATTCCTTTGGTCAGCGCTGCGTCCATTGCTTATTCCCGGTTAAAAGAGGATATTCCTTTTGCATTTAACCGTAAAGAAGCCAAAGATCATGGCGAAGGGGGGCTTGTGGTCGGGTCCCCTTTACAGGGCAAAACACTCATTCTGGATGATGTCATTACCGCCGGAACTTCCGTCAGGGAATCCGTTGAAATTATAAACAATGCCGGAGCCGAAACTGCCGGGGTATTAATTGCACTGGATCGACAAGAAAAAGGGCAGAACGAAAAATCTGCCATTCAGGAGGTGAGTGAAAGTTATGCTATACCGGTTTTTTCTATTATTTCACTTAGGGATATTATTACCTTTCTTGAACAGCGCGGTCAGCTGAATGAGCCGCTCACAATCATCAAGGAATATCGTCGGCAATACGGTATATGGACTTATCGCTGATTAAAATTACCTGAACAGATTAATTCTGGAGGCTAAAAATTCTCAATATTTAGTCTACAATTACTGGGAATCAATATAACTTCTCAACAACAAGAGTCAAAGATAACAGGCTTATGATTGATTTGCCGGTGAAAAATGAGAGGTGTAATAGGGTGAGTAGCGCATACAGGACACGGTTGTTTTTATTGCCAATTAATACAACTGATCTGATTCGTAAAATTCAGTTACTTGCTGTTTTATAACATAATTGAGTACAGTTATCAGATAAAGGCTTGCCATGAGGAATCCGGAATTTAAACAACAACTGCACGAGTATTCGCAGTGGCGCGAACAGCTTATACAATCCATAGAAATGTACAGGGAATGGCGGAATCGTCATAAATTCAGTGATCCGCAAAGTACGGATACGTTACTGAATATTCTCAGTGGCTTGCAGTCTGACCGTATTACTCTGGCATTTGCAGCGGAATTCTCACGAGGCAAAACGGAACTGATCAATGCACTGTTTTTTGCTGAAACCGGAGTCAGGTTATTGCCTTCTACTCCTGGGCGCACCACCATGTCGCCTACAGAGCTATTCTGGGATGAAGAAGGTGGCAGTTACATTCGTTTGCTGAATATTGAGAGTCGACTGGAGGATGTTTCTTTAATCGAGTATAAAAACAATCCGGGACGTTGGACGCAAATTGACCTGGATTGTGATTCACCCACACAGATGCAGGAAGCTTTCAAGGAACTGGTGGCAACTAAACAGGTTCCCCGGGAAATAGCTGAAAAACTGGGTTTATGGAATGAGAGAGAGGCGGCGGAACAAGGGGTCATTAATCCCGAAACTGTTGAAATTCCATGCTGGCGCCATGCCTTAATCAGTTTTCCTCATCCTTTGTTAAAAGAAGGATTGTGTATTTTGGATACCCCAGGGTTGAATGCTTTGGGCACCGAGCCTGAATTAACTTTAAGTATGTTGCCCAGCGCCCAGGCCATTATTTTTGTTTTGGCTGCCGATACAGGCGTCACCAAAAGCGACCTGGAAATGTGGAAAAATCATGTCTGTAGTTCCAGAGGCCATAATAAACAAGGCCTTGCTGTGGTAATGAACAAAATAGACGCCATGTGGGACGATTTGTCCGGCGAGCAGGGTTATGAGGAATCCATCGACAAACAAATTCAGACATCAGCTTCTGTTTTAGGTCTGGAAAAAGAGGTTATTTTTCCGGTTTCTGCAAAGCAGGCGCTATTAGCCAAAGTAAAATCAGATGAGTCGCTGTTAGAAAAAAGTCGGCTGACAAAATTGGAAAGCTATCTTTCTGACAATATTTTGAACCAACGGCGTTATATTCTCATGGAAACGGTCATTAAGGATATTGGTTTTCTGGTCACTGAGTCGTCAAACTTATGTAACAGCAAGCTCTCCAATGCTAATAAACAATTGGAAGAGTTTAAACAAATCGACGTTGAAAACCAGGAAATGACCGGCAAATTGATGGCCGAAACCCGGGATCGGCAAAATGTTTATTTGGCTAATGTTGAGAATTTTCAGGCCAGTCGCAAGGTGTTCAGTATCCAGGCAAAAATGTTAATTGATTCTTTTGCCAAAGAGAAAATTGATGAAATCATCAAAACGACTAAACAGGATATGAGTAAAAGTTTGACAACTTACGGTATGAAGCAGAATATTCGTAAACTGTTTGATGAATTACGTGATTTATTACAAGACTCTGTTGATCTGACAAATGAGACACGACGCCTGGTAAAAGCTATTCATAAGAAATTTCAAGACGAATACGGTTTTAAAGAAATTGAACCGCAGTTATTTTCGATCAAGCAATATCAATTTGAACTGGAACAGATTTTTGAAGAAGGGGAAGCTTTTCGCAGCAGCGCCAAAACCACAATGACCGAACAAAGTATTGTGGTTAACAAGCTTTACAGTACTTTAATTGCAAAAGCCAGGGATATTCTTCAGCAAGCGCATAAAGATGCGGCAACTTGGAGCAATAGTGTTCTTACTCCTTTAATGCATCAAATTAAAGATCACAAAAAGCAGATTGAAAGTCGTTTGCAGATGTTGAGAAAAATAAATGATTCTAAAGGCAGTATTGCCGAAAATATTTCTCATCTTGAAGCAGAGCTTGAACAGTTAAAGCAGCAACGTCAGGAGTTGACAACTATTATCAAAGCCATGCACTTTGATGAATACAATCACGAAAATCAGAGAGATGAGACAGCGGTAATGTAGTAGATGAAGAGATGGGGGGTAGACCTTGGAAAATTTATTTCAGATTTTCTTAAATCTCAAATCCCAGACACCATGTCCCAGGCGCAGACCACGTTTTTCAAATTTGGTCATTGGCCGGTAATCAGGACGTTGACAATATTCATTATTGACGCTCAAGTTAATCAGGTTGTTGCTTGCTGATAATGTTTTCAACATCTCCAGGGCATAATGCTCCCAGTCTGTTGCCGCATGAAAATAGCCGCCAGGTTGCAGTTTTTTATTGAGTAGTTCAACAAATTCGGGACGCACAATACGCCGCTTGTGGTGTTTTCTTTTATGCCAGGGGTCTGGAAAAAATAAATGAATCCCTGCCAGGCTGTGATCTGCAATTTTTCGTTCCAGTATTTCTATGGCATCGTGATGATAGATTTTGACGTTGGTTATACCTTTCTGTTCTAGAAGCAACATCAAATGGCCAATCCCCGGACGATGAACTTCAATTCCCAGGTAATTGAACTGAGGGTTGGTTTCTGCCATTGCCGCTAGGCTTTCACCATTGCCAAAGCCAATTTCAACAATCAGTGGCGCATCACGCACAAAAACATGATCGTAATGATAGCTTTTTTCTGAATCCAAACAATATTTATCCCAATATCGTTCCAGAGCCATCTTTTGTCCAGCAGTGGCTCGTCCCTGACGACGAATAAAACTGCGGATTCTCGACGGCTCAATTCTTTTGGAAGTATTCATAATACTTAAGCAAGTAGGGTGGATGTATTCTGAATACAGGGAAGGGTTAAAAATAACATTCCCTGCAATATTCCTTACAATTATAGAAACAGCCCGTCAATAGGTGATGACGCTGAAGCAAAACGTTTTCTTGGCATCCGTCCGGCCAGAAAAGCCTCACGCCCCGCAGCTATACCCTTTTTCATGGCTGAAGCCATCAATAGTGGATTTTTTGCAGCAGCAATTGCGGTATTCATCAATACGCCATCACAACCCAGTTCCATCGCTATTGCAGCATCGGAAGCTGTTCCTACGCCGGCATCAACCAGAATAGGCACAGTGGCATTTTCAACAATAGTTAGAATATTATGAGGATTGCGAATACCTAGGCCAGAACCGATGGGCGCGGCTAACGGCATTACTGCAACACAACCAATATCCTCCAGTCTTTTTGCGGCAATCGGATCGTCATTGGTATATACCATGACATCAAAACCGTCTTTAACCAATAACTCAGCAGCGCCGAAAGTTTCCGCGACATCTGGAAACAGGGTTTTTTGATCTGCCAACACTTCAAGCTTGACGAGGTTATGTCCTCCCAGCAACTCTCTGGCCAGACGACAGGTTCTGACCGCATCATCGGCGGTATAACAGCCAGCAGTATTGGGCAAAATAGTATATTTATCCGGGGGAATCACATCCAGCAAATTGGGTTCATCGGCATTTTGGCCAATATTTGTCCTACGGATAGCGACAGTCACAATTTCAGCGCCACTGGCTTCAATAGCCAGACGGGTTTCCTCCATATCTTTATATTTTCCTGTTCCTACCAGCAGTCTGGAAGTGAATTGCCGGTCACCAACAGTGAAGCAATCATCTTGGCCTCCGCCAATTGCCTGGACAATTTCCAGCCGGTCTCCGGCATGTAATCGCTTTGAAGCGTATTGATCAAACGGTAGAATTTCTTTGTTCAGTTCAACTGCAATTCTTTTTCCAGTCAAGTTCAGTTCAGCAATAACATCAGCGACGACTACATTGTTGTCGCTATATTCTCTGTTATCCCCATTTACAGATATTTTCATAATTAAACTCTAAGTTCTTTCTATAGTACGGCGTTTTTGTACGGCTACGGCCAGATTGTTTAATAATTGAACACTATCATTCCAGCCCAGACAAGCATCGGTAATACTCTGGCCATAAGTCAGCTCTTGGCCTTCAATGACATCCTGTCGCCCAGCTTTAAGATGACTTTCAACCATGGCGCCGATGATTCGATTGTCACCCTGAGCAATCTGTTCTCCGACATCCTCGGCGACAACCAATTGCCGTTGAAATTGTTTCAAACTGTTGCCATGACTAAAATCAATCATAATATTCGGGCGTAATTTTGCCTGTTGTAAAGCTTCCGCGACTTTTTCAACATTCACGGCATCATAGTTAGGCGCATCATTTCCACCTCTAAGAATTATGTGCGCATCTTCATTACCTTTGGTGGAAAATATTGCAGATCGCCCTTCTTTGGTTACCGATAGAAAATGATGCGGACTCATGGCGGCGCCAATGGCGTCTATAGCGATTTTGATAGAGCCATCAGTGGCATTTTTAAAGCCGACTGGACAAGACATTCCAGATGATAATTCCCTGTGTACCTGACTTTCTGTGGTTCTGGCGCCGATGGCGCCCCAAGCAATCAAATCTGATACATATTGCGGGGTAATTAAATCCAGATATTCTGTCGCCGCCGGCATGCCCAGGTTGTTCACATCCAGCAATAACTGTCTGGCAACACGCAAGCCTTTATTGATGTTGAAGGTGGAATTCAAGTCCGGGTCATTGATTAACCCTTTCCAGCCAACTGTAGTCCGGGGTTTTTCAAAATAAACCCGCATGACGATCAGTAAATCGTCATTCAATTGATCTTTCACCACTTTCAGCTTGCCAGCATATTCAACTGCCGCTTTGGGATTGTGTATTGAACATGGTCCGACTATTACCAGCAAACGATCATCTTCACCCGTTAAAATATTATGAATTTCATTTCTGGCGTTCAGGGTGGTTTGGGCGGCATTATCGGTGATGGATATTTCATCATGAACCTGAATGGGCGCAAGGACCTCTTTTGTTTCCAGTATTCTTAAATCATCGGTATTGTATTTACTTGGCATGATAGACGCTGACTGATTTATATGCTAATTAATTTTAAAGCCCCCTATTTTAAACTGTTTTACAATTCTTATGTTATATATTAATGAATCATAATGGTGTAAAGCAGGCATCAGCTGTGCTAGAGTTGAATGTTTGTCAAACATCAGGAATGGAATAAAATAAGATTTGAAACTGGCGCGAAAATGCTGTTCAAGAGAAATATCAGTTAAGAGCAGTTGCGGAAGTTATAAGATCGTGGATTCAGATTACAAATCGCTTTTTTGGAATTAACTATGGCTCTTTTTACTCTAAAATTTCCGCTGATCGCAGCGGCAGTCATCGCTGCGTTTTCAGTATCGGCGCAATCGGTACCCTTAATCCAGGCTATACGGGTCGAGGAGGCGACTAATACTGCGGCAATTAAATCTCAAAAAAAGATTGATGCTTTAAGCGATAAAACCGGCAAGATGCTGGAGCAATATCGCGCGGCTATTCATCAAACTCGAAGTCTTAAAACCTATAACCGCTATTTACAAGATCTGCTTAACTCCCAGCAACAGGAAAAGGCATCGTTACAACAGCAATTAACGGAAATTGATACCACTCAACAGGAGGTTGTGCCATTGATGCTGCGGATGCAGGACACACTGGAAAAATTTGTACATATGGATGCGCCCTTTCTTCCTGAAGAACGGCAGCAGCGTTTGTCTGGCTTGCAGGCCATGATGGTCAGGGCGGATGTCAGTAATGCCGAAAAATATAGACAACTCCTTGAGGCATACCAGATTGAAAATGATTACGGCAATACTATAGAAGCATATCGAGGTGACCTGGAGTTACAGGGGGTTGTCAGTTCGGTCGATTTTTTACGTCTGGGGCGTATTGCCTTGTATTATCAGCGACTGGATGGCAGTGAAACCGGTTACTGGAACAAGGAAACAAAACAATGGCAGGTTTTATCCACGGATTATCGTCATGCCATTAGTAATGGTTTACGGATTGCCAGAAAAGAAGCGGCGCCGGATTTATTAATATTACCCATACCTGTACCGGAGACCGGCAAATGAACAAATTGATTCTGTTCTTCATGGTATTGCTTTCTCCTTATGCTTTTGCCGAGCATCTTGACCTTGATCAATTGCTGCGTGAGGTTAAAAAAGAGCAAAGCGTCGATGCCAAAATCAACAAAGCCAGGGAAGCTGAATTTTTGGCTGAAAAATCTAGACAGCAACAATTATTGCAACAGGCACTGACTGAACTCCATAAACAGCAACAACTGAGCAAGCTATTAAAATCCCGGTTAAATAGCAATGAAAAACAAATCATTGAGTTGGAAGCGGAATTAAAAAGTCGCAGCGGCGATCTGGGCGAACTGTTCGGTGTTGCCAGCCAGGCCGCGGGTGATTTAAAAGCCAGTCTGACTGATTCAATTATTTCCGCACAATTCCCCGGACGGATAGTGAAACTCAATAGCTTGATTGATAGCCAGGCATTTCCAACCATTCAACAATTAGAGCAATTATGGTTTACCTTGCAACAGGAGATGACCGAATCCGCTAAAGTCGTCAGGTTTGCCAGCCAAATTTTGACAGCGTCAGGCGATCCTCAACAGACTCAAGTGATACGCATCGGCGCATTCAATGCACTGGCAGAGGGGCGTTACTTGCGTTATATTCCTGAAACCGGGAGGTTGGCAGAATTACCGAGACAGCCCGCTGATAAATATCTTACCTTGACAAAAGAGCTGACTGAGGCCAAACAGGAACCGGTTGCAGTCGGTATAGATCCGACACGCGGCGTTATTCTGAGTATGTTGATTCAGACGCCGAACACCATTGAACGAATTGAACAGGGCGGTATTATTGGTTATATCATTTTGCTGCTGGGCGCATTCGGCCTGTTTTATTCCTTATATCGGTTGTTTGTTCTGACGCTAATAGGGCGAAAAATGGATGCCCAGGTCAATTCGCAACAGATTTTTACGGACAACCCCCTTGGACGGGTGCTGGCTGCCGGCGAACAGGCACACAGTGAAGATACGGAAACTCTGGAACTGTTGCTTGATGAAGTCATTACCCGGGAAGTTCCCTCGCTGGAAAAAGGGTTGTCGATGATCAAATTATTGGCAGCTGTCGCGCCATTACTGGGGCTGCTTGGAACGGTGACCGGGATGATTGCAACCTTTCAATCTATCAGTCTGTTTGGAACCGGAGATCCTAAGCTGATGGCCGATGGTATTTCGCAAGCTCTGGTAACCACTATGCTGGGCTTATGTGTTGCCATTCCCTTGTTGTTTCTACACAGTCTGGTGGTCTCACGGAGCCGCATACTGGTACAGATTCTGGATGAGCAATCTGCGGGTATTGTCAGTCGTCGGGCAGGGAAATAATGGAGTTCATCAATACTCCAGTAGCCTCGATACAACAGTTCCTGAATGCTGGGGGGGACGTATTATGGCTGATTCTGATGATTTCAGTCATTCTCTGGGGGTTGATAATCGAACGTATGCTGTTTTTTAAGTATCGTTATCCGCGCTTACGCCAGCAGTGGTTAAGCCAATGGCAACAGCGCAAAGATAAACGTTCAGGAAATGCCCGGAATATTCGTTATGGTATTATTTCTGAAGCCAGAATAACGATGAACAAACCCGTTTTGATTATCAAAATGCTGGTGGCTATTTGTCCGTTAATGGGGTTACTGGGTACAGTGACCGGTATGATTCATGTTTTCGATGTTATGGCTGTCACCGGGAATGGCAATGTCCGCGCTATGGCTGATGGCATTTCCAATGCAACTATCACGACTATGGCCGGCATGATGATAGCGATAGTCGGGTTGTATTTCAGTAAACTTATTGAAGATCGTATCAATGATGAAACTCATCATCTGACCGATTTATTACAAAATCACTAGTCAAAGTAGTTATGCGCCGCAGAAATAATCGTTCAACAGCTGAACAACACGCTGAAATTGATATGACACCAATGCTCGACATTGTTTTTATCATGTTGATTTTTTTTATTGTCACGACTTCCTTTATCAAGGAATCGGGTATTGATGTCAATCGACCCTCGGCGCAAACGGCCACCCGTAAAGAACAGGGTAATATTATTGTCGGCATTAAGGCCAATGGCAATGTCTGGATAGACAAACGCCAAGTGGATATTCGGGCAATACGCGCCAATGTTGCTCGCTTACATGTTGAAAATCCTATGGGATCAGTGATCATTGCCGCTGACAGGGAGACTAAAGTCAAAGTACTGACCCAGGTAATGGATCAGATTCGTATGGCGGGTATCACCAACGCTTCTATTGCCACTGAGAGTGAATCCCGGTGATGCGATGGGTCATTTCTTTTTTGGGGGGCTTGCTGGTTTCGCTGAGTTTATTCTGGCTGATGCAATTTATGATCAGTAACAATCAGCAGGGATTAAAAAAAACGGAAAGCTTGCAGATGACCGAGTTTGTACACCTCAAGCCAGAAACCCAGGTAAAAACCCGGGAACGAAAATTGCCTGAACCAGCTCGACCGGAAAAACATCCTCCACCGCCGTCTCTGCTATCAATGCAGCAACCGCAGGCCAGACAGACTACATTACCGAATATGGACATGCCGAAGCTGGATATTCCGCTGCAAAACAGCCGTTTTACAGGTTCCATACTGGGCGGTATGCAAATGGGTAAAGGCAAAATCAGCACTAACGTTATTCCTTTGGTTCGCATTCCGCCTCGTTATCCGATGCGTGCGGCAAGACGTAAAATTGAAGGCTGGGTTAAAGTGGAATTTACTATTACCGAGAATGGTACTGTTAGAGATGCTGACGTTGTAGAATCTCAGCCGTCAGCTATATTCGACCGTGCCGCACTGCGGGCTATCCGCAAATGGAAATTCAAACCTAAAGTGATTGATGGAGAAGCCTTCGAACAGCGAGCTATTCAGGTTCTGCAATTTAAATTATCAAAATGATGCATTTATCAGGCTGTTGCCGGAAAATAATTTATCTGTTCTGTCTTGGTTTGTTGGTCAGTCTGTCGGCATTTGCGGCAGATAAAAGCAAAGCGGCCACTGTTTCACCCTGGCTGTATAAAAAACTGGTTAAAACAGAAAAACTTATCGCTCAGAAGTCTTATCAGGCGGCACTGGAAAGTTTGCAGAAAATATTGCCTGATGTCGGTCAGGGAAGTTATGGGCAAGCGGCTGTCTTGCGTTCTTTATCGTCCGTGTATGCTTTACAAGGCCATTATGGCAAAGCCATCAGGGCTTTGAAAAAAACACTGGCGCTGAATATTCTGCCGGAAAGTCAGCAGCTACAGAGTGTTTTAAATCTGGGGCAGTTGTATATGACGGATGAACAATATCTCCAGGCGATTAAAACATTAAAACCCTGGTTGCTGAAAAATCCGAATCCAGAGGCCTATATCAGTGTCCTTCTGGCTAATGCCTATGCCCAGCTAAAACAATATCGCCAAGCGTTGCCTCATATCAAGAGAGCAATAATAACCAGTAAAAAACCGGAGGAGTCCTGGTACCAACTCAATCTGGCTTTATATTATGAACTGAATGATTATCAATCTGCAGCATATCTATTGACAAAATTGCTATCTCTTTATCCTGATAAAAAAGAATACTGGAATCAGTTAACAGCTGTTTATCAGCAACTAAGGCAATATCAAAAAGCTCTGAGCATCCAACATCTGGCTTATAAAAAAGGCGTTCTGGACAGCGAGAAAGATCTGTTGGCATTAATTAGGCTGTTTTTATATGCTGGTTCGCCTTATAAAGGAGCAAAGCTGCTGAGTGAGGCATTAGCGAATAATCAAGTTAGCCATAGTTCACGCAACTGGGAAACATTGGCTACTGCCTGGCAGCAAGCCAGGGAATTGGACAAGGCCATAATGGCGCTGGAAAAAGCTTCAAGACTGAGTGAAAAGGGACGTCTCTATCAACGATTGGGGCAAATTTATGTTAAACAGGAAAAGTGGCAAAAAGCTATCGTTGCTATTGATAAAGCGATTGCCAAAAACAGCTTAAAACAGCTTGGCGCCACATACTTGTTATTGGGAATGAGTCACTATGAACTTAAGCATATTGAACAGGCTCGCTCTGCGTTTAAGCAGGCAAAGCGCTATCGCAAACAAAGAAAAGCCGCAATGCAATGGCTGCACTATATTAGTGCGGCGCCATTTTATACCGGTAGGCAAGAACGATCATCAAACAAACCTGAATAGAGGAATTCACGGCATCTTCTGGAGTCAGTGACTGATATTAAAGACGTAATGCGCTGAGCATTAAGCTGATTTCTATCGCTTTATAGATATTACCCGTTTTTGTTGGTCGGCAAGTTGGAATAAAGGCGGATTAAGCACTAAACAACAGCATTCAGGTTCTCATCTTCGTACAAACGCTGTTTTTTCCAACCGGTAAATTTGCTGTCATCAAAAGGGATATCATGATCAATGGCGTGTTCATAACAACTCCGAAATAAACGTGCGGTACGAAACGCATGGAGTTCATCGTCGGCGGTTACGATATCTACATTGCCGACTTGAAAGGTTTTATTGCGCGACTTGCCGTCTTTTACCCAGAAAACCGTATAGCATAAGTAGCTTTTATCTTTTCTGTGGTCGTATTTGATGGTTCTGGAAACGCCGGTTACGCCAGTGGTTGTTTTATTTTTGGGAGGCTTCAGAAATCGTGTTCTGCTGCCTTTAAGTACGACCAGCATTTGGTCGCGCCAGGTAATTGCCGCTTGCAAAGACTTGTTTTTATTTCCCCATAATTTATGAGAAAAATAACGACTGCTTTCTTTACCACGTCTGACAATTCTCACCTGGTAGCCAAAAGCATCGGGTTCGGTTATGTGTTTTACTTTTGCCATAATCTCTAAAACCTAGGGTTAGGCGACTACCGCAGGGATAGCGCAGTACAAATTAGACAAGACATCATATTCCTGATGTTATCGGTGTAGTTCAATGATTACAAATTATCCTCGAAGTAAAAAATAAATCAAGTAGAAATTTATCAATTAGTGAACTATTTCCTAGTATTTTGGTGTAGAATACCCTGATTCCACTGTTTCAGTGGTAGAATGTTTAATTACAACACCTTGTTATACAAGTACTTTTTTGGAGAAAAACGATGAGCGTATTAGTAGGTAAACAAGCGCCGGACTTTACAGTTCCAGCGGTATTAGGCGACGGTCAAATTGTTGACTCTTTCAACTTCTCAGAAGCTACCAGAGGAAAATATGCGGTACTTATTTTCTACCCTCTGGACTTCACATTTGTTTGCCCAAGTGAGTTAATCGCCCTGGATCATCGTATTGATGAATTCAAAAGCCGCGGTGTTGAAGTCATTACGGTTTCTATTGATTCACACTTTACCCACAATGCGTGGCGCAACACCCCTATCAATGAAGGCGGTATTGGTCCGGTTCGTTATACGATGGCAGCTGACATTGCCCACACTATTTGTAAGGATTATGACGTTGAAGCGGAGGCTCCGGCTGTGGCTTTTCGAGGCAGTTTTTTGATTGATCAGAATGGTATGGTTCGTCATCAAGTGGTCAACGATCTGCCTTTGGGTCGTAATATGGACGAATTGTTGCGTATGGTTGATGCCTTGCAATTTCATGAAGAACATGGCGAAGTTTGCCCGGCCGGTTGGAATAAAGGTGAATCTGGTATGGATGCAAGTCCTGAAGGTGTAGCAAAATATCTGGATCAGAATGCTGATAATTTGTAAGGCGCAGCCTGTTATTTAATGGCAAGGCACATTGTAAATATAATGTGCCTTGCTAAATTGATATAGTTTACACACATAAAATGACAGCGTTTGTTAACTATCCCGCTGTTAGAACTGTGATGAGCTATAGATTTATTCCGCAACACTATTTATCAGTTTCTTTCTGATAAAAAATACCGCTGCAACCGCACAAATAACCGGTATCTGGGTGACCAAAAAAACTGCCCCGGAACTTTTTGCAAACATTCCGGTTAATGAGGCTAAAATCAACTTATTAGTCAGCCACCAACTAATCCAATAGCCTACCAGGCCAATTATCGCCCACTTGACAGCCGGCTCTCCCAGTTTTTTCCCTGTTAAATAAAACCAGACCAGAACCAGAATACCGGCAAATTTAGCTAATAACAACATAGTCACACCCTTTTTATATGATCAAAAATATACATTTATTGATTTCGATATGATTCTGTCTGTAATAGCACCCTTTTTATATTGATGGCTAAGAACACAATATTGGCCTAATATGCCAACAATTTTTAGGGCATATAATTCGTCAAAGAAAAATGGATGCTGTACTAGAATCATTATCATAATCTTAAAAAATGAACGCATAATCATATTCCAAATTATTGACTATGACATCTTTTTCACAATATGGAGATTAAAATGGGTAAGTTGCTTAAAATTTTTCTGACGGTTATTTCGTCTGTTGTTTTATTAATTGTCATCGCTGCCGTTGTGCTGCCGTTTATCATTAACCCCAATGATTTTAAAGCGCAAATTCAAGCCGCAGTCAAAAACAATACGGGGCGCGAACTGAGCATAGACGGTAACCTGGAATTATCTGTTTTTCCGTGGCTGGGTGTTTCTACCGGGAAAATGATTCTGAGCAACGCGCAAGGTTTTGCCGAGAAAGCGTTTGCTGAAATTGATGAAAGCAATATCAAAGTAAAATTATTGCCTCTGTTCTCCAAAAAAGTTGAAGTAAGCCGAATTATACTTAAAGGCCTTGTTCTCAATTTGGCTAAAAACAAACAAGGCGTCAGTAACTGGGATGACTTGAGTTCGGTAAAAGAGGAAAAAATACCTGTGCAAGACAAAACCGTGAGTACTGGTGCTGATAATGTTTTGGCGGCACTGGCAATCGGAGGCATATCCATTGAAAACGCCAATATTGTCTGGGACGATCAACAAACTGGAAAATATACGGAAATTAAAAATTTCAACCTGCACACAGATGAGCTGAGATTTAATGAACCGCTTGATATTGAAATGGCGCTGGTACTGGTTAATAAAGAGCTACAATTAACTGAGGGTATAGATTTTTCAAGCACATTGATCGTAAATGAAAGCCTAGATAATTTTCAGCTTAAAAAAATACAACTTGAAAGTAATACCCGTGCTGATGAAATTCCGGGAGAAAGTTTGAAAGCGACGTTATTGGCTGATGTTGCCATTGATCTGAACAAGCAAACTGTGGATATTAGCGGGTTTAAAATGAGTAGTGACGGACTGCTATTAACTGCTGATATTAAAGGAACCGGAATTAAGGATAATCCCTCTTTTCAAGGCTCTGTTAGTCTGGCTAAATTTAATCTAGCCAAGTGGTTGGAACAGATGGCTATCAGTATTCCTGAGATGAAGGACAAAAACGCTTTAAGTGGTCTCGCCGTCAATTTTAATTTGCAAGCCACTGATGATTCCATCGCGCTACAAAACTTGGTTATCAAGCTGGATGATACGACCATTAAAGGTAGCGGCGGTATAAACAATTTTTCCACACCGGCTATACGCTTTAAGCTTAATGTTGATGAGATTGATGTGGATCGTTATTTATCACCACAAAAACCAGAAAAATCATCAGTGGCGACACCTGTCGCCACCGCCGCTGCCGGCGCATCGTTGTTTCCTGTGGAAGCTCTTAGAAAACTGAATGCCAAAGGAGATCTGCTGATTGATAAATTGAAAATCAGCAATATGAAAATGCAGGGTCTGAGTCTGAAACTGGATGCCATAAATGGATTGCTGGAAAGCCAGCAGGCTGTTAAACAGTTATATCAAGGAACCTATTCTGGTAAAATCAGTATTAACGTCAGAGGTAAATATCCGGCTATAAGTTTAAATGAAAGACTGAGCAATGTTCAGGTCGAACCTTTATTAAAAGATTTACAAGGTGACAATGCCAGAATAACCGGTAACGTTACAGCCAGTGCAAAATTGCAAGGTTATGGCAATAGCACAAGGGCGATTAAATCTTCGTTGAATGGCTATCTTGGTTTTCGATTTAAGGATGGGGTTATAAGAGGCTTTAATATCCAGAAAATGATTGATAATACCAAGGCGTTAATTAACGGCTCTCCATTGCCGACTGACAATAAAAATGACCAGACTGTATTTTCTGAAATTAGCGGAACTGCAAAAATAACCCAAGGTCTGGTCAAAAATGATGATCTTGAGATTATCTCCTCAAGATTGCAGGTTGATGGCAGAGGGACTGCAAATCTTGTTAATGAGCAACTGAATTACAGAATTCATGGCAAGCTGATTAAAAAAGTTTCTGGTGGACAGCCAGAAAAAATTAAAGGCGTTCCATTGATCGTCAAGATAGGCGGAACTTTTACCAAACCGGCTTATATATTGGATATTCCTGCGATGTTACTGGAAAAAAACAAAGATAAAATTAACCGGGAAAAGGATAAATTATTACAGAAACTGGATAAAAAGCTGGGGCCTGGAGCCAGTGATTTACTCAAAAGTTTTTTTTAAAGCAAAAAATATTGTCATTACTCAGCACATTGTTTCTATCATTAAAAACAATGTGCTAGGCGTATCCTCTAGGAGGCCGTCGTAGCGAATTCATTTATTCAGTGCGGATAAATCTGCACCTACAGTCAAGCTAAATTTAACAAAAAGGTTTAACTTAATGGTTTTATGTTCTAATGGGAGAAGCTATTTTCAGCCAAGGTAGCAAGTATATCGCTAATGTCACCCTCACTATTTCAACAAAAGATACTCTCCTGGTTTGATCTTCATGGCCGTAAAGACCTGCCTTGGCAAAAGGATATTAACCCTTATCGGGTGTGGGTATCTGAGATTATGCTACAGCAAACTCAGGTTGCTACCGTTATTCCCTACTTCCTCAGATTTACAGCCAGTTTTGCGGATGTTGCCAGCCTGGCGCAGTCCCCACTCGATGAAGTATTACAGCACTGGGCCGGTTTGGGGTATTACGCCAGAGCCAGGAATTTACATCGTTCGGCGCAAATCATACATGCCAACGATGATCGTTTTCCAGAGACTCTTGAAGGCTTAATCGAGCTACCCGGCATTGGTCGATCAACGGCCGGAGCCATATTAAGTATTGCCTGCCAGCAAAGTCACCCCATTCTTGACGGCAATGTCAAACGGGTGCTGGCCCGTTTTTATGGTGTAAACGGCTGGACAGGGGATGCTAGAATCAGTAAAGAATTGTGGGCATTGAGCAGTCGATTGACACCGGCATACCGCAGCGCTGATTACACCCAGGCGATGATGGATGTGGGGGCAACCGTTTGTAGCCACCGCCAGCCAAGATGTGCGGAGTGTCCGATTAATTCCGACTGTTATGCTTATCGAGAAAAGAAAACTGCGGAATTGCCCACACCTAAAGTGCGTAAAAAAATTCCGGTCAGGCGGTCTTTTTTGCTGGTATTGCAGCATAAGCAGGAAGAAATTTTATTACAAAAAAGACCGCCTGTCGGTATCTGGGGAGGATTATGGAGCCTGCCTGAATTTGCCAGCCTTGAAATGTTACAGCATTGGTGTCTTGAGCAAGGGTATGGACTAAAAAGTTTTCAAACTTTACCTTGCAGACGGCATACTTTTTCGCATTATCATCTTGATTACACGCCCGTTATTGTGCAAAGCGATAACCCTGAAAATTTTGTGATGGAAGCAAATCCATCAGTCTGGTATAAAACCACTCAAATTGATTCATTAGGTTTACCTGCGCCGATTAAACGATTATTGCAGGATCAATATATAGAGGAAAATTATGACCAGAAGGGTTAAATGCGTAAAACTTGGAATTGAAGCGGAAGGTCTGGAGCAGCCACCATTTCCAGGCGCTAAAGGTGAATATATTTTTGAAAATATTTCAAAACAGGCCTGGCAGGAATGGCTGGCTATGCAGACAATGATTATTAAT
Organism: uncultured Methylomarinum sp.; assembly: GCA_964397365.1. Classification (GTDB taxonomy): domain Bacteria; phylum Pseudomonadota; class Gammaproteobacteria; order Methylococcales; family Methylomonadaceae; genus Methylomarinum. Next base: position 5,889 of record CAYNIU010000009.1, on the reverse strand, counting down.
GAACAACGTCTGGCCAGTTTTGACCCTGAAGCGAAAAAAATTCTGGAACAGGAAAGAGAAAAATTTCTATTTTCCGGTGGTTTTGAAACGCCGGAGGGTTATGTGCCGCAAAAGTAAAAATAAGGTTCACTGATCACATTAATTGTTGTCGGGTTGCAGTAAGGGTACCTTAGAGTCGTGTGTGAATAACTTCACTATTTGGAAGGTGTGCATTCATTTACACGGTGCGGATAAATCCATATCCGCAGTACTGCCCAAGATATTTCATACATGTTTCTTAATGTCAATTTGCTTGCTGCAACCCGGCCGGTTTTTAAGGTTTAACGTTTCATTGACGCAAAAAACTCTTCATTGGTTTTAAAATCTTTCAGTTTGCCCAGTAAAAATTCTGATGCCGCCATTTCGTCCATAGGCTGAAGAATTTTACGCAGAATCCAGGTTTTTTGTAATTCTTCCGGGTCAACCAGGTATTCTTCACGGCGAGTACCGGAGCGATTGATATTAATGGCAGGGTAGATACGTTTTTCAGCAATCTTGCGTTCCAGATGCAACTCCATGTTCCCGGTGCCTTTGAATTCTTCAAAGATGACCTCATCCATTCGTGAACCAGTTTCAACCAGCGCCGTAGCAATAATAGTCAGACTACCACCCTCTTCGATATTTCTAGCGGCGCCAAAAAAACGTTTCGGTTTTTCCAGGGCGTTAGCATCTACGCCTCCTGACAACAGTTTACCCGAAGATGGAGCCACCATATTGTAGGCTCTGGCCAGGCGGGTAATCGAATCTAACAAAATAACCACATCGTGTTTATGCTCGACCAATCTCCGAGCCTTTTCGATAACCATGTCGGCTACCTGGACATGACGGGTTGCCGGTTCATCAAAGGTGCTGGAAACTACCTCTCCTCGAACACAACGCTCCATTTCGGTCACTTCTTCCGGGCGTTCGTCAATCAACAGCACGATCAGATAGCATTCGGGATTATTTTCCGCAATCGCATGAGCGATATTCTGCATAATCATGGTTTTGCCTGCTTTTGGCGGCGATACGATCAGTCCCCGCTGACCTTTACCTATAGGAGCGATCAGGTCAATAATTCTACCGGTTAAATCTTCGCTGGTGCCATTGCCCTGCTCCAGTATGAAGCGTTTATTGGCAAATAGTGGCGTGAGATTGGAAAAAAGGATTTTATGTTTTGCATGTTCCGGGGCTTCATAGTTGATGCTTTCAACTTTCAGCATGGCAAAATAACGTTCGCTGTCTTTTGGCGGTCTTATTTTCCCACTAATGGTATCGCCGGTACGTAAACTGAAACGCCTTATCTGACTGGGTGAAACATAAATATCATCAGGTCCCGCCAGATAGGAGCATCCGGGGGTTCGTAAAAAGCCAAAACCATCTTGCAGGATTTCCAATACGCCATCGCCATATATATCTTCTCCGCTTTTTGCCTGTTTTTTCAGGATGGAAAAAATTAATTCCTGTTTTCGCGCCCTGGCGATATTCTCAATGCCTAATGATTCGGCAATCGTAATAATTTCACTGATTTGTTTAAGTTTTAACTCGGTAAGATTCATATTCTAAAAGAAGATAATAAGGGAACGTAATACGGCAGAAAACCGCTCACTTGGAGAAAGGGTTATTTGTTGGGATATTACACAGGTACATATAGACGCACTGAATTTAGCGCCTGATGAGTATAACGCAAAATAACCGACTCGTACAAGTATTTTGCCGAGCCGGTCAGTAATTGATGCTGATTAGATATTGCTGTCAATAAAATCAGTCAACTGGGATTTGGTTAAAGCGCCAACTTTAGTGGCCTCCACCTCGCCGTCCTTGAAGATCATTAATGTTGGAATACCACGAACACCATAGTGCTGAGGGGCTTCCGGGTTTTCATCAATATTTACTTTGGCTACTGTCAATTTATCTTTGTATTCAGCAGCAACCTCATCCAAAACCGGCGCAATCATTTTGCAAGGACCGCACCATTCAGCCCAGTAATCAACCAATACAGGGCCGCTGGCTTTAATAACTGTTTCATTAAATTCCGCATCCGATACATGAAGGACTAAGTCACTCACGCTACTCTCCAAAGTTTACAAATTTGAAACTATAGGGGGGACAGGGATAATTTGTCAATCTATTTCAGTGAAATCAGTTTTTACGTTATGCTATCAGTTATGAAACAATCACATTTAACCGAAACACGCTTCAGTAATCTTGAGCTTTCCTCATCAATTATCAAAGGTTTAAAAAAAGCCGGGTTTATTCACTGTACCCCCATTCAAGACCGTTCTTTGCCACTATCACTTAGGGGGAAAGATATTGCCGGACAGGCGCAAACCGGTACCGGTAAAACGGCTACTTTTCTGCTGGCGACCTTTCAACAGCTGATTAATGATGAAAGTGAAAAAATAAAAAACCCAAGAGCGTTAATTCTGGCGCCCACCCGGGAACTGGCGATTCAAATTCATAAAGACGCCCTACAACTCAGTTCGTATCTTGATTTGAAATTTGCTTTGATTTATGGCGGTACCGATTACAAGAAACAATTGCATAGCCTGAAGTCTAATGTCGATATTATTATCGGCACCCCCGGGCGTATCATTGATTTTTACAGACAACATGCTTTTACTTTGAACAATATTCAAGTCATGGTGCTGGATGAGGCCGACAGAATGTTTGATCTTGGTTTTATAAAAGACATTCGTTTTCTGTTAAGACGACTGCCTCCGGCTGAAAAACGACTGAACCTGCTTTTTTCGGCAACCTTGTCTTATAAAGTGACCGAATTAGCTTATGAGCATATGAACAATCCGGTTATGGTAAAAATTGAAACGGATGAGGTCACTTCAAAAGCCATTAAACAGATTGCCTACTGTCCTGCCAATGATCAAAAAATACCCTTGTTACTGGGGTTGCTAAAACATCATCATCCACAGCGTAGTATTGTATTTATCAATACCAAACGCAGTGCTGAACAATTGAATAATTATTTGCAGACCAATGGTTACAAAACCGCTTTATTAAGCGGCGATGTCCCTCAGGAAAAGCGTCAGCGTTTGCTTGCTGATTTTCAGGAAAATAAGGTCACGCTGATGATTGCTACTGATGTTGCCGCGCGTGGTCTGCATATTCCTGATGTTTCTCATGTGTTCAATTATGATTTGCCTCAGGATGTAGAGGATTATGTACACCGAATAGGGCGAACGGCACGCTTTGGTGCCAGCGGCGAAGCCATCAGTTTCATTTGTGAGGAATATGCTTATTCAATGCCTGATATTGAAGACTATATCGGTGAAAAAATTCCCGTTGAAAGTATTGACGATGAGTTGCTCGCCAACAATATTAAACAGCCGCAAAAAAGACCATCGCGAAAAAACTATCAGAATAAACAGGCGTCGAAAAAGCATCTGGATAATCAATCAAAAGCACAAAAAAAATCGTAACGACTCACGTAGATATGCGTTTAATATCAGTCACTGACTCCAGAAGACGTGGTGAACACCGACCTGCCATCTACACTTCTTACGCAAGCAACTGAGTTAAATGCCTTTTATTCAATTAATTACGCTGGGTAGTGACAAAAAATTTACAATATCGGCAGCAACTCCCGAAAATCTCCAACCGCAGAAAAATCAGTAAGCGTTCTTTTTCTTGCCTGACTATCGGGTCTACTGATGGCAATCAGATGCTCAATTCCGAATTGTCTGGCGGACTTTAACACTGCCAGGCTGTCATCTACCAACAAAGTATGCCGTTTATCAAAAACATGCTGTTCCTGCAATCGTTTCCAGAATCCCGGTTGTTCTTTGGCTAGGCCAAAATCATGGGAGCAAATAATGTGATCAAAAAACACATTCAGACTGGTTTTCTCCATTTTTAAATCCAGGCTGTTTTTATGAGCATTAGTCACTAACAGCAACTGTCGGGAGGATTTGCGTACCTCCTCAAGAAACTCCGTTACATGTGGCAAAATGTCAATTAACCCGGATATTTCCTGTTTCAAACCGGCAATATTCAAATCCAGCGTAGAACTCCAGTAATCCAGACAATACCACTCCAGTTTTCCCTCCATTGACTGAAAAAGCGGTATCAGTCGTTGTTTAGCCTGTTCGATTGTCAGCTTGTTTTTTTCAGCATAACGTAACGGTACAAACTCCTTCCAGAAATGATTATCAAAATTCAAATCCAGTAAGGTGCCATCCATATCCAGCATCACCGTGTTAATTTTTTTCCAATTGAGCATTTGTCTGCGTTATAGTGAGTTCAATTATGTTCAGCTAACAATAGCAAATAATGCCGCAAAAACCGAAAATACTTGACAAGATTACTGTGGCGCAAAGTCGCCTGTTTCGTATTGAATCTCTCGATCTTGAATTCAGCAATGGTGTACAGCGCCAATATGAGCGTTTGAGTCGGGGTTCCGGTAGCGGTGCAGTATTGATGGTGCCTTTGCTGGATGAGGATACATTTTTACTGATTAGAGAATATGCGGCAGGTCTTGACCGTTATGAGCTAGGGTTTCCCAAAGGTAAACTGGATCCTGGCGAAGACTCCTTTACGGCGGCAAATCGTGAGTTAAAAGAAGAAATTGGTTACGGCGCCAGGAAGCTTGATTATTTAACCACGTTATCGCTGGCGCCATCCTATATGGAACACTGTATTGATGTCATTATTGCCCGGGATTTGTATCCGCAAAGATTGCCGGGGGATGAACCGGAAGAACTGGAAATCGTACCCTGGAAAACAACTGATATGGCTGCGCTTTGGGCTACCGGGGAGTGCAGCGAAGCCCGGTCTATTGCTGCCTTATACCTGACCCTGGATTTTTTGAATAACAAAAAGGTATGACCATATTCCGGCTTTTTTTGCACACACCTTAAAAGATCAGTGAACCTGCCTAAGAAGAAACAAAACGTTCGCTGTAAATTTGCTCTTCCTGCACACCAGCTTGTAGAGCAATATCAGTCGCTGTTTCAACCAATATTGGAGGGCCACATAGATAAATATCCGGTTTTACAGAGGTTTTCTCAAGATAGCTCTGTAATGCATCGGCTGGTGTGCCGGTAAAACCATTCCAGTTGTCAACAGGTTTCCAGACACAGATTTGTACGGTTAATTGAGACAGGCTTTGCTGCAATGCGGTTAATTCTTTCAAGCACATGATTTCCGCTTCATGATTAACACCTAAAAACAAATGGGTTGGATAATCTTCACCCCATTCCGCCATGCGTCGCAAAATGGATATAAAAGGTGCCAGTCCGGTACCGCCGGCAATAAAACAGCGTGGGTTAAGACTTTGCGACTGTATTCCAAAAACCCCTGAGGGGCCATTTACCCGCAGGCAGTCGCCACTGTTAGCCTGTTGTAAAAACTGTGAAAATCGGCCGTTTTGTTGCAAACGAATCAAAAATTCCAGTTTTCCTTCCCAGTTTGGAGTATTGGCGATGGAGTATGCTCGTTTCAGGTCTTGATCAGGTACTTCCAGTTCTACATATTGTCCAGGTTCAAATTCAAAACCCAGACCATTTTCAGAATCTTCCTGTAATTGTAGAAATAAACAAATTGTTCTTTCGGCTATAGTTTCAATACTGATAATTTCAGCTTCGCGAGGTGGATTCAGGTTATGTTGAATCCGTTCGGCATCATAAGGAACAGAAAGCCGTAACGGTTCATTGGGATAAGTCCGGCATAACAATATTTCGCCGTGGGCAACTGCCTCGTCTGGCAGTGCCGCCTGACTGTAGCTGCCAAGACGGTAATCGCCATCATGACAGGTTCCCAGACAGGTTCCACAGCCGCCTTCTTTACAAATCGCCGGCAGTAAAAAACCTGCTGCTTCAGCCGCATCCTGTACGCTTTGTTCGCTGTCACAATCAA
>CAYNIU010000008.1:0-42005 GCA_964397365.1 uncultured Methylomarinum sp. | reverse complement strand
GGTGTCTGGCTTGTATGTACAGGAATATCGGGATAAATTGTGCTATTCGGCTAAATCGACGGTTTTGGGAAGAACAAAGTCCTAATCGCTTATTGAAGGTCTGCGTCGCACGTAAGCCGATTTTTCTCAAACCTGTGGTTTGTTCATAGCCATGTTAATGTATTAAAATTCAGTTACTAAGGTGGTGCAGCGATACGGTATTCGAGCCAGCATGGGTGACGTGGGGGCTTGCTGGGATAATGCTGTGGTTGAACGTTTCTTTGGAAGCCTCAAGCATGATTGGATATTTAAAATTGCTCAGCCTACCCGGGAGCATATGAAAAAAGACGTAGCGGCTTACATGAGGTATTACAACCTGGATAGGCTGCATACTGCAAATGGTGATCTGTCACCTATTAATTATGAAAATTCTCTATAAAAAGTGTCCGGGATGACTTGACCAGAACAGTGTAAGGAGATGGGCTTAAAGGTACACCTTCCACGAAATCAGGAGCAGCCAGAAAATGGTGGGGTTGAGGCGGCTCAATCCTCATCCTCATCGGGAATTTGAGAACGAAATTCATGCGATAGCAACATTTGTGCGCCATGACTAATCACTTCTTCGTTTTCTTTGATGTCCCCGGTTATAAAATAGCCTTCAGGAGTTTCCACAAGGTGTTCTATATTACGATGACTGAATAAATTATCACTTGATTTAATATAGACAAATGCCTGACCAAAATACCAGAGCAATGACGAGCGGGGAATAATAATGCCACGTTGGGTTTGTTGCTGGTTGGGTATCCAGGCCGTGATATTCATCCCGGGTTTAATAGTGGCATCTGAACTGATAAAAAAATAACCTGAACCTTGGGAAAAAGGGTCAATTTGTGGCGTGGCGGCAATAAAATCAGCAGGAGTGGCATTTTTTCTGAGACCGTCGGCGGCGATGTAAATTGTTTTGATGCCGTTGGGGAGTTGGCGACCGGCCGGTAAAGTAATTTGTAATAATTGTGACTGATGAGTAATGATATTATCAGCTTGTGGCGATACTGGCCGGGTGAACCAGTCGGTCAAGGTATTTCCCCATTGCAAACGGCATGAGGACAGAATCATCCGGCGTTGCAGGGAAATGGTTTCTAATGAGGATTTATCCGTTTGCCATTGTGCCCGGGATTGCTGCAATTTTCGCGTGGAAACAGCATTGTTTTTATGCAAGTTTTGTAAACGTGTCAAGGTTTTCCTGGCAATTTCGTATTTTGTTTTGGCATTGTCATATTGCGTTGAGGCGAGTAAATACTGTCGGCGAATATCAAGCAATGGCTTTATATTGACAGTTTTTCCATAAGCGATAAATTCAGGATGGAAAACCGTTGTTTTGGCAATAACAGTTTGCAGGCCAGAAATTTTCTGAGTTTTGCTATCTAGTTTGACAGCAACTTGATTGTTGGAGCTGATGTTTTGGCCATTTTGGTTTTCATCGGTATCATTAGTCAACCCGGGGGTGACAGAGAAGTAAATAAAAAGGCTATAGAGTATTGAACGAAAGAAAATCATCAAAAAAAGAAAACTTTATCTGTGGATTTTAAATTATACGTTTTGTGAAATTGGAATTTAAAATTTTTGTTGTGTTTGCAAGATAGCGCGTTATCCTTCTACAGATATTTTTATCCTGTTTGGTAATTGAGAGAGACAAAATGAGTGAACTGCCGGAAGATTTGAAATATGCTAAAACCCATGAATGGGTCAAACTGGAAAATGATAATGTGGTGCGTGTCGGGATAACCGATTTCGCACAATCTGAACTGGGTGATCTGGTTTTTATCGAATTGCCTGAAGTGGGTCGGGAATTACAGCAAGGCGAACAATGTGCAGTGGTTGAATCAGTGAAAACGGCTTCCGATTTGTTCAGTCCGGTTGCCGGGAAAGTCGTCGAAATTAATGACAGTTTGGAGGATGAGCCGGAACAGGTCAATGAGAATGCTTTTGAAACCTGGTTATTTGCAATTAAAATGGATACCCGGGCTGACTTGGAGCAGTTAATGGATGCTATGGCGTATCGTCAGATGGTTGACGAATAAGCAGAACTTACTAAGGATTAGAAGACAAATGGCAAAACAAACGGCAAAAGGCGTGGCAAGAATATTCAATGCTTTTTTCTTTTCTCTGGCCGGGTTCAAGGCAACCTGGCAGCATGAGGAAGCATTCAGACAGGAAGGATTGATATGTCTCATCGGAATACCTCTGGGGATTTGGCTGGGAGAGAATAATATTGAGAGAATATTATTGATCGGTTGTCTAGTATTGGTATTGGTGACTGAATTGTTAAATTCCGCTGTGGAGTCGGTAGTTGATAGAATAGGCTCGGAATATCATGAATTATCGGGAAGAGCGAAAGACATTGGCTCGGCGGCAGTTTTTTTAACGTTGGTCTGGTCCGCTGTAACCTGGATAATGGTTTTAATGTAACGGAAAAAAGGGGAATATAAATGAGTGCACTGATTTGTGGATCAATGGCTTACGATACTATTATGGTTTTTCATGATAAGTTTAAAAACCACATTCTGCCGGAAAAGGTTCACATGCTCAATGTTTCTTTTCTGGTGCCTGGTATGCGCAGGGAATACGGCGGATGTGCCGGCAATATCGCCTATAATTTGAAATTGCTGGGTGAGGAGCCTTTGATTATGGCGACAGTAGGGCATGATTTTGAGCCTTATGCCCAATGGTTGAGTCAATGCGGTATTTCTGCAGAATATCTTAAAGTTTTGGACGATAGTTATACCGGGCAGGCCTATATCACCACAGATGAGGATGATAACCAGATTACCGCATTTCATCCGGGAGCTATGAACTCATCACATTTAAACGCGGTACCGGAAAACTCGGGAATCAGGATCGGTATAGTGTCGCCCGATGGAAAGGAAGGGATGCATATTCATGCCAAACAGTTTTCTGAGCAGGGGATCCCTTTTATTTTCGATCCCGGTCAGGGGATGCCAATGTTTAATGGCGAAGAATTGATAGTGTTTATGGAGTTGGCAACCTATGCCACATTCAATGACTATGAATCTGAACTCATGCAAGAGCGCACCGGATTGACGCTGGAACAAATGGCGGATAAAGTCGAAGCTTTGATTATCACTATGGGAGGGAAGGGTTCAAAAATTTATACGCAAGGCCAATGTATTGATATACCGTCGGCAAAACCGAAAACCTTAATGGATCCGACCGGATGTGGTGATGCTTATCGCGCCGGGTTACTGTTCGGTTTGTTGAATGAGTATGACTGGGAAACCACTGGCCGTATTGCGTCTTTACTGGGGGCAATCAAAATTTCTCATAATGGCACCCAGAATCATTTTTTCTCTATGGATGATTTCAGGGAATTGTATCAGGCAAATTTTGGTTCAATGTTTTGACGCTAAAAAATATTGAATATCTATTGTCTATCATGGCGCGGTTGCGTGATCCTGAGGGTGGCTGTGACTGGGATTTGCAGCAGGATTTTTACAGTCTGATTCCATACACTATTGAAGAAGCTTACGAAGTCGCTGATGCTATCGAACGTAATGACCTGGATGATTTGCGTTCTGAGCTGGGGGATTTGTTGCTGCAGGTTGTGTTTCATTCCCGTATCGCAGAAGAACAAGGATTGTTTGATTTTGAACAGGTTGCCGCAGCTATCAGTGATAAATTGATCCGTCGCCATCCCCATGTGTTTGCCGGTGTAAAGTACGGCAGTGATGAAGAACGTCGGAAAGCTTGGGATGAAGCGAAAGCGCTGGAACGAAGAGCTAAAAACAAAACTGATGACAGGGAAAGTGTACTTGATGGCGTAGCAACAAATCTGCCGGCTTTGGTGCAATGTGAAAAAATCCAGAATCGCGCTGCCGCTCATGGATTTGATTGGCCCGAAGTCGTGCCGGTATTTGATAAGGTCATGGAAGAACTGGAAGAGGTGAAAGAAGCCTGGCATTCAAATGATCAAGCCCATATTCAAGAGGAAGTGGGCGATTTATTGTTGGTTAGCGTTAATTTGGCTCGTCATCTGAAAGTCAATCCTGAGATTGCATTGAAACAGGCAATCCGAAAGTTTTCCCGTCGATTTCAGTATATTGAGCGGCAGGTGGATGCGACAGGCCGGACTTTGCGTGACTGTGAGTTAGAGGAGTTGGATGCCTTGTGGGATGAGGCGAAAGTCAGGTTAAAGGATAAGGAAATATAACAATCGGCAAGGCATCCGCGTTTTTGCAGCTAAGAAACTTTTATTCCCTTACCGGTCGCTTATCCAGCTTTCTCTGTAATGTTCTTCGGTGCATATTCAATGCCCGTGCGGCTGCGGAAATATTGCCATCGTGTTGCATTAACACCTTTTGTAAATGTTCCCATTCCAGGCGTTTGACTGACAGTGGATTTTCGCTGATGGAAACGGATGAATCGCCTTCATTTTTGTACAGGGCATTGACGATTTCATCGGCATTTGCAGGTTTTGTCAGGTAATGAATAGCCCCCAGTTTTATCGCTTCAACCGCAGTGGCGATACTGGCAAAGCCAGTGAGAATAACAATTTGAGTGTTACTGTCCAGGGAAATCAGTTTTTCCACCATTTCCAGACCGGAATCATAACCGATTCGCAAGTCAATGATTGCGTATTCCGGTTCGGTTTTTTCGGCTAGAACAATGCCGCTTTTTACGTCGTGAGCAACACTGACCTGAAAATTTCTTTTTTCAAGTGCCGGCTTTAAGACCGAACAATAGGTTTCATCATCATCCACTATTAATAACTGCGGTTTATCCGTTTCCAAAGCTGTCATTGTTATTCTCTGTTGGCAATAAAGGTAAGGTAATTTCGACGCAGGCTCCGCCTGTTTCCAGATTATTGAAATGTATTGTACCGCCGAGACGCTTGATCGTGGAATAAGTTAAAAAAAGGCCGACGCCAAGGCCCTGTTTTTTGCTAGTAACCGGTTGCTGACCAATAAATCCCAGATATTCCTGAGGCAGGCCGGGGCCGAAATCTCTGATTTTTAAATTGACTTGTTGCCGATTCCATGTGGCATGAAATTCAATACCTTTACAATCGGTTGTAGCCTGAGTGGCATTGTTAAGGATGTTCATAATTGAATGAGTCAAGGTGCGATCGGCAATAATTTTAGCTTCCATGAAGTTGTCAGGGGAAACAAACAAGTTTAGTTTGGTTGTCGGATTTTGCGCCCGCCATTGATTGATCACTTCATCAATATAAATAGCCAGTAACATAATTTGTCCTGATTCGGCACGCATTTCTCCGGCTGAAGCTGACATCACCGATAAGGCCTCTTTGCAACGCTTGATTTGATGATCCATGATGGCAAGCTTTTGTTGTAGATCCGGGTATCTGTGCTCAGGAAATTCCTGTTGCATTTCATGGGTCAGAATGGCAATAGTACCCAATGGAGTGCCCATGTCATGAGCGGCGCTTGCCGCCAGTGTACCCAAAGATACCACACGTTCATCCCGGAGTGCATTTTCCCGAGCTTCAGCCAGGTTGCGTTCCCTTTCTTTCAGGGTATTGGATAATTCGACGACAAAGAAAGCCACAAGTCCTGCGCTGAATACGAAACCTAACCACATCCCGAAAATATGCAGATTAAAGTAATTTTTATCAGTCATTACATGCAATTGATGGCTCATTTCCGGCGTTAGGAACTTGGGGTTGGGAACGTGAGGCTCAATAGCGGGAAGGGGGATATTATAACCAATTAATATGGTGTAAATAGATGAGGTAAGTATTACCATATTCCAGGTATAAGCCTGCGGCAACATAATACCGGTAATAATCAGCGGCAGCAGAAATACCCAGATAATCGGGTTGGATGCTCCGCCTGTGAGATAAAGCAAAGATGCCATGGCTAAAACATCAATGGAGATTTGGGAAAAAATTTCCAGTTCGGTGACCAGTTCATCGGTTTGTAAACGCATCCAGGTATACAGGTTGACGGCACCAATAGAGAAAATGACCAGCCATAATTGTTCTTGTGGCAACTTGATGCCAAGGCCGTAAGTGGAGATGAAAATTAACAGAACCTCGGCAGTTATCATCAGGTTTCTCAGGATAAACAGCCATTTCAGGTTTTCTCTGATGGAAATTTCGGATTTTGGAAGAACTTGAGAAAGCATTAATATCAGTTATTGATTGTAACCTGAATCCGTAATTTCAACGCGGATTCAGGTGTAAGTTATACTCATCACACATGAGCAACGGTACTTGTCAGATAGTTCACGGTTCGATTTTGAACAGCTATGAGTATAAGTTATTTATTAGGGTTAAGGCCGAGAATTTTGCAAAACTCCAAGCCAGTTTCGAAGGTATGACAACTTCGGCTTGAAGACTGCGACAATATGTCACATTTTTATTTGCAATTTGTTTGCTATTATGATTATAACTTTTAAGGTCATACAGCTAAAAGTTGCGTTATATTCTTCCTAATTATTCAGGCAGTTACATTGTAACTGCCTTTTTTTATGCGTTATTCTAGGAGGCTGTCGCAGTAGAATTATCCATAATCCGATGGCCTCCTAGGCAAATCTCGTTATTTTTGAATGTTTTCTGACATATCTGATAAGACGATAAATCAATAGCAAAAGTATAATATCAGCGTATATCAAAGGTGCATTCAAATCAGATTTAACCAATAAAAGGTAATGTAATATAGCCGTGATTGCCGCCAAGTAAATAAGACGGTGCAGTAGACGCCAGTTTTTCCCCAGCTTTTTTTGCATTTTTTTAGTGGATGTAATTGCCAGCGGCATAATTAACAAAAAGCTTGATATACCAAAGATAATATAGGGGCTGTCTTTTAATTCGTCCTGGAATGCGCCCCATGACAGTGATATATCCAGAATAATAAAAACCAGTAAATGCATGAAAGCATAAAAAAAAGTATATAGACCAAACATCCGTCGAAAACGATTGAGCCAATTTTGTCCGGTTAATTGTTTGTAAGGGGTGATAAATAAAGTGAGACATAAAAAGCGTAACGCCCAGTCTCCTAATCTAAAATGTAATGATTCAATTGGGTTTGCCCCCAGGTTATCCTGCCAAGTATCTATACATAGCAATAGAAAAGGGAGCAGACTAACGACAAAGACGACGAATTTTATGGAGCGCCATGTTTTTGGGGATCGTAACATCAGAAAAACTTGTTAAGATTCATGCCACTGTAGAGTGAGGCCACCTGATTGGCATAGCCATTGAATTTTTCAGTTTTACGTTTTGGGGTGAAAATACTGGCACCCAGGATTCTTTCGCGAGCCTGACTCCAGCGGGGATGAGGAACTTCGGGATTGACGTTGGCAAAGAATCCATATTCTCCCGGTGCTTTTTTATTCCAGGCAGTCACCGGCATTGTTTCCATCAAACGAATCTTTACAATGGCTTTAATGCTTTTAAAGCCATATTTCCAGGGTACGACCAGTCGTAAAGGCGCGCCGTTCTGTTTGGGTAGTTTGTCATCGTACATACCCGTTGCCAACAGTGTCAACGGGTGCATGGCTTCATCAATACGCAAACCTTCAGTGTAGGGCCAGGCAAGGGAGTGGTTGCGCTGGCCGATCATAATTTCGGGTTGATATAACGTGGTAAATTCAACAAATTTTGCCCGCGAGGTCGGTAGAAATTTTTTCAGCATCTTGCCCAGTGGAAATCCTATCCAAGGCACCACCATAGACCATGCCTCCACACAACGAAAGCGATAAATTCTTTTTTCCAATGGGTTGGCTTTTAAAATATCTTCCAGGAGATAAGTGCCGGGTTTTTCCACTTCACCTTCAATTTTGACTTGCCAGGGTGAAGTCTGCAAAGCCTGAGCCAAGACTGTAGAGTCTGATTTATTGGAAGTGAACTCATAGTAATTGGTGTATTGACTGACATCCTCAAAGTCTGTAGCCGGAAGATTTGGCGAGTAAGAGTCGATGGAGATTTGTTGATATGGCTTTTCGGTTGCAATAACATCAGTAGGCAGAAATTCAGCAATAGACAAACCTATGGCGGATTTAATCAGATGACGCCGATTATTGAAAATGGCCTGATCGGTAATTTCACTGCTGGCTATTAATGATTGTTCCTGGATTAGCATAATTTAGAATTCAGGTTGATATTAGCTTTAAATTGGGCATTGTTTTTTTCAAAGAGTTCATTGGTAAATTCTAAATAGCTATGATTGCCGTTATTAATAATACAGGTTTATGCTGATAAAAGATAAGTGGTTATGAAGTAAAGATTATTTATTTTTCCAAGTTGAATTGTTGTGTAAAAATGATTAAAGTTCTTTGTGGGAGAACTAATTAATGAGGCTGATTATGAAAATTACAAAAAGCTTACAAATAACTATAATGCTAGGGATGACAATGTTTGCCGGGACAGCGTTGGCATATGGAACAAATTCATCCGATAATGGTTGCAAAAAACCCAAATTCAGAACCTTTGAACCAGAACATTTGTCTGAGGTTGATCCGGAAACAACAATATCCTTTCATGTTTCAAATTGGGCAGACCCTACCACTATTAAGGCGGAAACCAGGAAAATACCGTTACAGTTGAAGATCATTGATAAAATGAACTTTTTTGTCGCAACGGCAAAAATGCCAGCTTCAATCATCGGTAAATATGCTCGAATTCATGTGAGAGCCAAAGCCAAGGAAGGGGGGTGTACAGGAAAGGATGGCTGGCTATTGAAAGTGAGAGAAGCTGCTGCTGAGCCAAATGTTCCCGCTGAAGCAGAAGTCGAGAAAGAGACGCTAGAAAAAGCAGATAAGTAATATTGAATTGTGTCTGTCTGACAACGGATTTACAATTGAAATGTGCGTATAAAATAACGCTTGTTTAGTGCGGTTAGTGTTTATTCGTACTGTATAAATTTAGGGATAGCTGTTATTCATGTATGGTAGTGCAGTAGCATTCTTATAGGGTCGGATAAGTTAAAGATTATTATTTTATATTTCAATGGCTTATAAATTCGCAAACCCAGCATTTGAAAAATGGTGCTGGATCAGTGAGTTTGCTTTTTCAATAAATTGTTCTGTCAGCTTGAGATTTCCAGAGACTGAATGGGTCTAGGGCTGTAGACAGAGATAGTTGCTGCATGACAATATTTCTTTGTCGCGGTGGTTTGTCGATTTCGGTATAAATAAAATCATCATCAAAACCGGCGGCCGCCGCATCAAAACGATTACAGGCAAAGTACACTTTATGAAGTCTGGCCCAGTAAATTGCCCCTAAGCACATTGGACAAGGTTCGCAGCTAGTGTACAGAATACAATCTTTGAGCTGGAAATCATTCAGGATTTTGCAGGCTCTTCTAATAGCCATAATTTCGGCATGGGCAGTGGGGTCAAGATTATGGGTAACCCGATTGCCGCTATAGGCTATGATTTTATTGTCTTTCACAACACAAGCACCGTAGGGGCCACCATTATCATGGGTTACATTTCTACAGGCGATGTGGATGGCTTGCAGCAGAAACTGCTGGTGATTATGTGGGTTGCTGGTGTTTGAATACATTGGTAATGTTCTTAATTTAAACTGACGGTATGTTGACTAAGGCAAACGCTGATTTATTCGCGATTTCTGCGACACAAGGATGTGTCACCAAAACCTATGACTGCAAGCTATTGATTTTGTGGGTGCTGATAAGTCAGGGATGATTTGTTCAGCGCTTCCCTAGAGAATGTTAGTTTTATATTCATGCCCAGAACCTTGTGGTTCTGGTTGTCGTCATAATTCTTTGTCAGACTAATTCAGAATAAGGCGCCTGGAATTATTTACGAATTAGATCTTAATGTCCATTATAATTGATGAATCCTCTTGTTAATCCTTTCCGAAATACTTTTCATGCATTGGTCAAGGGTATTTTTTCAGCAAGCCAATTCCAACTTTGGAGATGCAACGGTTGTTGAGAAAATGTAAGCGGTCAGTGGACACCAAAAACCTTTTTCTCAAATTTCAGAAGATACCGTAAAAATATTCAGGCAACCTTGAATGAGCATTTTACTGCCATCTGTAAATGATCATCTATTTAAGTCCAAGGGGTTTTGTGGGTCAATACTTTCCATAAAGGGTAAACGCCTGTCCTGATTGGTTATCTGATATATTTTTCCCAACCAGTTGTTGAAAACAGCCTTTGCTGAATCCCGCCAGGTATTGTCAAGATATTCGATTATGCTATCTTCAGGAAAGGCGGGCGCGGGGCGGCATGTTTTTTTGGCTGTTTTGATATGTAGCTCGTAGTCAGCAAATACATGGCGGATGGTTTCGTTAAAATAATGTTCAGGATAAGGTGGATAATCGTCGCGTTCACCTTGATAAAACCGCATCACTTCTCGTTTATATTCTTTTAATAAACTGATGTCATCATATTCAGGATGTCCCTGGAAGAAGACAATTCTGAAACCATCTTCACTGACGGCAAGGTGTACGCCTGCTTCCTGGCTGGCAACCAGGACTTTTAAACCGCGCTCTTCCATGTCATGCTGAAAGATTTCATTAAAGCGGGAGTGAGGAACGTCAAACCGGGTATTAATTTCAGCAACCAGGGGGTGTGTTCTGTCAATGACTTTGTGAGAAAAAACTCCCCAGCGTTTGCCTGGCAGTCGGGTGCGTTCTAGACCGTAGCAATATTGGATGAGTGCGTGTGTGGCCAGGCATGAGCATAAAATTGAAGTGACATGTTCTTTTGCCCAGGCAAACACCTCAGTAAGAGGCCGCCAGAAATCTTCGTCCTGTAAATGGTTATGGGTGACATTGGCGCCACTGATAATGAGTGCATCCAGACCCTCTCGCTTGATTTGTTCAAAGGAGGTGTAATAGTTATCAATATGCCTCTGTGCTTCGGGACTTCGTTCCAGGCCGTTGATAGTAAAAGGGTGGACATGAAACTGGGCGATTTGGTTGCAGGCGCCGACCAGTCTGAAAAACTGACGTTCGGTGGCTTCAAGTGCGGCATCAGGCATGATATTCAGTAAACCAATATGTAACTCACGAATATCTTGATGGCGAGCTCTTTCGGGTGTGAGAATATCTTCGCCTTCTTCATGAAGACGCTGGAAGGTAGGTAAGTTTGTGTGAGCGACCAGGGGCATGATTTGACCTTTAGGATGGCTGTTTAGCGATAGCGGCGGCAATTAATTGCAGAAAATCCTCTTCATTGGCAACTTTGGCAACATCGTCAGCAGAAACAGTATAGCCATATTGATCGGCAATTGCCTGATAGCGGGGCAGTCGGGATTTGAATAGTTTTGGGAAAATCCAGGTGACAAATTCATTAGGAGGAATGTGATCTGTTGTGGCGTAGCCTTTTTCACACATAAACTCAGTCAGGTTTTCGTCCAGAAATGCTTCGCGATAGTAGAGCGGTTTGGGGTCTGTTTTTGCCCGGTTGATAATGGTTTGTTCTAGTGAGGGCGGAATCTTGATGTAAACAATTAAGGTGTGTTTTGCCAGGTTTGCTATAGTTTCAGGACTGTCCAATTCACAAGCGCTACCGCCGGCATCATTGATAAAATGTTTATAGCCATAAATATCTTCCGCTTTATGGATAAAATCAGGAACATCGTTCATAGCCGCAATTTCCGCCTGATGATGCAAAGCCTGGCGCCGTTTAAATTCGGCTAATGATAAACCGCCTTGTTGCGGGTTACCCAGTTTGCCAAGAAAGCTGGAGACAGGGGCAAGGTTGTCGACAGTAACATTGTTACAAATATAAATAGAGTCAGACAGTAACAGGTTTCTCAGGAAAGGGACGTCCATTGCCTGGCGTTTAATATTGTCCAGGATAGGTTCGCCCAGATATTTTGTACCGATTCGGTAGTCACCGGAATAATGAAACCATTTATCTTTAGGAAGCTTGTTGGCCAATGTGGTTTTGCCGGCGCCAGACATGGCTAAAAGGGTAATGCTTTTGGACTCCCAATCCAGAAATTGCCGGGGACTCATTTTCATTGCACGGGTACTCTAATAATCTTGGTAATCAGGAAGGTCAATTGTATCCTGATCCGGGTTGTTATGAATATCGGGATCGGTATAGCCCAGGTCATCCGTTTCCAGTTCATCGTATGGGGCGCTCCAGTCTTCAGGGGCTTCGACATAATCAAATGTGGAGTTATACCAGGTGTCATTGTCATATTCGCTGATATCACCATTCATATATTGCACTTCAATTGAATCATCGCTTTCCTCAATAGCAACGACTTTGAAGGTTAAATTGTTTTCAACATCTTTGTACCAACGGCCGATTACCGGGTCTGTGATAGTAGTCATTGTTGTACTCCAATCAGTTAAGAAGGTTACCGCTTAATAGTATCTGAAAATAAATGTGATGTGTGAACGAAAATTAGGAAATTTACTGTAGTTATCAATCGTTCTGTATAAAAAGTGATCTGGATCAATAAATTCAGGTTATTCAATATATTCAAAAACTTTGACGACCTGTTTAACACCACTTTCCCGGCGGGCCATTTCAGTGGCGACATGGGCTTCATTTCTATGTAATAAACCCATTAGATAAACGATGCCGTTTTCGGTAACGACTTTGACTCGGGTTGCATCAAACCCCGGTAGATTTCTGATTTGACTAAGAGATGATTTGACTTTGGTTGTTATCAAGGTGTCATTAGCGCGACTGGCGAGTGAACTGGGAGCGGCAATGGTCATTTCATTGTAAACCAGTTTGACTCCGGGAATCCTTCTGACAATATCAATGATTTTATCACGTAGTTTGGTCGTGTTTGCCTCACCGGTAATTAATGCCATGCCGTTATAGGCGGTCACATTAAAGTGACTGTTGTCACGAATATCGTCATTTAATTCGAGTTCTATACCGGCATTGATTTCGATTCCTTCGTCGTTGAGTAAGGTTTCGCTGGTGCGGCGGTCGTGTAGTAACGATAAACCAGTCGCTTCGGCGCCGCCAACTGCCAATATTGAACAGCCAGCAGTGATAAAGGGAAGTAACAATAAAAAAATAAACCGAGTCATATCATCCGCCAAACAGTTGTTGATCAATCAGGTCGCACAAACAATGAGAAATTAGCAGGTGAACTTCCTGAATACGGGCTGTGGAGTTGGATGGTACTCTGATTTCCAGGTCGGATTCATTGAGTATTCCGGCTATGACGCCACCATCCTTGCCAGTTAGCGCAATAACCGGCATGTCTTTTTCATGGGCAACATGCACAGCTTTAACGATATTTGCAGAATTACCGCTGGTGCTGTAAATCAACAAAATATCGCCGCTTTGTCCTAATGCACGGAGTTGTTTGGCAAAGACTTCATCAAAATGATAGTCATTGGCAATGGATGTGATGGTGGATGTATCTGTGGTTAAAGCAATGGCCGGTAAAGCGGGTCTTTCGCGTTCAAAACGGTTGAGCATTTCAGAGGAAAAGTGTTGGGCGTCGCCTGCGGAGCCACCATTGCCACAGGTGAGTACTTTTTGATCGTTGATCAGTGCATCGACAATGCGCTGAGAGGCAAATTCGATCAGTTCACACAAGCTGTTCATAGCATCCTGTTTAGTTTGGATGCTGTCCGAGAAATGATTGATAATTCTATCTTGAAGGCTCATAAACTATTGGAAAAATGACGGGTTAACATAAATCGGCTGGAATTAACTTTCAGTTGAACCAAGGACTACCAGAACTCTACTGAAAGGCATTTTTGATCCAGTTTATTTTTTGATTCGCGGATATGGCAATGACATCAAAACGGATCTGTGAGGTAATGTTATTGTTCATTATATAGTGTTTGGTGGCGGCTATTATACGGGATTGTTTTTTTAGCGTAATAGTTTCCACCGCACTGCCGAACTTATCCGATTGCCGGAAGCGAACCTCAATAATCACCAAAATTTGTTGCTCAGTCATAACTAGATCCAGCTCACCTGTTTTACAGCGATAGTTTTTGCAAATCAGTTGTAATCCCCGCTTTAACAGGAAGTCTAGTGCTTGTTGTTCGGCGATATCTCCACGTGTTAAATGCAGGGCGCGAAATTTATTCAGCATGTTGTTTTTCTGTGGGAGAATCAGTGTCTAGGGCTGTACTTTGATAATGTTCGGCGGCAGCGTCAAGAAAGCCGCTGCTGACGGGAATGCCGGCAGTAAATTTTGCACAATTTAACTGGCGGACGATGCGGTTTTCCGAATTTAATAACAGATTGCCGGTTGCTCCGTGATATTTGATCGTATCCAGATTATTTAAATGAGCGACAAGGTTGTAGGCGTCAATACCCAATGCAAACAGACGTAAGTATCTGTCGGGAAACGGTTGCCCACTGTTGCGTAAAGATTCCTGGCTTAATTCTCCCTTGTACATATCAGCAAATAACCAGGGAATATCGCAAAATGTAATATTATTAAGATCTATATCCTGAGAGGGGTTTTTTCTGCCACTGTATATCCGGGCTGTTGCATAAATGGGTATTCTGGTTGCGTGATAGAACCGGAATTGAGGGTTTAATGAGCGACCTACCCAAGGATGTGCATTGATAAAAATGGCATCAACATCATGGCGTCGTCTGGGAACAAATTCAATGCGTCTGCTCAGAAGCTGCCTTAATTGTTGGTATCGTTGTTGACTTTCATCCAGATTTAGCAGGTTTTTTATAGGGTAGGAAAAGTCGTGTTCCTTTGGGTTGTAGCTTTGTGATTCTAATAATGTTCCATTAGTTTGTTGCCAATATTCGCTTAGATAATTGGCAATACGTCTCCCCTGATTGGTTGCCGGCGTCAAGAGCAAGGCTTTTCGGTGTCCGTCCAGATAAGCTTTTTCAGTAATCTGTTGGGCGTCATCAATTGGACTTAAACCAAATTGATACAGGTTTGCTTTACTTAAATTTTCAACATGGTTCAATGCCAGGACGGGGATGTTTAAATCGCTGTCTGCGGCCAGTCGGACAATATTTTCTTTATTGAGTGGGCCGATTATCAGTTCTGCGCCACTGGCAACAGCTTGGTTATAAAGGGAGACAGGATTGTCTTGGGCGCTATCATAAAAACGTATTGCGGGTTGAGAGGATAAGTTCTGTTGCTGGTAATATGCCGCGAGCAAGCCTTCCCGGATTGTTTTCGCAGCCTGTTCAAAAGGCCCGGATTCAGGCAATAACACTGCAATCACAGCAGGTTGCGTGAACGCATGTCGTGGGAGGGCGAGATAATCTTGTAGAAAAGTTGAATTTGCCGGGTGGTTCGGGAAGTTTTGTCGCCATTCATTAATATTGTTATCGAATTCACTGGGATGGGTTAAGTTTTGTTTGAGTCGCTTGGCAAGCGCCATCCAGCCGTCCAGAGAAGCTGTTGCTGTAGGAGAAGGGGAAGTCAGTATTTTTAGAGGCAGTAGACCCAGTGTTTCCAGAATCGCAGCATAGTTTTCATACCGTTGATTCTGAGATGACAGGAGATGACTTAACTTTATTCGCGTTTTTGCGCTGGCTAATAAGTTTCCAGTTAAAGAATGGGCAAAAGCCAGGGCGCGATAATAGCTTTGCTGGTCTTCATTGCCAAGCTGTGAGATATTGACATTGTTGAGTTTTTCCAGCGCTTGTTCAGCATTGCCATAATTCAGGCTGATTTGTGCGTAAACAATAATCAATTTATTTCGTTGTTCTGGTGACAGCGCTGATAAATTGATGCTGTCGGCATATTTTTTGGCCTTATCGCTATCACCTGACTGGATTAGTGCTTCGGCGGCCAGTAACCGAAATGGATTTTGTTGTTCTGGATTAGCTTTAGCCAGATTTTGATACAATTGAGCCGCTTGTTTATGTTGACCGCTACTCATCAGGATTTTTGCCTGAGCAGATTCTTCCCGGTATGCTTGGTTTTGAGTCGGTATTGTAGCGCAGGCCGACAGAAGAGTTGAGATAATAAGGTATGAGGTCAGACGGTGGTGAATCATAAAGTGCTTAAACCTTCATTTTAGTAAAATCAAACATAACTGTTCAGCGAAAATAAGTATTTAATATCAGTCAATTATTCCAGAAGATGCCGGGAATACGTGCATATAATAGGTTTGGATGTGGCATTCATGTCACAGATTTTATTCCACAAGCGACTGATATTAAAGGCTTACTGTTCATTTAAATACACTGATAAAGTTACAATCAGACAAGGGGATCAGATAGTCAATGTCGGGTAAATTATATGTTGTTGCGACACCTATAGGTAATTTAGCAGATTTTAGCAGTAGGGCTGTGGAAATTTTACAGCAGGTTGATCTGGTTGCGGCTGAAGATACCCGGCATGTCAGAATGTTGTTGCAGCATTATGGTATTTCCTGCCGTGTACTTTCCTTGCACCAGCATAATGAAGAAAAAGTAGCTCCAGGGCTTGTTGAAAAAATGCAGCAAGGACTTTCGATAGCGCTGGTTTCAGATGCTGGTACGCCTTTATTAAGTGATCCGGGTATGCCTTTGGTCAGATTGGCTAGAGAGCAGGGGATGGAGGTTTCGCCAGTGCCAGGCGCTTGCGCCTTGATTGCCGCCTTGTCCGTATCTGGCTTGCCGGTAACACGGTTTACTTTTGAAGGTTTTTTGCCGCGAACAAAATCGGCTAGAAAAACTTTTTTTAAAGAAAAGTTAGTGGATGAATCAACCTGGGTGTTTTACGAGTCCTGCCATAGAATCCAGGGTGCCTTGGAGGATATGCTTGAGATATTTCCAGCTGGTAGGGAAATTGTGGTAGCCAGGGAATTGACCAAGCTGCATGAAACTGTCGTTAAAGATAGGCTGGCAAATATCGTTGAACGGGTGAAAAATGATGCTAATATGCGTAAAGGTGAGTTTGTTGTTATTGTGGATGGGGCTACGGCCACGGTAGATAGCAAACAAAGTATCAGTGAAGATGAAAAAGCAGTTCTGACGATATTATTGACGGAATGTTCCATTAAAACGGCTGTGGCTTTAGCGGTGAAAATTACCGGACAACGAAAAAAAATACTGTATCAGGCGGCTTTGGACATGGAAAAAACCTAAGTTAAGAAAAATTTATGGGGTATAATCGCTGCTGAGTTGGCCGAACAGTCGCTGTTTTATTGCGCAATAAAACGGAGGAAAGTCCGGGCTCCACAGGGCAGGGTGCCAGGTAACGCCTGGGGGACGTGAGTCTACGGAAAGTGCCGCAGAAAATATACCGCCTCTCACCTACAATCTAAAGATTCTAGGTAAGGGGTAAGGGTGAAAAGGTGTCGGTAAGAGCGCACCGCGCTGCTGGTAACAGCAGTGGCAGGGTAAACCCCACCCGGAGCAAGATCAAATAGAGGAGCTTACGCACGGCCCGTGCGGTTCCTGGGTAGATTGCTTGAGCTGCAGGGCGACTTGCAGCCCAGATGAATGGCTGTTCACGACAGAACCCGGCTTACAGGCCAACTCGTTTTCTATTTTCTTTAGGTTATCATATTAATGTTTGCACTGTTTTAATCGTGGAGTTCGTCTATGATTTTCTGAAGTTCGCCGTGTTCAGCAAGGTGGAGTAGCGCATTGATAGCATTTGGATCAAACAGAGTTCCTGAATTTTCACGCATCCACTCTAACGCCTGAGCAATACTCCAGGCTTGTTTGTAGGGGCGAACCGTAGTGAGAGCATCAAAAGTATCTGCGACTTTGGTTATCCGGGCTGATAAAGGAATATCATGACCCTTGAGGCCGGCAGGATAGCCGCTACCGTCAAAGTTTTCATGATGTCCGACCGCAATATCTTTTGCAATGGTAAAATAGGGATGTTCACCGAGTATCTTGGCGCCATATTCGGTATGGCGTTTCATTTCGAGCCATTCTTCTTCAGTTAATTTTCCGGGTTTTTTCAGAATGGCATCAGGGATATAGATTTTTCCTACGTCATGGAGGATGCTCATGATGCCCATTTGAACCGCTTCATCATCTGCAATATTCAATGTTTTTGCCAAAGCTTCAGTAAAATGCTGAACCCGAAGGACATGATTGCCTGTGGTCTCGTCTTTGCCTTCGCAGGCTACAGCCAGCATGGTCACAGCGTGAAAATAGGCATCTTCAAGAGCCTTCTGTGTAGTTTTCAGTTGTCTATTAAGGTGTAAACTCTCTAATGCCCGGGTGACTGTCATGCGTAGAGCTTCAGGCTCCCAGGGTTTGGATATATATTTGTATATCTGGGCTTGATTAACGCATTCCACTAATGAATCAATATCGCTATAACCAGTCAATAAAATGCGGATAGCTTCTGGTTGGGTTTGATAGGCATGTGCCAATACTTCTGTTCCTGACAGTTCGGGCATCCTTTGATCGCAAATAATTAAATCAATAGCGGTACTGTTAAGAGTGTTAATAGCTTCTTTCCCCGAGTTACAACGGATGATGTTGTAGCCTTTCCGAAAACTGCGATACAGGCTATCGAGTATGTCCTGTTCATCATCAATAAACAGTAATGTATACGGTTCAGCCATTTTTAATAAACTCCTTTTGTTGCTTGAATGTCATGGGTAAATGAATAGTAAACACGGTGCCGGCATTAGGTTTGCTGCTTACCTTTATTGAGCCATTGTGTTTTTCAATAATACCGTAAGAGATGGATAGCCCCATACCTGTGCCTTCGCCGACAGGTTTTGTGGTAAAGAAAGGATCAAAAATTTTGTTCATTGTGTCAGAATCCATGCCGGTTCCTGTATCTTGGATGCTGATTAAGGCATAATTATTCTGCTGTTTTGTTTCAATGATGATTTGCCCCTCATCTTCGATGGCCTGCTCCGCATTGGCAAGCAAATTCATCAAAACCTGATTAATTAAACCAGCATAACAGGGGACGAGTTGATTAAGCTGATAATGTTTTATCACAGTAATGCGATTTTTCAGACGATGTGATAATAATGCCAGTGTTGTATCTATGGCATCTTCCAATAGGATATCTTGAACCTCGGCCTGATCGAGCCTGGAGAAATTTCGTAATGACAAGATGATTTCTTTCATGCGTGATGCTGCATTTTTCATGCTGTCAAGTAGCTTCGGCGTATCTTCCTGAATAAATGAATAATCAATTTCTTGTAACGGTTTAGCCATTATTGGTGAATCTTGAATATTATCGAGGACTGCAAACAAGTCATGGGTATATTCAGTAAGAATGGGAATATTGGCATTAATTGAGCCAAGAGGGTTGTTGATTTCATGAGCAATGCCGGCAACTAATTGACCTAAGGAAGCCATCTTTTCGGATTGTATTAATTGAGTTTGTGCCTGTTGTAATTGTTTGATGGTTGATTGTAGTTGTTCATTGGCCACGCTATAAGCCTTGGTGCGATCAGTAACTTGTTGTTCTAAAGTTTTGTTCAACTCAGTTAGACGGGTAGAATAATGATCTTTTTCAGTCATTGTTTCAGCAAGTTTTTCAGCCATAAGGTTAAAGCTGTCCGCTAAAATTCCTGTCTCATTATGATCGGTTATTGCTACTCTTTTAGATAAGTCTGAGGATTGTGCAATCTCTAGGACAGTTTGGGTGACTTTTTGGATAGGGGCAACGACCCGCTGAATTTGCCAAACAATAAAGCAGCTTATCATAAGCGTTAGTGTCAGGGCTGCAATAGTGATTTTTATTCCTAGCCGCCATACCGGTTGTAATGCTTTTTCATGCTTTTCTAATGAAACTATCTGCCAGTTGATGGGAATATCTAGTACATGGGTTAATTGAGTGGCTTCAAATAAAAAATCGGTGTTTGTAAGCTTAGTTCTGTTCGTTTGAAGAGATGAGATGATGAATTCGTTAATGGATAATTCCTTTACATTACTAGCTAGTACATATCCTGTTTGATCTATTAGAATGCTTTGAATTTGTTTAGGCAATACTATATTTTCGATGCTGGACCAGGGATGGGTCAAGACAATAAAGCCAAGGTCGCGTTGACTGTCAAAACTGGCAGTAATGCGATGAATAAAAGTAATCGCTTCTTGGTGGGTGTAAGGATTTATATGTTTGCCAATGAATAAGGTATGGTCTTTATCCAGCTGAAACCAAACATTGGGCGGAGTGATGGTATCGGTCTGGTAATAAAGTTTGTTGTTACTGGATGATATTAATTGTCGTTGATGATCAAAAACCAATATATCACCGGGCAAGTGATAGTTGGATTTCAGTTCCTGTAATGAGCGATTAATTTGGCCGTCTATATCTTCAGTTATGATGTCATCCATTATTTCCAGTTTTGCCCAGGCTGATGTGTTCAGAATGTGATAATGGAAAATGGTTTTTAGTTGTGTTTTGATTGTTTCTGTATTACTGAGCAGTTGCTTTTTAATGGAATGTTCCAGGTCAGTTTTCATCTCGACAAAAACCAGGCCTGTCATTAGCAGAACCAGTAATACAAAGCTTAAGACCAGCGGAATCAATAGTTGGTGTAGTAAAGATTTGTGTGAATTTCTTTTAAAAACAATCATTTATGCTTTATCTTCATCAGTATCTTAACACCGTTTGGTGTTTGTGAAGTGTCGATATAAGTGATGGCGCCAGCAACACGTTTTACAAACAAAATAGCTGCCTCGGATGAGCTTATGACAACTGGAGGTCTGATTCCTTTGAATCGTAATTTAAGCCAATATGTTTTTATTTCGCGAGTTGACATTTTTATCACTTTTGATTCAAATTGTCTGCGTAGAGCTGAGTTAGCTGAACGGTTAACAGGGATGATCGGAGTTCCATTGGCCAAAGTGGAGTGTTTTTTCATATAAATATCGGCCAATTCTGATATTTTTATCAAGGATTTGTTGATGTCAGGGTGTCCAATTACTAAAAAATCAGCATGTACAGCAGGAATATTCAGCAGCATAAAAATTATTAGATAATGAATTTTCATGTTCAAAACAACACTGCTAATGAGGCAAACCAACCTTGCGAAAATCCAAATGATTGTTGCCGGTTGATATCCATGTATTCCAGTTTTAGGGATAAAGCGGGTTGAGGCCGATAAACGAGTCCATATAACAGGCTACTTTGTGACTCTTTGGTTCGTGCTTGAAAATACTCGGGACGAAGTACGATATGCCATTGCTCATTAAGATGCCATACTCCTTGAAGGTATCCACCCCATTCGTTGACTTTTTGGCTTGTTGAATGATTGAAATCAATTGATGTATAGGTCGATTGAAATTCCAAATCTATAAGTTTACTTTGCCATTGACCATCCAGGCTGAACACCCATTGGGTATCACCATTTCCTATGACTCGGGCGTGTTGAATAGCCAAACCTAACTTGCTATTCAATCCAAAATATTTATCGAAGTTGATTCCAAATACTTTGTTGTATTTTCGAGGTCTGTTTTTTATCGTTGGTTTGACTAACCATTCTGTTCCGGGCTGAAAATAAATCTGGTAGGTGTTGTTGTTATGCTGAGTATATTGAATATTGATACCGGAAATTGACTCTGAAAAGGAAAAACGAGTGGTTACTGGCCGATTAGTCGTCCAGACCAGTGGCGCCGCATGAATACGGTTCCATTCACCCACCGGGGCAAGAAATTTTCCTAATCTAACATTAACTTCTTCGGTGAAATGAATGTCGTTATAAAGTCGTTCCAATACCAGGCGAGAGCCCTGAAAGTCTATTCCTTTACTTTCTTCCCATAGTGTTGCGCTGGCAATTTCAACTTCAATAAAAGGATTGATAGAAGAATTAATTGAAGCTGAAGCAAATAGACTCAAATCATCAAGAGCTAATGTTTGAGGTGAGCCGTTTGCAGATTCCCATGCCATTTCACTGTAACCTGACAAGAACAACTTCCCTATTTCATATCCATCTCCAATGGTATAGTCGGCATGAGAAAAATGGGGGAATATAAAGGATAGAAAAATATAGGCCTTTATTCGGTTGGTTTTGTTCAATGGCGCGATTCCATCAGTAAGTCGGTTGAAAATGATAATAGGCTTTAATTGATTTTGTAAATAATAGCTTGTTTGTAAAGCTCGCTGAAAGTTTTTTATAGGATTTATGGGGATGTTCAAGTCGGAAAATAGAGGTGTCTGCTATTTCAAGACTGATTGTGTTGTTATATCTATAGCCTATTGATTTATATTGATTTAAAGAAAATTTAGGGTGAAGTGTATTGGTATTTTAATATGTTATAACGAAGCGGCAACAGAGCCTATTTGAAATGATGTTGATTTGAGAAAAAATTATTTTGCATCATTCTGTTCGACTGTTGTTTTTTGTCATAATCAGTATTAATAAATCTAATTAACTTTTTGATAGGGAAAACTTTTTGTTGTTGTTAATTTGCAATGATTCAGGCGCTGTGAATAGTGTATGTAAGTCATTGTAGAAAAAGAAAGAAGTTAATGCTTAGTCAATCTTGACTAAAGGCAAATTGAAAACTATAGTGGATAAAAAGTGGGGGAAAGTGGAAAAAAATGGAGTTTTGATGGTCAATCGGGGTTATTCTTGTTTCGTGGAATAAGCACAATCAATCTGGATGCAAAAGGGCGAATAACAGTTCCTACCCGTTATCGGGCGGAGTTGCAGGAATGTTGTGAGCGGCAAATGGTGGTGACAGTGGCGGTTAATGAAAAGTGTGTTGGTGAAGCCGGTTGTTTGTGGTTATACCCATTACCAGAATGGGAGCGCCTGGAGCTTACTATCAGTAAGCTACCTACATTGAATAAGATGGCCGGAAAGTTACGTCGGTTTGTTATTGGCAACGCCTCTGAATGTGACGTGGATAATCAGGGAAGACTGTTATTGCCGGAAAAGTTGAGAAATTTTGCTGAAATGGAAAAGCATATTGTATTGGTAGGGCAATTGAATAAATTTGAAATCTGGAACGAAGCGGCCTGGCAGGCCAAAGAAAATGAATGGCTGGATGAGAATGATGATGATGGATTGGATGAGCTGGGTTCATTGTCGTTTTAAGCTGGGGGTGTTATGGAACATTTGCCGGTTTTATATGATGAGTCATTGCAAGCCCTGAATATTAAAGCCGATGGATTATATGTGGATTGCACTTTTGGGCGTGGCGGTCATAGTCGCGGAATTTTAGACAAATTGGGTAGGAACGGCAGGTTATTGGCTTTTGACAGAGATCCTGAAGCGATTAATTCCAGCGTTGCTCAAAACATGATGTTGGATGATCGTTTTAGTTTGCATTATGGCTGTTTTTCTGAACTGGCGGATGTGGTTATTCGATATGGGTATCAGGGCAAAGTTGATGGAATTTTGATGGATTTGGGGGTTTCCTCGCCGCAACTTGATAATCCAGGACGGGGGTTTAGCTTTTTAAAGGATGGCCCTTTAGATATGCGAATGGATGCTAATGCTGATCTGACAGCGGCTGAATGGTTGCGACAGGTTGATGAAAAAGAGCTGGTCAGGGTGTTGTTTAAATATGGGGAAGAGCGTTTTTCCAGAAGAATAGCGCGGGCAGTAGTTGAGCGTAGACAGCAGGAAGTGCTGAAAAGCACCCGGCAGCTGGCAAAACTGATTGAAGAAGCCGTACCCTTTAGGGAAAAACATAAACATCCTGCAACACGTTCGTTTCAAGCGATAAGAATTGAAATAAATCGTGAGCTTGCAGAAGTGGAAGAGGGATTGAAGCAGGCCGTTGAGATATTGGCTTCAGGTGGGCGTCTGGTAGTGATTTCATTTCATTCTCTGGAAGACAGAATTGTCAAGCGATTTATCAGGTATGAATCCGGGCGGAAATACAACCCCGGTCGGTTCCCTGTTCAGGAA
Source organism: uncultured Methylomarinum sp. (assembly GCA_964397365.1). GTDB lineage: Bacteria > Pseudomonadota > Gammaproteobacteria > Methylococcales > Methylomonadaceae > Methylomarinum. The sequence goes on along the minus strand of CAYNIU010000008.1, from coordinate 18,316 downwards.
AAAGATATTGAACGGGGATGTTTAAAAAAAATGGGTAAGGCGATTCGCGCTGGAAGTTCTGAATTGCAACGAAATCCGAGGTCTCGCAGTGCGGTTATGCGAGTGGCGGAGAAAATAAATGTCGGAAAATGACGGCAGATTATTGATTGGCCTGAGTTTGATTTTGATAGTTTCGGCATTGGCGGTGATTTACAGTAAATATCAGTCCCGATTGATGTTTAACGAGATCCAGGTCATGGAAAAAAAACTGGATGAATATGAAGTTGAATGGGGGCGATTGCAATTGGAACTAACCATGTTAACCGAAGAAAACAGAATTGAGGTGGCGGCAAGAAATCGTTTAAAGCTGACTATGCCGGTGCGGAAAAAGATTATTTATATCAAACCGTAAATGTATTTATCCACGGAAGAAAAAACAAGGAATAAACAACTGACGGGGTTTGAATCAAGACGAAAAGTATTATTGGGTTTGATTTTTTTGGGCATGTCGGTACTGGTTGTGAGAGCCATTGATTTGCAGTTGTTTAAAAAGTATTTTTTGCAGCAACAGGCAGATAAACAGCATATTGCAGTTGTTACCGTACCGGCGTACAGAGGGCAAATTCAAGACCGTCATGGGGAACCGTTGGCGATCAGTACTCCGGTGCAATCAATTTGGATCAATCCTCAGCAAATCAACGAACAAGATAGGACAAAGATTGAACAAGTGGCCAGGATATTGAGACTATCAAAAAAAAAACTGGCCATGTGGGTAAATAAGGATTCAAACAGGCGTTTTATTTATTTAAAACGTAGGGTGAACCCTGATCTGGCGGAGAAAATAAAAGCGCTGAAAATTTCCGGGATTCACTTTGAAAAGGAATTTAAACGTTTTTACCCGGCAGGTGAGGTGATGGCCCATTTAGTTGGTTTTACCAATGTGGATGATATTGGTCAGGAAGGGATGGAGTTAGCTTATGAAAGAATATTAAAAGGGGTTTCAGGAAAGAAAACGGTCATAAAGGATGGCAAAGGCCACATTATTAAAGATGTTGAAAATATTGTTGAACCAGTTTCCGGTCAGAATTTGAGATTAACAATTGATCATCGCATTCAGTATTTGGCTTATCGGGAATTACAGAAGGCATATATAAAGCATAAAGCTCATTCTGCGGCGTTAGTCGTGTTGGATGCAAGAAATGGAGAAATATTGGCTGCGGTCAGTCAACCTTCGTTTAATCCTAATACGCGTAAAAACTTGAGTCCCAGAATATATCGCAATCGAGTGATGGTTGATGTTTTTGAACCGGGTTCCACTGTCAAGCCTTTTGTAATTGCTGCAGCTCTTGACGGGGGATATGTCAAGCCGGATGCGGTCATTGAAACCCATGGGTTTTATCGGGTAGGCCGCAATTTAGTTCGTGATGTGCATAATTATGGAACATTGGATTTAATGCATGTATTGAAAAAATCCAGCAATGTGGCGGTTAGCAAGATAGCGTTGAAGATGCCGCCGGAATATTTTTGGAAGGTATATAACAAGCTGGGTTTTGGAATGGTTACGGGGGTTGGGTTTCCGGGTGAGGCAAGTGGTATTTTGCAGGATTTTCAGCAATGGAACCGTTTTGAACAGGCCACAATGGCATTCGGTTATGGGTTGTCGTCCTCAGTTCTGCAGTTGGCAAAGGCTTATACGGCTTTGGCGAACGATGGCGTGATGCATTCTGTCAGTTTGTTGAAGAGAGATGAAGATTATGAGGAGCGGCGCATTTTTTCGGCGGTGACTGCAAAAAGAGTCAGAGAAATGCTGGAACATGTGATCAAGAAAGATGGAACCGCTTATCGCGCCAGAGTTGATGGTTACAGAGTGGCTGGTAAAACAGGGACAGTAAAAAAAGCGACTGCCGGTGGCTATGCCGATAAGCGTTATGTGGCTGTTTTTGTTGGGTTGGCGCCAGTTAGTGATCCTCGTTTTGTTATTGCAGTGATGATGGATGAACCAAGCGCCGGAGATTATTATGGCGGGTTGGTGGCGGCACCGGTGTTTGCAAAGGTTATGGCGGGAACATTGAGGGTGTATGGCATAGCGCCTGATAAGGAAGATACCATGCCGGTGTTGTTGTCAAAAAACAGCTTGCCGTTAAAGCACCAGGATGTGCTGAATGCAGAAAAAGCAGGAGCATTTTTTGTCCAGGCACAGGCCAAGTGCTTACGTCCTTGCAGGCAATGAAGCTGTCTGAATTAGTTGCCGGATTAGCTGAGGTTTCTGCTGATGTGGAAATAACAGGACTTGCACTGGATAGTCGGCAGCTGTCGTCGGGATTTGCCTTTATCGCATTGGCGGGTGCTGTTCAGCATGGAATGGAATATGTGCATCAGGTGCTTGCTAAAGGAGCTGTAGCGGTAATTTATGACCCTGCCGGAAAAGGCGCGGTTATAAGCGAGACATTATCTGGGGTCAATATGCTGGCAGTTCCGGCATTGGCGCAACATCTGGGGGAAATAGCGGCAAGATTTTATGGACATCCTTCGCAGTCAGTTGATGTGATTGGTGTGACTGGAACCAACGGTAAAACCTCCTGTAGTCAGTTTTTGGCGCAGGTGCTGGATTGTTGTGGCGTGATTGGCACGATGGGATGGGGTGCTTGGGGGGAATTACAAAATACTCTCAATACGACGCCCGATGTTTTAACGATACAGAACATGCTGAATACTTTTGTGGTACAGCAAAAAAAAACAGTGGTAATGGAGGTGTCATCACACGGCTTACAACAGGGGCGGGTAAATGGTATTTGTTTTAAAGGGGCGTTATTTACCAATTTGAGTCGCGATCATTTGGATTACCATGGCAATATGGATGATTACCTAGCGGCCAAGTTAAAGCTGTTTGCCTGCCCAAGTCTGAAGTTTGTGGTATTAAATCTGGATGACAGTAGCGCTGGCAAGCTGATAAAACAGTGCCGCCATGTTTTGAGCATCTGGGGATTCAGTCGTAAAGGTGTTGTTAATGCCGAGTTGGAAACAGTGTTGGCAAAAAATATAAAACACAGTTTGAATGGCATTCAGTTTGATGTGTGTTGGCAGAATTATTGTAGAACGGTCAAAACTTCATTGGTCGGAAGTTTTAATCTGGAGAATGTATTGGCCGTTTTAACTGTATTGCTGGCAACGGGACTGTCACTGGACAAGGCTGTTCAACGACTTGCTGTTTTGAAAGCCATCAACGGACGGATGGAGCATTTTGGCGGGGGGAATAAACCGACTGTTTTTGTGGATTATGCGCATAGTCCAGATGCGTTGGAGAAAGTTTTGTTGGGGTTAAGGGCTGACTGCCACAACAAGCTCAGTGTTATTTTCGGTTGTGGTGGTAACAGAGATAAAGGTAAGCGCGGACAAATGGGGGCGGTAGCGGAAAAGTGGGCGGATGAAGTGATTTTGACCGATGACAATCCGCGTAATGAACAGCCGGAAATGATCATCAATGATATTTTAAGTGGTTGTTGTACTGACAAGGTCAGGGTGATTCATGACCGGGAACGGGCTATAAAAACTGTGATTGATAGCGCTGACAAGAAAGATTGTATTGTGATTGCCGGTAAAGGGCATGAACATTATCAGGAGGTGACGGGGGTCAGATTGCCGTTTAGCGATCAGCAGGTCGTCAGGAAGGCTTTAACAGGGTGGGGGGGTTAGCGCTATGCGTTATCGACTCAGCGAAATAGCGACAATTGTGCAAGGGAGATTGTGTGGTGATGATGTGGAAATCACCTCAATCAGTATTGATACACGTTCGTTGCAAGCGGGAGGTTTGTATATCGCTATAAAAGGTGAGCATTTTGATGGACATGATTTTGTCACGCAGGCTGAACAGGTTGGTGCTAAAGCCGTTTTAGTCGAGCGGTCTGTTAAAAATGTATGTGTACCACAAGTTATTGTTCAAAACAGCCGTCAGGCACTGGCGGAAATTGCAGGAAACTGGCGCCGTCAATTGACTGTAAAAGTGGCCGGTGTCACTGGAAGCAATGGTAAAACCACGGTCAAGGAAATGATTGCTGCGATTTTGGCTGTGGGAGATGAGGTATTGTTTACGCAAGGCAATCTGAATAATGACATTGGTGTCCCTTTAACCTTGTTGAGACTTGAACAGCGGCATCGGTATGCTGTTGTTGAAATGGGCGCCAATCATAGGGGCGAAATCGCTTATAGCAGTCGCTATGCCAGACCGGATGTGGTTGTCATTACTAATGTCGGAGCGGCGCATATCGAAGGTTTTGGTGATTTGCGAGGCGTTGCCCACGCCAAAGGCGAACTTATTGAAAGCCTCAGCCAGAACGGCGTGGCCGTGTTGAATAAGGATGATGATTTTTATGGGTTCTGGCAAGAGTTGGCGGGAGATCGTCAGATTGTATCATTTGCAATGGATATAAATGCTGATGTCAGAGCAGAAAATACCAATATGAAAATATTGGAGTATGAGTTTGTTACACAGTTTGAACTATGTACGGCAACAGAGGCTTTGCCGATACATATGAAATTGGCTGGTGAGCATAACGTCAAAAATGCTTTGGCGGCAGCTGCGGTATGTCAACAGTTTGGGGTGAATTTGTGGCAAATCAAGCAAGGACTGGAACGGATGAAACCGGTCAAAGGCAGGTTGCAGCCTTTGCGCGGCAGATATGGAAATATTATCGTTGATGACAGTTATAACGCTAATCCGACATCGCTGAAAGCCGCATTGGAAGTATTGAAACAATGTGCTGGAGAATCGTGGCTGGTATTGGGCGCGTTTGGGGAGTTGGGACAGGAAAGTCAAAGGTTACATAAAGAAATGGGTGAATTAATCAAAACCATGAATATTAGGCGTTTGTTTGCGATAGGTGCAGATGCCGAGTTTGCGGCGTCGTCCTTTGGACAGGGCGCGGTTTTATTTAATTCGCAGGAACAATTGATCAATACCTTAAAGAGTGAACTGAAAGGTAATGAGACTATATTAATCAAAGGTTCGCGAGCGCAAAAAATGGAGCATGTAGTTACAGCGTTGGCCGACCCAATCCGAGGCTGACGATGTTACTGTATTTTGCCGAATATCTCATGCAGTTTGACCCAGGTTTCAGGGTATTTCAATACCTGACTTTTAGAGCTATTTTGGGCGCATTAACCGCATTAATAATTTCCTTCATTGTTGGTCCGGTTATGATCAGAAGATTAACCAGCAACAAAATTGGTCAAAGTGTGCGAGAGGATGGGCCGGAAAGTCATTACGAAAAGGCCGGTACGCCGACTATGGGCGGTACTCTGATTCTGGTGGCTATTGCGGTGAGTACTTTGTTATGGGCAGATCTTGAAAACCGCTACATTTGGGTGGTGTTTTTTGTAACGATGGCATATGGCGTTATTGGATTTATAGATGATTACAGAAAAGTAAAACTGGGAAACAGTGATGGGTTGTCTGCAAAAAGTAAGTATTTCTGGCAATCCGTAGTAGCTTTGGCGGCGGCTGTTTTTTTATATCAAACAGCACAAATAGCGGCGGAAACACAATTTATTGTACCTTTTTTTAAAGATTTTATGATTGAAATGGGGTGGGGATATGTGGTGCTGACCTATTTTGTCATTGTTGGCAGCAGCAATGCTGTCAATTTGACTGATGGTCTGGACGGGTTGGCGATTATGCCGACCGTGATGATTGCAGCGGCTTTGGCTATTTTCGCTTATTTATCTGGACACTATGATTTTTCCCAATATTTGGCTATTCCATATTTACCTGAATCCGGTGAACTAGTGGTGTTTTGTGCGGCATTAGTTGGAGCCGGATTGGGGTTTTTATGGTTTAACGCTTATCCGGCAATGGTTTTTATGGGCGATGTAGGGGCGCTAGCGTTGGGGGCCGCATTGGGAATTATCGCTATACTGGTCAGACAGGAAGTTGTGTTGATGATTATGGGCGGGGTATTTGTTGTAGAAACTGTATCGGTCATTATTCAGGTTGTTTCTTATAAAATGCGCGGCAAAAGAGTTTTTTTAATGGCCCCCATCCATCACCATTATGAATTGAAGGGCTGGCCGGAACCCAGAATTATTGTTCGTTTCTGGATTATTACGGTTATTCTGGTATTGATTGGGTTGGCGACACTAAAACTGAGATAACGATGAAGACTGCAGACCTCCTTGTAAAACTGGAACAGATATTTGCATTGAATCAGGAAGATTCCAAAGTGTTGATTATTGGTCTGGGTTCAACCGGTTTCTCTGTGGCGCGTTTTTTTTATGAGCTGGGTATTCGCTTTGCCGTTATTGACAGTCGTGATAAGCCACCGTTAATTGAGAAACTGACTGAACAAATGCCTGATGTAGCGGTATTTACAGGAGGGTTTGATAAAGCGGCATTAGCAGTGGCGACTCATTTGGTAGTCAGTCCCGGAGTGCCTTTAAACGAAAAATCCATACATAAGGCAACGGTTGCCGGTGTTAGGATTTTAAGTGATATTGATTTGTTTGCTTGTGCTACCGAACAAGCGGTGATAGCCATTACCGGTTCCAATGGTAAAAGCACTGTTACCACTATGTTGGGTGAGATGGGAAAAGTCACAGGAAAAAAGATCGTAATAGGTGGGAATTTAGGCGTACCGGCGTTGGATTTGCTGGCTCAGGATGCAGAGTTATATGTGCTGGAATTATCTAGTTTTCAGTTGGAAAGAACTTCAGTTCTTAATGCCCGGGCGGCCACCGTATTGAACATTTCAGCCGATCATTTGGACAGGCATGAAGGCATTATGGAATATGCAAAAGCAAAACAAAGGATTTTTCATGGCAATGGGACAATGGTTTTAAATGCTGATGACCCTATGGTCATGTCGATGCAGGAACGGGGCAGAAGTTGTCAGACTTTTTCAATTAAAACGCGAGCTGATTTTTATTGGGATGAAAAGACTAATAGCCTGATGCACGCTGACCAAGCCTTAATGCAGCGCTCAGATTTACTGGTGGTAGGGTTGCATAATGTTGCTAATGCATTGGCAGCCTTGGCATTAGGACATGTTGTTGGTCTGGATGAACGAGCTATGTGTGCAGCATTAAAAAGCTTTAAAGGGCTTGAACACCGAATGCAAAAGGTAGCGGAAGTAAACGGCGTAAACTGGGTGAATGATTCTAAAGCCACCAATACAGGCGCTTGTATTGCGGCCTTGCATGGCTGTGAAAAGAAGGTTTTATTGATTGCCGGGGGTGATGCCAAAGGGGCAGACATGCAAGAACTTGCCCCGGTGATAAAAGAAAAATGTAAAGGCGTTGTGTTAATGGGTAAGGATGCCGGTTTGATTGCCCAGGCATTGAATAACTGTGTTCCGGTTTATTTGGCAGTCAATATAAAAGAAGCGGTCAAGATTGCAGCGAATTTGGCGCAGGCTGGAGATAGCGTGCTATTGTCCCCGGCCTGTGCGAGTCTGGATCAGTATGAAAATTATATGGAAAGAGGTAATAGGTTTACTGCGGCAGTGATGGAGTTGGCCGCATGATTGAGCAGATACTGAAATCAACGGGAGAGACGCAGTTTCATGTTGACAAACTGTTATTGTTGGTGTGTTTCGGTTTGTTGATGATCGGTTATGTTATGGTGGCGTCCGCATCTTTGCATCTGGGCGCCAAACTGACGGGTAATATTATGCATTATCCTGTGCGTCAACTGATTCATATTTTTATGGGCTTGGTCGTTGCTGTTGTCATTGCATCAATTCCTATGTCTGTCTGGGAAACTATTGACTCCTGGTTGTTTGTTGCAGGATTGGCTCTCTTGGTGATTGTGTTGATTCCCGGGGTGGGGGTGAAGGTTAATGGTAGTGTTCGCTGGATATCGCTTGCCGGTTTGAGAATTCAAGTTGCAGAAGTGGTCAAATTTGTTTCGGTGGTCTATATGGCAGGATACATGGTTCGGCATCAGGATGATGTTCGCCAGTCTGCTTATGGATTGCTTAAACCCTTGTTATTGTTTTCTGTGGCCTGTGCATTATTGCTTCAAGAGCCGGATTTTGGTTCGGCAGTTGTTATCTTGACTATTGCGATGGGGATGATGTATTTGGGCGGAGCCAGGATGCAGCAATTTATAATTTTATTACTGTTGGTTGCACTATTGGCAGGATTGCTGGTGTGGCTTTCACCTTATCGGTGGGCCAGAGTGACCGCTTTCCTTAATCCTTGGGCTGATGCTCAAAATACCGGGTTTCAACTGGTTCAGGCGCTGATTTCATTTGGGCGCGGAGATGTATTGGGGGTGGGCTTAGGCAACGGTATCCAGAAACTGTTTTATTTGCCGGAAGCGCATACAGACTTTTTGTTTTCTGTGTTGGCTGAAGAATTGGGGTTAGTCGGGGTGGTGTTAATAATCGGATTGTTTACTTTACTTGTTTGGCGATTTTTTCAAATTGGCGCCAAAGCCGAGCAGAGTGGTTATGCTTTTAATGCATTCGTTGCTTACGGTATGGGAATATGGTTTGGTTTCCAGGCGTTCGTCAATATGGGTGTCAATATGGGCATTTTACCTACAAAAGGGCTGACGTTGCCGTTGATGAGTTACGGCGGTGGCAGCATGATTATTATGTGTGCTGCCATTGCTGTGGTTTTCAGAATTAACAGCGAAGTCACAGCATCATTGAAAAACGAAATAAAAAGCAGGGCGTCATGGGCAAGCGCATAGTGATTATGGCTGGCGGAACAGGGGGGCATGTGTTTCCGGCATTAGCCGTTGCCCAGGAATTGATGGATCTCGGCTGGCAAGTTAGCTGGCTAGGTACGCACAGGGGAATGGAAAGCCGAGTGATTCCTGAAAATGGTATCGAAATTGACTGGTTGTCAGTTGAAGGTGTTCGCGGTAAAAATTCGCTTGCCAAGGTAGTGGCGGTTTTTAAATTACTTAAAGCTTGTGCTGAAGCATTTAATGTTTTAAAACGGCGGCAGCCGAATCTGGTTTTGGGTATGGGGGGATTTGTAGCGGGACCGGGAGGCCTGATAGCCAAAATTTTGGGAATACCTTTGGTGATTCACGAGCAAAATCGAGTGCCGGGAACGACTAACCGTCTGTTAGCAAATAGGGCAAAACGAGTGCTGGAGGCTTTTCCGGGTAGCTTCTCCAGAGAGATCCGGGCCGTCACTACCGGTAATCCGTTAAGACGACATTTTTTGGATTTACCGGAAAAAATCTTGTGGCATGAAGCGGCAGGCCGCGCTCTGCGAGTTTTAGTGATCGGCGGCAGTCAAGGTGCGCAAATACTGAATCAGGTGGTGCCGTTGGCGCTGGCGAAACTACAGCATGTTCAAGTTAAACATCAGTCTGGCAGTGCCATGTATAAAAAAGTTAAGGCGGCATATCAGTCATTGAATGTAGTCGCGGAAACGGTTGAATTTATAGATGATATAGCAGGAGCTTATCAATGGGCGGATCTGGTGATTTGCAGGGCTGGAGCGATGACTGTCAGTGAGGTAGCAGCAGTGGGTGTGCCGGCAGTTTTTGTACCTTTGCCGTATGCAATAGACGATCATCAGACAGCTAATGCGCGTTATTTGAGCGATGCCGGTGCAGGTGAACTATTGCCACAGAATAAATTAACCGAAGAAACATTAATCAAAGCAGTTAAAAAAATAATGACGGATTTACCTGCGATAAGCCGGATTGCAAAGCAGCAGGCACGATTGGATGCGACTCAACTGGTTGTTGACCATTGTATTGTGGAGGCGGCGTAAATGAACAGGCCCGACCTACATCCTGCACAGAGTTTGGGAAATATAGATAAAATTCACTTTGTGGGGATTGGCGGCACCGGAATGAGCGGAATTGCTGAGGTTTTATCCAATCTTGGTTATCAGGTTTCCGGCTCGGATATCAAGCCGAGCGCTGTGACACAACGCTTGGTTGAAAGAGGTGTGCGTGTTTATTATCAACATACGGAAGAAAATATTGCCGATGTTGATGTCGTCGTGACTTCTACAGCAGTTGCCAGAGAAAATCCTGAAGTGAAAGGCGCTTATAAACGTAGAATCCCAGTGATTCCCCGGGCTGAAATGCTGGCTGAATTAATGCGATTTCGTTTTGGTATTGCAGTTGCAGGAACCCATGGAAAAACGACCACGACCAGCCTGACAGCCAGTATTCTCGCAGAAGACGGACTTGATCCAACCTTTGTAATCGGAGGGCGCCTGAATAGTGCAGGCACCAATGCCAGATTGGGATTGGGGAAATATCTGGTGGCTGAAGCGGATGAAAGTGATGCCTCCTTTTTACATCTGCAACCGATGATGGCAATCGTCACGAATATTGATCAGGATCATATGGAAACCTATGGCGGTAGTTATCGGTGTCTGAAAGAGACTTTTATCGAATTTCTACATCATCTGCCATTTTATGGCCTGGCGGTTATGTGTCTGGATGATGCCGGTATCCGGGAGATTTTGCCGGACATATCGAAACCGGTTAAAACTTATGGCGTACACCCAGATGCGGATGTCAGGGCAGTTGCTATTAAACAGGATGGAATGCAGACCTGTTTTACTGTTTTACGCTGGGGAAATCACCCACCGATACAGGTCAAACTGAATATGCCGGGATGGCATAATATGCTTAATGCTTTGGCGGCAATTACTATTGCCACTGCTCTGGGGGTGGATGATCTTGCCATTATGAAAAGTCTGCAGGAATTTAAAGGGATAGGCCGACGGTTCCAAATTAATGGAGATATAGATTATGGCAACGGAAAATTAACTTTTCTGGATGATTATGGACACCATCCCCGTGAACTTGCAGCAACACTGGAGGCGATGCGTCAAGCCTGGCCGGATAGAAGGGTCGTTGTCGTTTTCCAACCACACCGTTACACCCGTACCCGGGATTTATTTGAAGACTTTGTTGAAGTCTTGTCTGCCGTGGATGTTTTGGTATTACTGGATATTTATTCGGCCGGTGAAGAGCCGATTAATGGTGCGGACAGTAAAACATTGTGTCGCGCCATCCGTATTCGTGGGCAGGTTGATCCGGTATTTGTAAAAAACCGGGAAGAACTGGCGAAAATACTGGCAGCGATGGTGCAGACGGATGATGTCATTTTGACTATGGGTGCGGGTAATGTTGGCCAAATTGCCGCTGAATTACCGGAAAAATTGACGGAGGCGCTGCAATCATGACCAAAAAAGGGACATTGCTGGAAAATGAACCACTGGCCAAATATACCAGTTGGCGCGTGGGCGGCCCGGCAGAAAAAATGTATTTACCTGAAAACAAGGATGATTTGATTCAATTTATAAAAGCCCTGCCGAAAAATGAGGCGCTTTATTGGCTGGGGCTGGGGAGCAATTTACTGGTTCGTGACGGAGGCATACGCGGAACGGTTATAAATACGCGTGGACGCTTGAAGAAGATGCAGTTGATAGACTCTTGCAAAGTCTATGTAGAAGCCGGAGTACCCTGCGCTCATGTAGCGCGTTTTTGTGTTGATTTACAATTGACTGGCGCTGAATTTCTGGCTGGAATCCCTGGGACTATGGGGGGGGCGCTAAAAATGAATGCCGGCGCCTTTGGTGGTGAAACCTGGAATATTGTTGATACTGTAGAAATGATTAATCCGCATGGCATCGTCATCAGGCGCGATAAAGACGAGTTTGAAGTGGCCTATCGTTCTGTGAAAGGGATAGAGCGAGAATGGTTTTTGTCGGTGGAGCTGCTATTAAAACCAGGTAAATCGGTATTGAGCCAGCAGAAAATTAGAGAATTGCTGGAGCAGAGAGCTTTAACACAACCAACCAACAAGCCGACCTGTGGCTCAGTGTTTAAAAACCCGCCGGGTGATTATGCGGCCAGGCTCATTGAAGCCTGCGGTTTGAAAGGGTATGTCATTGGTGGCGCCTGTGTTTCCGAAAAACATGCCAATTTTATCGAAAATCAGGGGAATGCCTCGGCGGTTGATATAGAAACATTGATTGATTACATACAAGAGCAGGTGGAAGCAAAGCAGGGTGTCAGTTTGCAAACTGAAGTGTGTAAAGTAGGCGAAAAAACATGAAGCCGTTAAGCATTAACAATCCGGCTGAGTTTGGCAAAGTAGCTGTATTAATGGGCGGCTGGGCAGCAGAAAGAGAGATTTCGCTTAAAAGCGGTGCTGGGGTATATGACGCGCTTAAACGCCGTGGAGTTGATGTTATGGCGGTTGATGTAACCGCTAATTCGATCAAAACACTGCCAGCTAAAAATATTGACCGGGTGTTTAATGTTGTTCATGGTCGGGGTGGTGAAGATGGCGTGTTGCAAGGTGTTCTGGAAGTCTTGAATATTCCGTATACCGGTTCCGGCGTTATGGCTTCGGCATTGAGCATGGATAAACTGAGAACCAAATTGTGTTGGCGGGGTATGGGCTTGCATACACCCAAATGGATAGTCCTGAGAGGTGAAAACGATATTGATGCCTGTGTTGAATTTATGACATTTCCGGTGATTGTAAAACCGGCTCAGGAGGGATCAAGTCTGGGGATGAGTCGGGCGGAAAGCCGGGAGCAACTGCGGCAGGCATTAGGCGCGGCGGCTAAATTTGGATGCGATGTTTATGCTGAACAATGGGTCACAGGAGAGGAATATACTATTGCCGTTCTGAATGGTGAAGCATTACCGGTGATTCGCTTGCAAACGCCAAATGTATTTTATGATTATGAGGCCAAATATCAGGCTGACACCACTCGATATTACTGTCCCTGTGGTTTAGAGGAAGAAGATGAACGGTTATTAAAAGAATTGGCTGTCAGGGCATGTGATGGGCTTGCAGTAAAAGGTTGGGCTCGGGTTGACGCCTTTATTGATGAAGCAAGGCGGACGCAATTAATTGAAGTGAATACCGTACCAGGCATGACGGATCACAGCCTGGTGCCGATGGCGGCAAAAGCCGCTGGTTGTGATTTTGATGAGCTGGTCTGGCGGATTTTGGAAACCAGTTTTTTACCCGCTTCCTGAAAAGCTTGAAGATGGTGTGAATCATGTTTAGGGGCGCTTTTGTTAAGCTGGCATTGATCGCTATGCTATTGGTTTTGAGTGCATACTTTGGTTGGCGGGAGATTAAAGCTCAGGGAGCGGATTTGATGCCGGTCAGATATGTCAGAGTTGAAGGTGCATTTCAGTATATTGCCAAGGATACTATTAAGCAGGTGCTTGGGAAACAGGTTAGGCATGGCTTTTTTAATGTTGACCTGCAACAGATACAGCAAGCCGTTAAATCTTTGCCTTGGATCGATAAAGTGAGAGTCAAAAGAATATGGCCAGATGCCATTAAAGTGCAGATTAGTGAGCAAAAGCCGGTTGCGCGCTGGGGGCGTTATGGGTTGTTAAATAGTCAGGGAGAGATGTTTGTTCCTGATAAATACAATGATTTTGAACAACTGCCCTTGATTTCAGGGCCGGAAGGACAGGAAAAACAGTTACTGGATGTTATGAAAGGACTTTCGCTGGCTTTGCAGGATCAGGCAATGGAATTAAAGGAGTTTTATGTCAATGAAAGGAGGGCATGGAAAGTGAAGTTGGCAAACGGTATGGAAATAAAGCTGGGTAGAACAACGCCGTTGAAAAATATTCAGCGATTTTTGAAAACGGTTGATTTGTTGGGTGAAGCACAGCTGGCCAAAATTGCGATAATTGACTTGAGATACCCGAATGGCTATGCCGTGACCTGGAAGAGTGATGCTGAAGAAATAAACTGGAAAGCTGTGAACAATAAAAAACATCAGGCATAAACGCTTATTGAGCATAAAAATGGCTAAAAAGACAGAACGTAATTTATTAGTGGGATTGGATATTGGTACTTCCAAGGTTGCAGCTGTTGTTGGTGAATTCAACGGTGGTGATGAAATGGAGGTAATCGGTATCGGAACTTCACCATCCAAAGGATTGAAAAAAGGTGTGGTGGTTAATCTGGAATCAACCGTTCAATCTATCCAGCGAGCTGTTGAAGAGGCTGAATTGATGGCAGGTTGTCAGATCAAAACTGTATTTGCCGGAATTGCAGGAAGCCATATCAAAAGTCTGAATTCGCACGGAATCGTGGCGATTAAGGATAAAGAAGTAAAACAATATGATATTGACCGGGTCATTGATTCCGCCCGTGCTGTAGCCATTCCTGCAGACCAGAAAATTTTACATATTTTGCCGCAAGAATTTGTTATAGATCAACAGGAGGGAATCAAGGAGCCGATTGGGATGTCGGGAATTCGTCTGGAAGCCAAGGTGCATATGGTGACAGGTAGCGTCAGTGCGGCGCAGAATATTATTAAATGTATCAGGCGCTGTGGATTGGAAGTGGATGATATTGTCCTGGAACAGTTGGCATCTTGTACTTCGGTGCTAACGGATGATGAAAAAGAACTGGGTGTTTGTTTGATAGATATTGGCGGTGGCACTACTGATATAGCCATTTTCTCGGAAGGTGCAATCAAGCATACTGCGGTGATTCCGATTGCCGGAGATCAGGTAACCAATGATATTGCTGTGGCATTACGAACACCGACAAAAAATGCGGAAGAGATCAAAAAAGCTTACGCCAGCGCCTTGACGCAGTTGGCCGATGCACAGCAAATGATTGATGTCCCCAGTATTGGGGATAGAGAGCCCAGAAAAATTTCTGCCCAAAATCTGGCGGAAATTATTGAACCGCGATATGAGGAATTGATGTTACTGGTTCAGGCGGAACTCAGACGTAGCGGTTATGAAGATTTGATTGCCGCCGGTATGGTTTTAACCGGTGGCAGTTCCAAAGTGATGGGATTAGTTGAGTTGGCAGAAGAAATATTTCATATGCCGGTTCGCGTAGGTGTTCCACAGCATGTGTCCGGGTTGACGGATGTTGTGAAAAATCCAATTTATTCTACAGGTGTTGGCTTGTTGATGTATGGAAAGGAACATCAGGGTAAGGCGGAAGGGTTGAATGATGAAGGTACTGGCTTGTTAGCAAGAATGAAAAACTGGTTCCAGGGTAATTTTTAGTATTAAACCGGGAAAGATCAGTTGAGCCAGAATCCGCAATTCAACTGATTTTTTTGGGTTCATGTGACAAAGAGGTTAAAAAAAATGAAATACGAATTGGTGGATATGTGTAGTGAAAATGCTGTTATTAAAGTAATTGGCGTTGGCGGCGGTGGCGGAAATGCTGTAGATCATATGGTTGATGCCAATATTGACGGCGTACAGTTTCTTTGTGCGAATACCGATGCTCAAGCGTTAAGAGGGCTGAATGTCGAAACGAAAATTCAGCTTGGAATTGAGTTGACTAAAGGCTTGGGAGCCGGAACCCGGCCTGAAATCGGCAAACAGGCCGCTGAAGAAAATAAAGAGCGGATAAAAGAAGAAATCGAAGATGCGGATATGATTTTTTTGACTGCCGGCATGGGTGGAGGAACCGGTACCGGAGCTATTTCAGTTATAGCGGAGGTCGCTAAGGAACTGGGGATTTTGACGGTTGCTGTGGTAACCAAGCCTTTTGATTTTGAAGGAAAAAAGAAAAAGGCAGTGGCTGAAGCCGGCGTTAAGGAACTGGAAAAATATGTCGATTCGTTGATTATTATTCCAAATCAAAAATTATTGCCAGTATTGGGAAATAATCTGTCCTTGACCAATGCTTTTAAGGCGGCGAATGATGTTTTGTTGGATGCTGTACAGGGCATTACCGAACTGATTACCCACCCGGGTTTGATTAATGTCGATTTCGCGGATGTTAAAACAGTGATGACAAATATGGGTACTGCGATTATGGGTACGGGAGTTGCTGAAGGAGACAATCGAGCCAGAGAGGCTGCAGAGAAAGCAATTGCTTGTCCATTATTGGAAGATATCAGCTTACAAGGGGCAAAAGGAATTCTGGTTAATATTACAGCGGCGGAAATGGATCTGACTGAATTTGATGAAATCGGTAGTATTATGCATACTTTTGCATCTGAAGATGCGGATATGAAAATAGGTACTGCCATTAATCCGGAAATGGGGGATGGAATTAAAGTGACAGTTGTTGCTACCGGCATGGGGGAGTCGGCTACAGTGAACGCTCCGGTTAAACTGGTGCAGAAAGCAACTACGGGTGAAATTAATTACGACGTGCTGGATAAGCCTACAGTCATTCGCCAAAACCGACCGGAAACCAGAGAAACACGATTCGGCGCACAGCCAAAAAATGATATGGATTTGGATTATCTGGATGTTCCGGCGTTTTTAAGACGTCAGGCTGATTAAACGGGAATGTAATATCTCGATTACCGACTATTCTTAAAGCAAGAGAGAATGTGGATAGAGACGGCGGTTTGTTCAGATTATCGGTTATGAATTTTTTGTAAATACGTTGTGTCCGTATCTATGAAGCAGTTATTTCATGAGTACTTCTGAGCTATGGTAAAATTAGCATCTTTGTCTGATACAGGCGGCACTTAATATTTTATGATTAAACAGCGAACAATAAAAAACACAATCCGGGCTACTGGAGTGGGATTGCATTCAGGAGATAAAGTTTATTTGACTTTACATCCTGCAGAAGTTAACACTGGAATTCGCTTTCGTCGTGTCGATTTGGATGAGCCTTTTCTAATTGAGGCAACACCGGAAAATGTCGGTGAAACCATGCTGTCAACCACATTGGTTCAAAATGGAATTAAAATCGCGACAGTTGAGCATTTATTGTCCGCATTGGCTGGATTAGGCGTTGATAACGCAATTGTGGATGTAAGTGCTGCAGAAGTGCCGATCATGGATGGTAGTGCCGGGCCATTTATTTTTTTGCTACAGTCGGCTGGTGTGGCCGAGCAGGATGCGCCAAAACAATACATTCGGATTAAACAGGCAGTGCGAGTGGAAGATGGTGACAAATGGGCCGCATTTGAACCGTTTAACGGCTTTAAGGTGACCTTTACCATTGACTTTGAACATCCAGCTTTTCCAGATCATTTGAAAACTGCGGTAATGGATTTTTCATCGACAACTTTTGTCAAGGAAGTCAGCCGGGCGCGAACCTTTGGGTTTATGAAGGATATAGAGTTTTTAAGGGAAAATAACCTGGCATTGGGGGGCAGTCTGGATAATGCAATTGTTGTGGATGATGACCGGGTTTTGAATGAAGATGGTTTGCGTTATGCTGATGAATTTGTTAAACACAAGATTCTCGATGCTATTGGAGATTTGTACTTATTGGGACACAGTCTAATAGGGGAATTTAAAGGTTTTAAATCAGGTCATGCATTAAATAACAAGTTATTACTGGCATTGTTAAACACCCCTGATGCCTGGGAAATGGTCGCATTTGAAAATGATGATGATGCGCCTATTTCTTTTATGCGATCAGCACAAACCCCTATTGCTCCAGTTCAGTAGTGGCTGGGGTCTGGTTTTACAAATAACACAAAATACCGGGGTGTTTTGTAAGGTCTGCCCCCGGCTTCACTGCTTCAGCTTTCCCAGCGTATAGAAACTTGGTTAGATATAGGTCTATATGTATAGAAAACAAGGTGATAAACAATGAGTGATAATAAGCAAGAAGTGGTTGTAACCGATATTCAGATGCCGTTTATGTCAATGGTCGTATTTATGGTGAAGTGGATAGTTGCTTCAATCCCGGCATTCTTTATTTTATGGATTATTGCTTTCATGTTTATGGGAATCTTCGGGGGAATGGGTAGTATGATGATGTAGAGATAGCTATTCCTATAGTCTGTGGGTAACTGTGTTGGAAAATGGTCATATGTTGCTCTAAGACCTTGTCAAATTAAGCGTTTATTCTATTTGTATAAAAATTATACAATCAGTAGCGAGATTAGGAGCAGGTTCTGTATTTGATATTTTCGTTGTTTTTCTCGTCGCTGAACAAAATTTGGTGGTGGAGTTTTCAAAGGATGTTGTGAATTCCTCATGGAGGTTTGGTGATAGCATCTTTGTCAGAAAAGTATGGTTTTTGTTAAGGATTTTTAACATCCGTGTATAGCAATATCCGTAAATCAGTCTGATGTTATTGTCGTAACAAGTTCAGTATTTCTTGGGTCTTTTGTTTCATCAGTGGAATGTTTTGTCGAGACTCGACATTCAAACGCACTACCGGTTCGGTATTGGAGGCGCGTAGATTAAAACGCCAGTCTGCAAAGTCCAGGCTGATGCCGTCTGTTTCGTCAATAACAATGGCACCTGCTTCATAGGCTGTTCTGACTCGGGCAATGGCGGCTACTGGGTCGGCCAATTTGGAGTTGATTTCTCCTGATGACGGGTGGGCGGTAATGCGTTCAAATACAGTTTCTGAAAGTTTTTGCTTTTTGACGGATAATAATTCTGTAATTAACAGCCAGGGAATCATAC
>CAYNIU010000007.1:0-43887 GCA_964397365.1 uncultured Methylomarinum sp. | reverse complement strand
AACTGGTTGAAATGATCCTGAAAAAATTCAGTCCGGTTTTATTTAGAGCGCTGGGTATTTTTCTGCCGTTAATTACCACCAACTGCGCCATTCTTGGTGTAGCGCTGTTTCAGACTGCACGCGGGTATGATTTTCTGCAATCCGTGGCTTTCAGCCTGGGAGCCGGCGCCGGATTTGGGCTGGCGATAATGTTGATGGCCGGCATCAGAGAAAAGCTGGAATTGTCTAATTTACCCAATATCACCCAGGCTGCGGCCTTGAGCATGATGTTGGCAGGAATTTTATCAATGACTTTTATGGGCTTTGCCGGATTAGGCAGTTCAACCGCTTAATCATTAAGGAACTTAATAATATTTTTCGCCTCTTTATAAAAACAAACGGAACTACTCGGTGTAATTGACTGAATGAAAAGTCTTTAATTTCAGTTGGTTGTGTAAGAAGTGTGTGCGATATGGACGAATTCACGGTGTCTTCTGGAGTCCATGACTGATATTAAATGTATATATACGCCAAGTAGTTACCGATAATGACAATAAATAGACATAGATATGATTAATTTTCTGATTGCCGTAGGCGTTATTTTTTTTCTGATGATCGGCTGGATCGGGGTACAACAGGCCGCTCGAAAATTTTCTCAAAAATATCCCGAATTTGGCCCTGCTAAGGAAGAAGGTTTGGGTTGCGGTAAAAACTGTGGTTGCAAACCGGGGAGTTGCGGTAAAGAGTGAATATAGGCATCACACAGGAACAATGATACCAGACCGGCATTCCACGGACGGGCTTCTGAACTTCATTGAATACATCCCCGCTGTTATGTTACAGAGGGGGTTAAAATTTCACAATAACTCTATTAATTAGTCTTTAGGAGAATATAGACATGCGACAATATTTATTCCAGATTTTTTTTATATTTCTGGCATTTGTTTTAACATCGGCTAATGCCGCGGTAATCAGAAATCAGGATGCGCCTGAAAATATTTTCACCTATCTGCATAAAAAATATCCGGGCGCTGAGGATATTACCATAGAACAAAAAATCCATTTTGGGCAGACCTTATATGAAGTTAAATTTAAAGAAAATAAAGCCGATGGTAATGAAATTCACAAACAAGAACTGGTTAAACTTTTTAGAGCAAATGGTCGGTTCTATACCAATGCCTACCAAGTAGAGCGTCATGCGTTTAATGTCATTCCAGCCGAAGCAGAACAAACTTTGAAAACACAGTACCCTGATTACAAAATTCTGTCTATGAGAATGATAAGCAATCCAAATGGTGTTGGCGATGAATATGAAATAGAACTCTTGGTATCAGGAAATATCTTAAACATTACGATCAACAATTCAGGAGCTATAGTCAGTGAATCAGCAAAGTAACGATAAGTGATTGCCGATTGCTATACCCATCATACATAAATTCGGTATTTGTCAGATTAGGTTATGGGGGGGCTGGCAAAAGGGCGCTGTAAACCCATCCTTGCCGCCAACGCTTTGTCCACAGAACACTCCGCATCTTCATTTTATTATTGAATTATTGCGGCAAAGGTGCGGTCATTAGAACTATAAAACTGTCTTATTATTGAGGGGGATATATGATTACTTTAAAAATGGCAAAAATAACCGTTTTTTATGCGTTGATGGCTTTTTTTTCATCGGCCGTTATTGCCGCTGACATTGATGCCGGTAAAAACAAGGCGACTCTGTGTCAGGGGTGTCATGGCGCCAAGGGTGTTAGTAGTAATGCTATGTGGCCTAACCTGGCGGGACAAAATTCAGCCTACCTGATAAGACAGCTGAAGGCTTTCAAATCAGGAGCCCGGAAAAGTCCGGTTATGAAGGGTATGGCGGCCAGTCTGAATGACAAAGACATTGAAAATGTTGCTGCATTCTTTGCCGCTCAGCTACCTAAAAGTGCTGGCGGTAATGCGACACTGGCTAAAAAAGGCAAGGACAAGGTGGCTATGTGTATGGGGTGTCACGGTAACAATTTGCAAGGTCGAGGTATGTTTCCCAGACTGGCTGGTCAACACCCGCAATATCTGGCCAGACAACTGGCCGCTTTTAAAAAGGGCCAGCGTAAAGGGGGGCCTATGGGCGCTATAGCCAAAAGTCTTTCTGAACAGGATATTAAAGAAATGACTGCTTACATGGGTTCTCTATAAATGCTGCGCTATTCAGCGGCAGTTTAACTATCATCCGTATACTGTTTCCGTCCGGGGATGAAAATGACCCGGAGCTTCTCGGAAACAGTAAAACGTAATAAATTTTGGAATCAGGATCTTCTCCCATGAACATGGAAGTTTATTTCAAGGCGGAAACTCGAAACTCCGCCTTTTTTTATGTCCGGCTTATAGTTGATTGTCACAACATGTGCTAAATGCATTATCATAAGCGGTTGACAAGAACCTTAAGTGCATCCATACCAACAATGAATACAACTCTAGCACAACAACCTGACCGGAGTGTTTCTCTTATTTATTTATTTGCCGGTACACTTTTTACCAGTGCTTCGCTGATGTTTGTCGTGCAACCCATGTTTGGCAAAATATTGCTGCCATTACTGGGCGGTACGCCGGCAGTCTGGAATACCTGTATGGTGTTTTATCAAATAGTGTTGTTTCTGGGGTATTTATACGCGCATTATCTAACTCGTAAACAGGATAAACAACGCCAGATTCAGATTCATGCCGCGGTATTACTGATCAGTTTTATTGCTTTACCATTAGCGCTACCGGAAGGTGCTGCCCCCCCGGTTGACAGTAATCCAACTCTATGGTTGATCTGGATACTGTTTGTGTCTATTGGTTTGCCATTTTTTGTGGTTTCAACCACGTCAACGCTGTTGCAAAAATGGTTTGCCAGTATCGGCCATCACACCAGCCATGATCCTTATTATCTGTATGCCGCCAGTAATACCGGTAGTTTATTGGCTTTACTGAGTTATCCTTTTTTGCTGGAACCTAATATCGGCCTTGCGGATCAGCGAATATTCTGGAGTATTGGCTACGGAATATTAGCAATATTGATCGCAGTCTGCGGTTTGACGCTGTGGCGCAGTCACCAACAAACGAAAGAGAGCAATAGCGAGATATCAAACAATGATGTCAAGCCTCTCAAACTGACAACAAAACTGCATTGGTTGATGCTGGCTTTTGTCCCTTCCAGTTTATTATTGGGATTGACCAATTTTATCAGCACTGATATTGCTTCGGTGCCGCTGTTGTGGATTATTCCTCTGACGCTGTATCTGTTATCGTTTGTATTGGTATTTTCCAAATGGGCGAACAAAATCCATCCGCTTATGGTTGCTTTGCAACCGGTCGTTCTGCTGCCGTTTATCGCTTATTCTTTTATTAACCCGGCAGTACTGCCTTACTGGCTGGATCTGATTTTACATTTGCTGGCATTTTTTATGGCCATTATGGTGTGTCATGGCGAATTGGCAAAAAATCGTCCTCACACTCATCACCTGACCGATTTTTATCTGATCATGTCTTTTGCCGGTATGCTTGGCGGTATGTTCAACACTTTTGTCGCGCCGTTTATTTTTAATGCGGTTTACGAATATCCGCTGATGATTATCGCTGCTTTATTTTTAAGGCCGGGTGCTTTTAAACAAAAGTGGAAGTTACAGGCGGTATTTCCGGCTATTGTATTGTCATTGGGCATTGCAGTTTACGCGCTAACCGACAATATGGCGGAATATCTTGATGCCATTGGCGTGAGCCTTATTTTGTTGGCTGGATTAACTTATACATTCCGTTCACAACCAGTCTCTTTAGCTCTACTGACCGGTGTTATCCTGTTTTTTACCAGCGGGTTGCACAATCTGTTAACCAATACTTTATATCAGGAACGCAGTTTCTTTGGCGTATTTGCTGTCAGAGAAAGTCTATTAATTGATGAAAACAAACGCCCGGAAAAATATCATGAACTTTTTCACGGCACTACCAAACACGGCGCCCAACGGTTGGATGCAAAGCATCTCAGTACGCCTTTGACCTATTACAGTCGCCTAGGGCCTATGGGGCAACTGTTCAGGGTTTTTGACAAACAAGATGGACGTTGGGAAATAGGCTCAGTCGGCCTCGGTGCGGGAGCGCTGGCCTGTTATGCGAAACCCCGACAACATTGGCGCTTTTATGAAATTGATCCGCTCGTAGTAAAAATTGCACAAACTCCCAAGTATTTTAGTTACCTGAGTCGCTGTACTCCTAATGCTGAAATTGTAGTGGGGGATGCCCGCTTGTCACTAGATCAAGAGCCTGACCAGAAGTTCGATTTATTGATTCTGGATGCTTTTAGTTCTGATTCCGTACCCACGCATCTGCTGACCCGGGAAGCTATGCAATTATATTTTTCCAAGTTAAACAATAACGGCATACTGGCTTTTCATATTACCAATCGCCATCTGGCATTGAAAAAAGTTCTGGCTGATCATGCGACCCATTTAAATCTGGCTGCGTTAATACAGGAATTTAAGCCTAAACAGAAAATTCCGCTGGTAGTGGCAACTGACTGGGTTGTTCTGGCCAGAAGACCGGAATTACTGGCGCCGTTACAACAGAGCCGGCTTGGTAACTGGCAAAAATTACCTCTTTACTTTGACATGAAGCCATGGACTGATGACTTCACTAACATTATTGGGATCTGGAAATAACATGACGATTACCATTCAGGAACTTGCGATATTGTGTGATGCTAAATCACAAGGGGATAGTGCTTCATTAACTGTTCATTCGGCTGCGGATATTATTTCAGCCGAAGCAGGGCAGGTCACCGTGTTGAGTGACAGTAAATATAAAAAATATCTGAAGGATTGCAAAGCTTCCGCTTGTTTTATTTCTAGCGGGTTTATTGGCGATGACGTTCCGAAAGATATGGCCTTGTTGATAACTGAAGACCCTGAAATCAGTTTTCTTAAAGCTGTCAGTGCGTTGCACCCTGTCGCTGACATGAAAAAACAAATTTCTTCGCAGGCGGTCATTGCAAATGATGCGCTTCTTGGCAGCCATATCAACATCGGGCCATTTTCAACGATTGGGCGGCATTGTAAAATAGACGATAACAGTGAAATCCATGCCAGTGTGCATATTGGCAACAATGTATCTATTGGAAAAAATTGCAAAATCTATCCTAATGTGGTGATCTATGATAATACAGTTATCGGTAACCACGTTATTATTCATTCCGGGGCAATTATCGCGGCCGATGGTTTTGGCTACAAATTTCGCAATAACCAACACATTAAAGTTCCGCATGTGGGTAATGTTGTCATTGCCGACCATGTGGAAATTGGCGCTAATACTTGTATTGATCGAGGAGCGTTAGGGTCTACTACTATAGGAGCAGGTAGTAAAATAGATAACCTGGTGCAGTTGGGGCACAATAATAAAGTCGGTCAAAGCGTTATCATCTGTGGGCAATCAGGGATTTCCGGTTCTTGTACCATTGAAGACGGTGCGGTTCTGGCGGGCAGTTCTGGTATTGCCGATCATGTAAAAATTGGGCGTCAGGCGGTTGTTATGGCTCGTTCTGGGGTTTCCAACGATGTTAAAGAGTTCACTCAAGTATGGGGCAGTCCGGCTAAAGACAGAAAAACATCCTGGAAAGAGCTGGCGGCATTAAGCAAATTACCGGAATTGATGAGGAAGTTTAAAGAATTACAAAACCGGGTTAGTAAACTGGAAGAATAAGAACGCTTACCTGGGTTCTGCGGCTGCGTGTCGATGAAATATGGCGCAACAGCTACGACTGCAACGCTGGGGGGTCTAGTGATCCCCCAGTCGGATGTGCAAACATTGGCCTTCCCGGTTTTGACTTATTTCCTTCTAAAAATCTAAAATTTTTTAGAGTGGATTATTGACATTTAAGACGGGGAGTGAGTTTTAAACCATTGCGCGAACTTTTGTGTTCAAGCGACTTTTGCTGCGAGCCGCTTTGTTTTTATGGATAAGTCCTTTAGTGACAGCTGAATCAATAACAGGGACAGCTGTTTTAAAAGCGGCTTGCGCCAGTTCCTTATCATTCGCATTGACAGCGGCGATGACTTTTTTAATAAAAGTGCGCATATTGCTGCGATGCCCTGCATTGCGAACACGGCTTTTCTCGGCCTGACGCGCGCGTTTTTTTGCTTGTGGTGAATTAGCCATGATGTATCCATTCAAATAGATATTAAAAGAACCGCTTATTATCTGTATAAATGCTATTATTGTCAAATTTTATTGAGTGGTTACACAGGCAGTTTGTGTAGGCAGCTTCAGATGTTGATTAACAGGGGGCTAACAGTTGAGTCGGCAGCTTTTTAAATCCACCGCGATTGTCAGTAGTATGACCATGATTTCACGTATTCTGGGGTTTATTCGGGATATGTTGTTTGCTCGAATTTTTGGAGTGGATTCGGGAACAGATGCTTTTTTTGTGGCGTTTAAAATCCCCAATTTTTTGCGGCGATTATTTGCAGAAGGTGCTTTTGCCCAGGCTTTTGTGCCGGTTCTTGCGGATTATAAGGAGCATGGCGGTAAGGAGGCGTTAAAATACTTTATTGACAGAACAGCGGGTACTTTGGCGCTGGTATTAATGGTGGTGACAATTATCGGTATGGTAGCGGCGCCGCTACTGATTACGGTTTTTGCCCCCGGATTTTTATGGGAAGGAAAACAGTATGATTTAGCCGTACAAATGTTACGTATCACTTTTCCCTATCTTTTTTTTATTTCGTCAGTGGCATTTGCCGGGGGAATATTAAACTCTCACGGTAGGTTTGCGATCCCGGCATTTACACCGGTTTTCCTGAACTTATGTATGATTGCTACGGCAATCTGGTTGGCTCCATTAATGGCGGAACCGGTTATGGCGTTGGCATGGGGGGTTTTCGCGGCCGGTGTGGTGCAGTTAATGTTTCAGTTTCCAGCTCTGATGCGGCTGGGGCTTATGCCCAGATTAAGGTTTGGTTTTTATGATGAGGGGGTAAAACGTATCATGAAGCTGATGTTGCCGGCCATATTTGGCGTTTCTGTTACCCAAATCAATTTATTGCTGGATACGTTGATCGCCTCATTCCTGGCTGCTGGGAGTATATCCTGGTTGTATTATTCTGACCGCTTGGTGGAGTTTCCATTAGGAGTTTTCGGGATAGCGCTGGCTACCGTTATTTTGCCCAATCTATCAAAAAATCATGCGGCTGATGATCTTGTCGCCTTTTCAAAGTCTCTGGATTGGGGGCTGCGGTTGGTACTGCTGATTGGCGTACCGGCATCAGTCGGGTTGCTGCTGCTGGCAGAACCTATGTTGTCTACCTTATTTCAGTATGATGAATTTTCGGCAAGTGATGTCAAGTCAGCAGGCAAAAGTCTGATGGCTTATTCGGTAGGCTTGCTGGGATTTATTCTGGTTAAGGTTCTGGTGCCTGGGTTTACCTCCCGAAAGGATACCAAAACGCCAGTTCGTTACGGGATTTATGCCATGATGACTAATATGATGCTGAATGTGGCTCTGGTGTTTCCATTGGCGCATGCTGGTCTGGCTTTGGCGACTTCGTTGGGAGCATTTGTTAATGCCGCATTGCTGTTAGGCAAGTTGTTAAAAGAAAAAGTTTATCGACCGGTTAAAAATTGGCGTATCTTTATGTTACGAATGGTGCTGGCCAATGAGATTATGGCGGTGTTTCTTTATCGTTTTGTTGATGCAACTTTGTGGCCGGACTGGTCAGCAACTGAAAGGGTTATTAACCTGGCTCAGTGGATTGGACTTGGGGCGGGGGTTTATGCGCTTTCATTATTAATTTCAGGGTTCAGGATTCGACATTTGGCCGGACATTAAAAACTTGTGATTTGCTATATTGCCCTTATAGTAGAATAAATTATGCACGGTTTATTTTTCTAGGAGGCTGTTGCAGTAGAATCATCCATAATCCAACAGATCCCTAGGGAAGCGCTGAACAAATCAGCGATTCCTGTGGCACAAGGATGTGCCACCAAAATCTATGACTGCAAGCCATTGATTTTGTGAGAAAAGCGGAAATCGCATTTCCGCTTTGTGGGCGCTGACAAATCAGGGATGATTTGTCAGCGCTTCCCTAGGATAATAGATAACGCGTAGGTTTTTTTCTAAATACCATAATGATTGAAAATATGAAAACAATGACAATCGGTTTTATTGGCGGCGGCAATATGGCCGCCAGTTTGATAACAGGTTTGGTTGAAAGTGGGCATGCTTCCGGACAAATTTGGGTTTCAGATATAAATGAGGCGGTGTTGCAATCATTAGCCTCGAATTTGAAGGTAAATATTTCCGGTAATAATGAAACGGTTATACAGAAAGCAGATGTTGTCGTGCTGGCAATAAAACCGCAGGTCATACAAACAGTAGCTGAAAATATCGCTCCGTTGTTGATACAAAAAAATGTGCTGATAGTGTCTATTGCAGCAGGGATTACTCAGCAAAGCCTTTCAAAATGGCTGGGGCAGGATGTTGCCATTGTTCGCTGTATGCCTAATACTCCAGCTCTGGTGTTAACGGGTGCCACAGCGTTACATGCCAATGATAAAGTAAATGGAGATCAAAAAAATCTGGCGGAAAATATTTTACGGGCAGTAGGTCTTGCTTTGTGGGTGGATAATGAATGTGAGCTGGATGCGGTAACGGCAGTATCCGGCAGCGGCCCCGCTTATTATTTTTTATTGATGGAAGCTATGGAAAAAGCGGGTATTGAGCTGGGTTTAAGTGAACAAACCGCCCGCTTGTTGATTCAGCAAACCGCGTTGGGAGCTGCAAAAATAGCGCTGGAATCGACAGAGTCACCGGCCCGGTTGCGGGAAAGGGTTACATCGCCTGGTGGCACAACACAATGCGCACTTGAAGCTTTTCAGCAAGGTGGGTTTGGGCAACTGGTTTCCAAAGCGTTACATGCTGCCAGAGATCGTTCGATTGAAATGTCAATAGAAATGGGAGGAGAATAATGACTTCAACTTACATGACTGACCCGCTGGTTTTTTTAATTGATACTTTGTTTTCTCTGTATATTCTGGCCGTGGTTTTGCGGTTTCTGTTGCAATGGCTGAGTGCGGATTTTTATAATCCTATTTCACAGTTTCTGGTCAAAGTGACGCATCCGCCTTTAAGAATATTACGACGTTTTATTCCTTCTGTTGGCAAAATTGATACATCTTCACTGGTATTAGCATTATTGCTACAGATGATTGCCGACTTTTCTATACTGGCGATTAAAGGACTTATGGTCAGTTTTCCTGCGTTGATGGTGGTTTCGGCAACCCAGTTGGTATCACTGTTTATTAATGTATTTATATTTGCAGTTTTTGCCCGGGCTATTTTGAGCTGGTTTGATCCGGGTAGTTATAATGTTGCTTCCTCTATTTTGTATTGTTTAACCGAACCGGTATTGAATATTTGCCGGAGAATAGTACCCGATTTTGGCGGAATAGACTTATCTCCTCTGATTGCCCTGGTTTTATTGCAATTGGCTAAAATGATGATTTTGCCGCCACTAAATCAATTGGCTGGATTGATTGGCTAATAAATGGAGTACAAAAATTATCTTTTAGGCTAACATTAAACGGAAATTGAATTTGATCCGGTTATGATATGGTGAATTTTTGCTTACGAAAGATTATTGCGGGCACAGTTATACTTATGCTGTTCTGTTGGCAGAACAGCTATGCAAAGAAAATGTATCGTTGGGTTGACGAACAGGGAAGGGTATTTTTTTCAGACCAGGTGCCGCAGGATCAGATAAAACATAAAAGGGAATCTTTAAATGAAAGTGCCAGAGTCATTGAAGTATTGGAAGAGGCGAAAACCAAAGAGCAAATTGAACTGGAAAAAAGGCTTAAAAGGTTGCGAATGCAGCAGGAAAAAATTATTGCCAAACAAAAATCGAATGATAAGGTTTTGTTGAGTACTTTCCGCAATCTGGATGATATGAGGATGGCCTTAAACGGAAAGTTATCGGCTCTTGACGCGCAAAGGAAAGTGGCTGAAGGTAATTTGCTTCGTTTGCAAACACAATTGCAACAGCAGCAAAAAAAGGCGGCAAATTTTGAGCGTAATGGCCAGAAAGTACCCAAAAAATTATTAACAAAAATATTGGCTTCAAAAGATCAAATTAATGCGGCAAAGCTTGAAATAAAACGACATGTTGAAAAAAGAGCGATTATAAAAAAAGACTTTGAAATGGATATCGCCCGCTTTCGTTTTTTAACGCAATCCAGGGCAGAAACAAATCGCTTAAGCAGTAAAACTGGCGAAGATAAAGCCGCTAAAGAATTAGGATTGTTTATTTGTGAGCATGTAACCCAATGTGAAAAAGCCTGGAATATTGCCCGTCACTTTGTTGATATTCATTCAACAACCGGGGTTGACATAGATACCGACAAATTAGTTATGCGGGCAGCGCCAGTTGCTGATAACGATTTAAGCTTGTCTATTTCCAGGTCGCAGCAGGATGGGCGCAAACAACAGATATTTCTGGATATTCGCTGTCGCAAATCCTCCCTGGGTATGGAGCTTTGTATCAGTCCCAAAGTGAAGGCGATTCGGCGATCTTTCAGTCAGTTTATTTTGTCGGGTTTAGCGTCTGAGTAATAATGTTCCCACGCCTTCATCGGTCAACAGTTCCAGTAATACTGCATGATCAACGCGCCCATCAATAATGTGAACACTGTTTACTCCGCCTTTCAAGGCGTCGGTCGCACAACGTGTTTTCGGAATCATTCCGCCGTCAATAGTACCGTCATTAATCAGCGCATCAATATCGCTAAGTGACAATCCGGTAAGCAGTTGTTGTTGTTTGTCCAGTATTCCGGCGGTATTGGTGAGCAATATTAATTTTTCCGCCTTCAAAACTTCAGCTACTTTGCCGGCTACCAGGTCGGCATTGATATTATAAGAATGGCCATCTTTGCCGACCCCAATAGGTGCTATGACCGGAATAAAATCACCGTGACCCAGCATATCCACGACAGATGGGTCTATACTGCTGACTTCGCCGACATGACCGAGATCGACAATTTCAGAGGCATCCGTTTCCAAATCCGATTTTTTCATGGAGATTTTTCGGGCATGAATAAAGTTACCGTCTTTACCGGTCAAACCAACGGCTTTGCCGCCATGCATATTGATCAGATTGACAATCTGCTTGTTAACCAGACCGCCTAAAACCATTTCGACCACATCCATGGTTTCACTGTCGGTAACACGCATGCCGTTTATAAATTCAGTGGATTTGCCTATTTTTCTCAGTAAATGGCCGATTTGCGGTCCACCGCCATGAACTACGATGGGATTAATTCCAACCAGTTTCATGAGGACTATATCTTGGGCAAAGCTATGTTTGAGATCCTCATCAATCATGGCATTCCCGCCAAATTTGATGACAATGGTTTTATTTTGAAATTTTTGAATATAAGGCAATGCTTCAATCAGGACATGAGCAATCTGATGGGCGGTGTTGTTTTTCATAAGGTTATATTGATAGATATCTAAAACGACGTAGTGCGAGGTTAAGTAAACAAGTGTGAGTTTACAGAAAGGGTAGCAGAGCTTCTTAGTAAAATCGTGGATTTAAAAGGGTAATGATATATCTGGTTTGATTTGTAGCATTAAAGATCTGAATTGTTCTTGAATGCGTTGCAAGGCTTCCCGGTTATCAGCCTCAAAACGAATGACCAGTGACGGTGTGGTATTAGAAGCTCTTACCAGTCCCCAGCCATCATCAAAATCTACCCGCATACCGTCAATATTCAGAATATTGCCATTCTGGAAATTGGCGGCAAGGAACATTTGTTCAATAAAACGGAAATTTTCGCCCTCAGCCATATCGACAGTCAGTTCAGGGGTGTTAATGCTGTCCGGAAAATCTGCAAACACCACGTTGCTTGGGCGACTGTCGGCCGATAAGATTTCAATCATGCGGGCGGCCGCATAGATTCCGTCATCAAAACCAAACCAGCGGTCATTAAAAAAGATATGACCACTCATTTCACCGGCAAGAGCGGCGCCGGTTTCTTTGAGTTTCGCTTTCATCAGAGAATGTCCGGTTTTCCACATTAACGGACGACCGCCATATTTAACAATCTGGTCACCCAAGTGACGCGAACATTTTACATCAAAAATAATTTCTGAGCCGGGTTTGTCGGATAATACGTTTTTGGCAAATAACATCATTTGCCGATCCGGCCAGATGATTTTACCATGCGAATCGACAATACCCAGTCTGTCGCCATCACCATCAAGAGCAATACCGACATCCGCTTCATGATATTTGACCGCAGCAATCAAATCCTGGAGGTTTTCCGGTTTACTGGGGTCTGGGTGATGGTTGGGAAATGCGCCATCGACATCGCAGTACAATTCGATTACTTCACAACCGATAGTTTTTAATACCACTGGCGCCAGTTCTCCGGCAACGCCATTACCGCAATCCAGCACAATTTTCATGGGGCGAACGATATGAATATCCTCAGAAATAATACCGATATATTCATTGGTAAACATGCTGTTTTGTTCTATGGAACCGCGTACACCTGACTCAAAGTCATCATTTTCAATACGTTGTTTCAGCTTTTGAATTTTATCGTCTGCCAGTGTTTCTCCTTTAAGTATCATTTTCAGTCCATTATAATTAGCTGGATTATGGCTGCCGGTTATCATGACCCCAGAGCCACCGTCAGAATGATGGGTTACAAAATACAGTACTGGTGAAGGAATCATGGCAATGTCGAGGACATCGCGTCCAGTGGAAAGAATGCCTTCAGCCAGTGATGCGGAAAGAACCCGGCTGGATGAACGCCCGTCTCTGCCAATGACAATGGTTTTGACATCCTGTAATTTGGCTTCAC
Source organism: uncultured Methylomarinum sp. (assembly GCA_964397365.1). Classification (GTDB taxonomy): domain Bacteria; phylum Pseudomonadota; class Gammaproteobacteria; order Methylococcales; family Methylomonadaceae; genus Methylomarinum. The sequence goes on along the minus strand of CAYNIU010000007.1, from coordinate 31,032 downwards.
TACCTATTGCCTGGCCGATTTTATAAACAATATCCGTAGTCAGAGACTGATCGACAATGCCGCGTATATCATAAGCCCTGAAAATGTGGCTGATATTATTAAATGCACTGAATGGTGTGGCTACCGGTTCATAGACAGGGTTAACCGGTTGACTGTTATCTGCTTGCGGTTGTGTTTCTGTTGCTGCGAGTATTTTCGGCGAATTGTCTTCGACTTCAACTTCAACGCCACGATTCACATCGAGAAAACTGGTATCCAGTCCGTCATCAAAGAAACTGTCATCAATATGATTTTCGTCGGCATTGAAATCATTGTTATCCTGATTGTCAATGACTCTTTTATATTGGGAAAGTGTTGAAATAATTGGTTTCATCTCGTTAAGCAGTACCGGATAATTGCCGCTTGTCTTGCCGGCCATCATATCCTTTGCCGCTTTAATAATGCTGCTTTGATCTTGTCTGAGATATTCCGTCAGTTTTCTGTAACCAATGAAAAACGCCAGACAAGCTATCAGGCTGGATAAGGCAATGGCGGAAGCAATCAGACTTAAGTTGGAGCTAACGCTATTGTCGAGTGTGTGATAATAAAGTACCCATTTACTATGAGGAATAGTGATTTTGTTATTTGCTTCCAGCTTATCGTCGGAATTTTTACCTGCCATTGCTAACAGCGTTCTATCCTGTTTAACTTCAATAACCGTATCTTTAGAGGTTATTTGATTGACAGTATTTTTAACAAAATCAAATGGGAAACTGGCCAAAATTGTCCCTAAAACCTCACCGTCATTACTGACTTTACTGGTAATCGCTAAATGCCGGTGCTGGTCTTCCCCCTGAATGCCCGGTTTTTGTTGAGCTAATAAGGTTTCATGAATCATTTCCAGGTCTGCAAATCCCATATGAGGAGTGTTTGAATTATCAATTTCATTGATATTCGCCGGCAGTAATCTGATTTTTAAAACAAAAGGGATTATTTTCTCCAGTTTTTTTTCAGTATTTATTATGATTGACTTGTTTTGACTTTCGAGGGCGGCAATGACTTCTGGTGACTGCGCGATACCATCAATACTTTGTTGTAAAATGTTAAGGTAACTGGAAATGTTTAAGGAAATTCCCTTGGCTAAAGTTTCGGTACGGGCTTGCTTGGCCTGTTCTACATCGGGCAATGAAAACCAATATACACTACTACCGGCCAATAAAATCATGACGACTGCAACGGTAGACAGCAAACTGAAAATACGAGCCATTTTATTTCTCCGTAATTAGGTTTAGTAGCGTCCGCTATGTCCAAATCCACCTTCGCCGCGATGGCTTTCATTAAATTCTGTCACACATTCGAATTCTGTCTGGATGACAGGGACAAATACCATTTGTGCGATGCGTTCTCCAATAGAGATTTCAAATGCTTTATGACCACGATTCCAGCAGGAAACAAAAACCTGCCCCTGATAGTCGGAATCAATCAGTCCAACTAGATTTCCCAGTACAATGCCGTGTTTATGACCGAGACCTGACCGGGGTAACAACATGGCGGCCAGGTCTGGCTCATTAATGTGAATAGCCAGGCCGGTCGGGATGAGTATGGTTTCACCGGGGGGGAGTGTCACAGCTTCATCCAGACAGGCCCGTAAATCAAGGCCGGCAGACCCCGCTGTTGCATATTCAGGCAAAGGTATTTCATTCCCCAGGCGCTTGTCCAGTATTTTAAGCTGTATTTTTTTCATCAAGTCTCTCGGCGATTAATTCAATCAGTTGTTCTGCAAGGAGTTGTTTATCAGCCATAGTCAGTGTTTTTTTATCATCCTTCCAGAAAACCAGCAAAGCATTGACATCGCTGTCAAAACCGCCCTGTTCCTGACCTACCTGGTTAGCGGCAATCATATCCATTTTTTTATCACGCAATTTGTTTTGTGCGTAAGTTTCCAGATTATTGGTTTCAGCAGCAAAACCTACGACAAAGGGTTTTTGTTCAAGTTGAGCGACTGCAGCAATAATGTCTTGGTTGCGTTCCAGATGAATAACACTACTGGTGTCCTGTTTTTTTATTTTTTGCTGTTCAATCTGAGCCGGTCGGTAATCGGCAACAGCTGCGGCGCCAATATAGACGTCATAATGGCTTGCCTGTGGGACTATGGCATCATACATTTGCTGTGCGCTTTCAACCTTGATGACAGTTGCAGAAGCTGGCGCCGGGATATTGACCGGGCCACTGACCAGCGTCACCTGGGCGCCTGCTTTTATGGCGGCCTGCGCTATAGCATAGCCCATTTTTCCGGAACTGCGATTAGTAAGATAACGAACAGGATCTAACGCTTCCCGGGTCGGACCAGCGCTGATGAGCACTTTCAGACCCATTAGTGGCATAGCGCTGTTGTGTAGTAAGCGGGTACAAATATTTTCAGGTTCTGACATTCTGCCAAAACCGTTTTCTCCACAAGCCTGGTCACCCGTTTCCGGGCCGATTATGCGGACACCGTGCTGTTGCAGCCGGTTGATATTATCCTGAGTAACCGTTTTTTTCCACATTGCCTGATTCATGGCCGGGGCGATGTGTACTGGACAATCCGCTGCCTGGTAAAGGGTAGACAGCAAGTCGTCAGCCAGGCCATGGCTCATTTTTGCTATGATGTTGGCAGTCGCCGGAGCAATAATAATCGCATCAGCCCAGCGAGCCAGGTTAATATGCCCCATGGCGTTTTCTTCATTGACACTCAGGAGTTGAGTATGAACCGGATTGCCGCTTAGAGCCTGAAAAGTTAACGGGGAAATGAATTGAGTGGCCGATGCTGTCATGACAACGCGTACGTCAGTGTTGTGTTTACGTAACAATCTGACCAGTTCAGCGGATTTATAGGCAGCAATACCCCCACAAATACCCAGTAAAATTTGTTTGTTACCTGTTTTTTTCACGGTCACTTTCCAATTAACGACGGTGTGTATTATGGCAAACAGAGGAATATTCTTCTATGCTTATTTTTAAAGGCGGTGGGGGCATCGGTTTTATATTTGTATCGGGGATGCTATGGCAATAAAGGACTGGCCTGCGGATGAACGGCCAAGAGAGAAATTATTACAAAAAGGTGCGGAGGTACTAACGGATGCGGAGTTGCTGGCTATTTTCTTGCGCACAGGAACGCCGGGTAAATCAGCGGTTGATTTGGCTCGTGAATTGCTGGATGATTTTGGTTCGTTAAAAGCATTGTTGGAGGCTGAGCAGGCTCGTTTTTGTCAGGCTAACGGCTTGGGGCCAGCCAAATATGCACAGTTGCAAGCCGTATTACAAATGGCCAAGCGTCATTTTGAAGAAATTTTGCAAAATAATGATGCCCTGACCAACCCGGAAATAACACGAGCCTATTTAAGTGCGCAATTACGAGGTTACAGTTATGAAGTATTTGCCTGCCTGTTTCTGGATAATCAGCATCGGGTGCTGCAATTTGAGGAGTTATTTCGGGGAACGATTGATGGCGCCAGCGTGTATCCACGGGAGGTAGCCAAAAAGGCACTGGCATATAATGCGGCGGCAATCATTTTTGCTCACAATCATCCATCAGGTATCAATGAACCGAGTCAGGCGGACAGGCTGATTACCGAAAAGTTAAAACAGGCTTTGGCGTTATTTGATATACGCGTACTGGATCACTTTATCGTTGGTGATGGCCGACCATACTCATTTTCAGAGCATGGCATACTGTAGCGACCAATCAAAGGTGTTAGTGGTGAATGATCTGAAAGCCTTGAAAATAAAGGGCCGCAGTGCAACCATTCGCAACTGGAATTATTTGGGCTGAAACAAATCTTTCATTATGCTGTAAACCATCAAATTCTATTTAGTCGCCCCTGAAAAAGTTCCCCGCCGAAGCTTTGGCCACCGGTTTAGCTATCAGTTTGAGGGCTAGGCAGTGATTTTCTCCCTGAAATGTACGCTGATAAGTTACTTTAGCCAATATTGCTGAGTTTTTTGACAAATAGACCGGATCTTTTAACAGTCGCCACAGGAATCGCTGATTTATTCGCGATTCCTGTGGCACAAGAATGTGTCATCAAAACCATGACTACAAGTCATTGATTTTATGAGAAAAGCGGAGATCGCATTTCCGCTTTGTTCGGCATTTTCCTAACAAGTGTTAAAAAATGGTTACTGTATTTGACTTAAAATTAACCCAAATCTTATTTCCTAGAACTAGGTTTAAGTCTTTCAGCGCATTATGGGTTATTATCGCCTGAAAAATTTCACCGGCATTGATTGTAATTCTGATATTTTTATTTTCTTCTGCAATAGCAGTGATTTTTCCCTGAAACTGGTTACGCATACTGGATATTAAAGGATGTTTGGAGAGTACAATTTCTTGTGGATCAATGGATACATGACGGCCTTGATGCGGGGCATCGGGCAGATAAATTTGAATTTTTCCGGTATTAAATAGTTGTTTTTCCAGATAACCATGATAAACATTAATCAAGGGCGTATTGACGGGGCGGCCATTTATTAAAGAAATAACCTCTGATGCTATGGATAGACCTTGTAAGCGGTTATGAGTGCTGAAAATCAAAGTTTTATCATTTTCATGGCTGTAATCGCAGATAAATTGTTGTAATGATTGTTCGCTGTCATGATCCAGATAGCTGAAAGGTTCATCCAGTAGCAAGACTTGAGGGTTTGTCAGTATTGCCCTGATCAGGGCTGTTTTTTGTAATTCTCCGCCGGATAGGGTTTTAGCCGGTTGATGTCTTAAATGTTCTATATCAAATATTTTTAGAGCTTGCTTGATATTTGCCTGATGTTGATTTTTGGCTACACCGTTAAATTTCAATGTCAGCGTCAGATTATCCTCAACGCTGCCTCGGAACAGGTAAGGTTTTTGCGGTAAAAAGGCAATGCGTTTTCGTAACGTTGCCATTTTTTCGGGATTAACGGTTTGCCCATAAAAAATGATTTCACCGTTTGTAGGTGCTTGCAAAAGTGCCAGTACATTTAATAAGGTGCTTTTACCGCAGCCATTAGGCCCTACCAGAGCCGTTATTTTACAGGGGTTTATGAGCAATCGTTTAATTGATAAAGCGGTCAGATTGCCATAATTGAATTGTAGGTTGTTGATCTGATAGGCGGCTGTCATATTGCTGTTTTGGCAATAGTTTTCAGAAAATCATGGTAATTCATTGTCTGCCAGGGGGGGTGTTTATACAAATTCTCCAATAGCTGTTGTAACTGTTCGTTTGCTTCGTTCGATGATTTAAATACCAAAAAATAATATTCATTGGTGATGGGGAAGAAATACAGTTTTAAACGTTTGGCAACGCTTTGAATGCCGAGTGCGGCATCGGCTTGACGACTGGCAATCATACAGGCGACAGCCATATGGGTATGTTCTTCGTGATGATAGCCATTCAATTGTTGTGGGTTGAGTTTTTGTTGTTTTAATAATCTGTCAAGTAATAACCGGGTGCCCGAGGCGTATTGCCGGTTAACAAAAATCAATTGTTGGTCGATGACTTGCTGAAATGAATCAACGGGATGTTCAGGGTGGCTCATCAAGCCCTGTTGCCGTTGTTCCAGCAATATAAAGCGGTCATTCTTCTGATCCAGATATTGCTCATAAGTTGCTAATTGTTGCGGATTGTTTTCGGCCGCAATATGAAAACCGGCTATATCGCATTGTCCTTCCGCATAAGCGGTAAGCGCCTGACCGCTGCCGTCAAAATGTAATTCTATGGGGAGATGTTGTTGACGTAATTGTTGTAGTTTTTCCGAATCGCTGGCGATTATTTTTAATAGTGGTCTTCCTGATAAGACAGCTTGCAGCGCTGTTGTCGCTTTATTGGCGGCTGTTGTTAAGGCATCATTAAAAAATTGCTTGTTGGTTTGATCCAGCTCTATAAGCTTCAGACCGAGTTCAGCGGTGTGTGTTCCGCGTCCACGACGCATATTAACCAGCTCTGAGTCGAGCAAGTTTTCCAGGTGTTTGAGGAGATTCCAGGCTTTGCGGTAGGAATAACCGCAGCTATTGGCCGCAATACGCAGATTTCCCTGTTTTTGTATCTCGTTTAGCAAATGTATGGCGGTATCCAGATCATAATAACTGTTATTGATAGTCAGGTCGGTTTTTAATGAATAGCGTATTTTTATATTGGACATGTCTTTGGGGATGGTGTTGTTGGATTGTAACAGGAATATTGTTTGAGTATTTCTAAGTTATTTGTTTGAAGATAGCCATTAAGTTAAGAATATACGGGGTCTGCTGTAGGTGCGAATAAATCTGCGCCTACAGCCAGTACTAAATTATCAAAAAGGCATAGCTTAATAGCAGTGATCTTTTTTGAGGAGGCGAGTGGTTATGTGATGGAAATGATTTCATGTTTTTGGCATGGATTTACTGGTAATAATATACATATTTTATGGCAAGTTAAAAGGAATTATAATAGATTTTTAGGCGATATATGCTTTTATAATATGAAAAAAAATATATATTTAGTCTTTGTGGGAGTCATTTTGTTTATTTTCAGTTTTAGCGGTAGCGCCGGGCAGAACAAGCTGTGGCGACTGGGTCAGGGTATTGGTTCTCCCGATTGGTTGAAAATTTCAATTAACCACAGGACACGTTATGAAACTCTGGATGGACAATATCGGCTGAAAACCAATGACATGTCCGGGAGCGGAGGTGATCAGGCCGTGGTGTTTCGGACGCTGGTGCATGCCCGGGCGGATCTGGACTATTTTACACTCGGCGCGGAAATACAGGATTCACGTATTGCCCAGGCTGATTCCGGTACAGCCACTGGCAGTAATAAACTGACCACAACAATTGTCAATCCACTGGAGTTATTGCAGGCTTATCTCGAAGCGTCTATTAATAATGCTGGCCTGCAAGGTAGTCAAGGCTTGTTGAGATTAGGACGGATTACCATGAATGTCGGCAGTCGCAGGCTGGTGGCGAGGAACCGTTTTCGTAATACCATAAATGCATTTACAGGAGTGGATTGGCAATGGCAATATCAGGATAAGACATTCAGGACCTTTTATACTCTGCCTATTGAACGCCGAGTCGTCGGCGATATACGCAACAATAATCCACGCTTTGATTCAGAAGATACCAATGTCCGTTTCTGGGGTGTTTATTACAGCCAGGGTTTATTGAGTAAAGTAGATAAGGGCGAAGCCTATGTATTTGGTCTGAATAAAGAAAAACAGAAAAAAGCGATTAAAAATCTTGAATTGTATACCTTTGGTTTACGCTTATGGCGCAAACCAGTCAGCGAACAGTTTGATTACCAGTTGGAATCAGTTTATCAACTGGGACAATCCGGTTCTTCCAGTAATCCTGGCAAGACCCTGGATCACTGGGCTTATTTTCAGCATGCGGAGTTGGGTTACCGTTTTAACGCCCCCTGGTCGCCCAGGTTGATTGCGCAATATGATGTTGCCAGTGGCGATGATAATCCCAATGACGGACAGAATAACCGTTTTAATACCTTATTTGGTGCCCGCCGATTTGATTTCGGGCCGACCAGTATTTATGGCGCATTCGCGCGTAGTAATCTGCAATCACCGGCGTTGCGATTGAAAATGGAGCCCAGTAAAACGGTGAAATCCATGTTTGCCTTGCGCGGTTTTTGGCGGGCGTCAACAGCAGATAGCTGGACAACAGCCGGTATCAAGGGCGATCAGGCATATATCGGCACCCAGATAGAAGCGCGCTTACGCTGGGAGCCTGTGTCTGACAATCTTCGGTTTGAAGCTGGCGTGGCGCATTTATTTTCCGGCAAGCTGATGGTGCAGGCGGGGAAAGGCGATGTAACTTATTTGTATACCCAGGCAACAGTGAAATTTTAGGGTTGCCATTATCAGGAGAATATCAATGAAAAAACTAATTAAAGCTCTTGCTTGGCTGGTTACTATGCTGGTGATTGGGCAGGTCAATGCCGAACAGGTACTGCGCATGTCAACGACAACGAGTACTGAAAATTCGGGTTTACTGGCCGTGTTGAATCCTGTATTTGAGCGACAGAACAATGTGCGTTTGGATGTGATAGCCGTTGGTACCGGAAAGGCTTTGCGATTGGGAGCGAACGGTGATGTGGACGTCGTATTCGTACATGCTCCTAAAGCGGAAATGAAGTTGGTCAATGAAGGTTTTTTTATTGACCGGACTGCGGTGATGCATAATGACTTTGTTTTATTGGGGACAACGATTGATCCGGCTCACATTAATGGAGTGGCAACAGCTGTTGACGCACTGAAAAGTATTTATTCCGCGCAAGCGGAATTTATTTCCAGAGGGGATGATTCAGGAACCCACAAAAAAGAAAAAGCTCTGTGGCGGCAAGCGGGAATTAAACCGGCTGGAAAGTGGTATATTGCAGCTGGTCAGGGAATGGGGGCGGTATTGCAGATGGCCGATGAAAAACAAGCCTATACGCTGAGCGACAGAGGAACATTTATTGCCTATCAGGATAAGATTGATTTACAGGTTCTTTTCGAAGGCGATAAGACCCTATTTAATCCTTATCATATTATGGCGGTCAATCCAAGGAAATACCCGTATGTACAATACAATCTGGCTAAAAAGTATATTGATTTTGTTGTTAGCGAGCAAGGACAGAAAATTATTGGTGACTATAAAAGAGCAGGACAACAGTTGTTTTATCCTGATGCAATAAACCTGAATCTGCATTGAAATCACAGATTCAGGTTAAATTAATCTGCCGGTGTCGCGGTGATAACAGGTGTTTTGCAATGTTGATCCAGTATGTTTTTGAACCGGGAAGGGTTCTTTTGTTGGGTAATGGCTCCTGTTTTTGGAAATAGCTGATGTTCAAGACGAGATAGCCAAAAGCGCAAGGATGCGCGTCTTAAAAAGACGGGCAGCCATTTTTTTTCTAATGCTTCAAGTTTTCTGACTGACTGATAACCCCGTAAAAAATATTCCAATTTTTGACAGTTTATCGTGGTATTGTCAATGCACCAATCGTTAAGGGCAATAGCAATATCGAGTAGAAGATAGTCATGGCAACTATTGTAAAAATCCAGTATGCCGCTTATTCTTTCATTGTCAAACAAGATATTGTCACGAAATAAGTCGGCATGTATAACGCCTTTAGGTAATTTGACGTTGGCATGTTGCTGTTGAAATAGCAGTTCAGCGCTTATTTTATTAATATCGGACTGTTTTAAATACGGTTTAAGTTTGAGAAACAGCGACTTGCAGCCATTCAGGTCTTTATGGTTACGACATTTAAAGTTGTGTTGACGAGCGTAAACATGCAGCCGAGCCAATTGTGCACCGATTTCATGACATTGAGTGGGTGTCGGTGTCAGGATCGACGACCCGGGCAGATGGTTAAAGAAGGCCGTTGCTTTGCCGTTGATGGTGTGGAGAATACGACCCTGGTGATCTGTTTGGGGTTGAGGCACAGGAAGTCCACAGTCATGTAAATGTTCAAGCAAGGCAAAAATTTGCTGAAGATCAACTTTTGCAAGTTCTTCAAACAGAGTGAGAATAAAATGCCCACCACTGGTTTCAATCCGATAATTGCTATTCTCTATGCCGTTTTCAATGCCTGCAAAGTTGATCAGTTTTCCAAGCGGATAATCTTTTAATAATTTATTCAGCTGCGGGACGCTGACCGGTGTATAAACAGACACAGGCTGACTATTTCCATTCCAGCAGTTTCCACTGATTAATCTGTGATTCCTTATCCAAGTCGCTTTGCCTGACATCCATATTACCGTCGCCATCAGTATCAATTAAGTAATAAGCCGGCCCTACAGCAGGTTTTATTCTTATCATATAAAGTTGACCGTTTTTACGAAACTCCTGAATAGTCTTTTTTCCTTTACGAATAATGGTAATATCAGGTTCCAGTACTTCACCATCCTGTACGGGCCTGGGTAATTCCGGTGGTTCTGGAATTGGAGCCGGTTCCGGAGGTTGTCCGGCGATACAGATAGCCGGCAGAAGTGACGAACTTAAAATCAGGGTGCGGCGCATGGGTGTCTCTACTCTGTCAGTTTATGTGCATCATATTACAGATATTATTCCGATGCTTGATAAATATGGGGAAAAGCGATGGATAAAATAAAATTTGCGGGTTTCGTTGGCGCAGCGATACTGTTAATTGTCTTGATATTCAATTCCTATACTACAGTAGAGGCCGGACACAATAAAGTGGCAACTTTGTTTGGTAAAGTTCAACCTGAAGCCTACCCTGAAGGCATTCATATCGTCAATCCGTTGTTGAATTTTGTCGAGTTTGATTTACGGGAACAGACTTACACCTGGGAAAAAGTGCAGGTACCTTCACAAGATAAACTGAAAACTTCAATGGATATATCGGTAACATTCCGATTAGATGGCGCCAGAACGCCGGGTATTTTACAAGAAACCGGACAGTTGAAAGATGTTGTGGTTAAGCATATTACACCCAAGGTTCGTTCTTTATTAAGAGAGGCGGGTAAAACCGTCAGTCGCTCTCAGGATTTTTATCAGGACAGTGTGCAGCAACAATTGCAAAGCTACATGGAGAATGGTTTGCGCGAATATCTGGAACCAAAAGGCGTTATCATTATGGCGGTACTGTTTCGTGATATTACTTTGCCACAAGTCGTCACTTCCGCTGTGATCCAAACTAAGGAAAGACAAGAGCAATTGGAGCGGGAAAAAGCGCAGTTGAAAATTGTCGAGCAACAGGCGCAACAACAAGTTAAGCAGGCTGAGGCGAGGCAAATGGCGGCTGTTGCCGATGCTAACGCCAAAAGAACCCGGGCAGATGCAGAAGCTTATCGGATTACCAAAGAGGCAGAAGCACAGGCAAAAGCCAATCAATTACTGGCAAAATCAGTGACCCCGGTTTTGATCAGATATAATGCGGTTCAGAAATGGAATGGCAAATATCCGCAGACGTTAATGAGCGGTAAAACAGAAGGATTGATTTTGAGCTTGCCAGATACTGGTAAATAGTTTGTATAGAATAGAGGAGTTTTGCAATTTTACGCTATGAGCTATTTTTTACAGAACGAAGGCTCACCAAGATTTAGCGGATTCGGTTAATTATTTGTTGCCTGTTATCCAAAATACGTCAGAATACATTACAATCTGACAATGAAAACAAATTCCGTGATAGTTACGGAGTAATAAACACCATCCATCCTAACACTGACCAATAAAAAATAAAAAATGTTTGAAATTGAATACGAATTCCGCAGAGAAGATCTGGTTCATTTTAATGAAATGAGATTAAAGAACGATATGGAAATGCAAAAAAACCTTCGTAAGAACCGGCTGGTGGTGCCGGGTATTATGCTATTTATTGGTTTGTTCTATTATGTCTATTACGTTGATATGGTCACTACGGCTTATATTACTATTCTGGCATTTGTCTGGAGTATTGTTTCGCCGTATTTTTTGAAAATGGATATGCGCCGGCAAATCTTGAATAACTATACAGAAGCAGAAAAAAAGGCTATGTTCGGAGTTCATAAGTTGACCATAGATCAGGATTATCTGTTAGAGGAATCTCCCGGGGGGAAAAATAAAACTCCTTGGGCGGATATGTTGAGAGTTGATTATTTGAAAGATTATATCCATATTTTCATTGATATTGATGCCGCAATTGTGATTCCGAAGGAAACTGTCAAATCAGGAGATCTTAAAAAATTCGCTAAACAGGCTGAAAGCATGATCGAACGGTTGGCATGAAAATGTTGAATGGCGCTGTTTTTAGCAGGGGAGATTTACGATGGGATTGGCAAAAGAGGATATTGAGTTAATTCAGCAAATGATTGATTCGTCGGCTAAGCTGCGGGATGTTGCTGATCCGGTATTGTCAAATGTTCGGTATGAGTTGGAATTACGCGAACGGACGGTGCGTGTTGAAGAGGAGCTGAAGCGCCAGCATGAAGCAATGATAAGCGGCTTTGAACAGATGGAAAAGCGTTTTGAACAAATGGATAAACGTTTCGAGCTGATTGTAGAACAGTTTGATAAACGTTTTGAGCAGATGGAAAAGCGTTTCGAACAGATAGATAAACGTTTTGAGCAGATGGAAAAGCGTTTTGAACAGGTAGATAAACGTTTTGAACAGGTAGATAAACATTTTGATTTGGTAGATAAGCGTTTTGATCTGGTAGATAAGTGTTTTGAGCAGATAGATAAACGTTTTGAACAGATGCATCTGGATATGATGCAAGGCTTCATGGAAATGAACCGTCGTCTGGATCGGTTTATGTATTGGTCTTTGGCTATGTTTATTTCATTGGCCGGCGTGATTAAGTTTTTTTAAAATGGAATGGCAGTCATTTCCGGTGGTTAATGATCAGGATAGCCTGGCATCCTGTTTCTGAATATAAGCGCGGCAGGCGTCTACACAATCGGCTTTGTTTTTGTAGGGGCCATTGATCATATCGACGGTATAAAACCACCAACCATGCCCATTCACATAATAACGATCCTGTGGTTTGAAAAGCGGTTTTAAAAGTTTACGGGATTTTATTTTCATTTGTATATTTTATCTAAATTACATGCTCAATTTTAAAAACATCTCTCTGCGTCGCGGAACTCAGGTTCTGTTTGTGGAGGCATCTTTTATTATCCATAAAGGTCAGAAAGTGGGTTTGACAGGCGCCAATGGGGTTGGTAAGTCCAGCTTATTTGCCATGTTACGGGATGAATTGCATGTCGATGAAGGTGAATTCAGCATGCCACCCAACCTGGAAATTGCCTATGTTGCTCAGGAAACACCAGCGCTGGAATGTTCGGCAATTGATTATGTAATAGATGGAGACAAGGAATTAAGACGGTTGCAGCGAGCGCTACAACAGGCTGAACAGCTCAATGACGGTATTAAACTGGCGGAGCTGCATGGCGTGTTGGAACATGTTGGCGGTTATACCGCTCAGGCCAGAGCTTCACGATTAATGAACGGATTAGGGTTCTCAGCCGGACAGGAACAAAATCCGGTGAATGTTTTTTCCGGCGGCTGGCGAATGCGCTTGAATTTGGCTCAGGCATTAATGTGTCGTTCCGATGTATTGCTGCTGGATGAACCCACCAATCATTTGGATCTGGATGCAGTGATCTGGTTGCAGGACTGGTTATGTAAATATCCCGGTACTTTGTTACTGATTTCCCATGATCGTGATTTTCTTGATGCGATAACTGACCACATTATTCATATTGAACATCACAAAATCGAGATATATTCCGGTAATTATTCAGCGTTTGAACGGATGCGTGCAGAAAAACTGTCACAGCAACAATCGGCTTATGAGCGGCAGCAACGGGAAATCGCTCACATCCAGAGTTTTATCAGTCGCTTTAAAGCCAAGGCAACCAAAGCCAAACAGGCGCAAAGCCGGGTTAAATCACTGGAAAGAATGGAGTTGATTGCTCAGGCGCATGTTGATTCACCGTTCAGTTTTACTTTTGGCAAGCCGCAAAAGCTACCGAATCCATTATTAAAAATTGAACAGGCAGATATTGGTTATGGCGATAAAATTATTATTCATAATGTGGCATTGTCTATTTCTCCAGGGGACAGGGTGGGGTTATTAGGCCCTAATGGAGCGGGTAAATCCAGTTTGATTAAAGTGCTGGCTGGAGAAATGCGGGTGCTTGAAGGCAAACTACAAGCAGCCGATGCGTTAACTGTCGGCTATTTTGCCCAACATCAGCTGGAGCAGTTGCGATTGGACGAAAGCCCGTTATGGCATTTGCAAAAATTGGACAAGCAGGCGACGGAAAAAGATTTGCGTGATTTTCTCGGTGGATTTGATTTTAGAGGCGATAAGGTGAATGATCCTGTCGGTCCCTTTTCTGGTGGTGAAAAAGCGCGCTTGGTATTGGCTTTATTGGTGTATCAGAACCCTAATCTGTTGCTGCTGGATGAGCCTACGAATCATCTGGATCTGGAAATGCGCCACGCGTTGAGTATGGCTTTGCAGGAATATGAAGGTGCTATTGTCGTGGTATCTCATGACCGGCATTTATTACGATCAGTTACAGACCAATTGCTGTTGGTAGCTGATAATACAGTTAAAATATTTACCGGCGATCTGGATGATTACCGCAATTGGCTAACTGAGCAAAAAAAACAGTTGCTTGATGGAGAAAACAAACTGTCGCCGGACTCTGTATCCCGTAAAGATCAGCGTAAATTGGAAGCTGAACGTCGTAAACGGCTGAAGCCGTTAATGGATGCGCTAAAAAAAGCTGAACAGGCGGTTGAAAAATATCATCAGCAACAACAGCATTTGGAGATGCAGATGGCTGATCCTGCTATTTATAATGAAGAGAATAAAGATAAATTAAAACAGTTATTATCTGAGAAAACTACCGTGGATCATGCTCTGGAGCGGGCGGAAGCTGAATGGATGAAGGCTGAAGAACAATTTGAACAGGCGGAGTAAATTATGTACGAATTGATGAAACTGTTTTTTGATATTGCCGTTTTTAAAAAAGGCCCTCAGGATATACCGGCATCAACATGGTTGCTGCGGTTGTTGATTCCAATTTATATGGTAATAAATTTTTTAATTGTAGCGTTGAGTGTTGATATGTTCGATGCCTTATTACAAGTTATTGTCGAAGTGCTCTTGATCTTTGCTTTTGCCTGGGGGCTTATGTATTTTACCGGCAGGCCAGAGCGTTATCAGCAGACAACTTGTGCTTTGTTGGGTACTGATGCGTTGATTAGTCTGTTCGCCTTGCCGGCACTGGCAACGCTGATAGGACAAGGTTCAGCATTGGCTTTTGTTGTTGTTGTGTCGCTGATGTTGTGGCATTGGGTGGTCACCGGACATATACTCCGGCATGCTTTGTCACAACCATTGATTTTTGGATTGGGCGTGGCTTTTTTATATTTACTGGCCTCTTTTCAGATAATGGCCTTTTTATTTCCCGAATTGGCAACCAATGAGTAGAGGTGGGTGTTATGAGTAACTATCAACATATTTTATTGGCTGCTGATTTTTCTGAATATGGCGGGAAAGTGGCGGAAAAGGCAAAACAATTGGCCGCACAAAATCAGGCAAAGTTGAGTTTACTGCATGTAGTCGATAATTTGCCTATTACCGATGCCGCGTATGGGCCGATAATTCCTTTTGATGTGGATTTGACAGAAGAATTGATGAACGCCGCTAAGAAACGTCTGGCTGAGCTGGCGGAGGATCTGGGGGTGACAAAAGACGGACAATGGTTGGAAATTGGCAGTCCAAAGCTGGAAATTGTTAGAATTGCCGAAGAAAACAATGTTGACCTGATTGTTATGGGTTCACATGGGCGGCATGGCTTGGCATTATTATTAGGCTCAACGGCTAATGGTGTTTTACATTATGCAAAATGTGACGTATTGGCGGTACGCTTAAAGGATGATTGAACTGATTCTGGGCGGTGCCCGTTCCGGCAAAAGCCGGTATGCTGAGCTGCAGGCGCAATTCCTGGAAAAAACCGTCATTTATATCGCAACCGCAGAAGCGGACGATGCAGAAATGCAGGCCAGGATTAAACGGCATCGGGCGGACAGGCCAAAGTGCTGGCAGACATTGGAAGAGCCAATTAGGTTGGCTGACGTCATCAGGCAATATTCGCATGCAGAGAATTGTCTACTGATTGATTGCCTGACATTATGGCTCAGTAATGTGCTATTTGATAAACAAGGGGAATTACAACAGGAACTGTTTCAGCAGCAAAAAACAGACTTGTTACAAGCTTTATCGGAGCGAACCGGCCATATTATTATGGTTAGCAATGAAGTGGGGCAAGGTGTAGTTTCTATTCATAAAACCACGCGACTATTTGTTGATGAAGCCGGGCGTCTGCACCAGGATATTGCCCGGATCAGTGATCGGGTGGTTTTTGTGACGGCTGGGTTGCCTCAAGTATTAAAATCACCCTGAGCATTTTATATACACTTAATATCAGTTACTTAGAGTAGTCACAATGACAATAAACGATTAAATAATGGATTGGGTTTTTGCAACAATTCCAATACCGCAATCACGGTTCTATAGTAAGGCTCTGGACAGGCAGGCACAATTAACCAAACCGCCCGGTTCTCTGGGAATGCTTGAAGAAATTGCCGTGCGTATGGCGGCTCTGCAATCTACGGAAACACCGGTTGTTGATAATGTCTGGGTCTCTGTTTTTGCTGCTGATCATGGTATTGCCGCGCAATCAGTATCGGCATTTCCGCAGACAGTGACGGCGGAAATGGTCAGGAATTTTGCCAATGGCGGGGCTGCGGCTAATGTATTATCGCGTTATCTTCAGGCTGAATTTGAAGTAGTTGATGTTGGGTTGCTTCAGTCTGTAGCTGATGTCAAGGTTATTGCTGATCGAGCCGGTAATGGAACGGCCGACTTCAGTCGGCAGGCGGCCATGAGCAAACAACAACTGGCTAGCGCACTGAGCGCCGGTCAAACTGCTGTTATCAGAGCGCAAACACGGCAGGCCAAACTTTTTATTGGCGGAGAAATGGGCATTGCCAACACTAGCAGCGCCAGTGCTGTAGCCGCTGCTCTGTTGAATAGGGATGCCAGTCAATTAACTGGAGCGGGAACCGGCCTGACGAGCAGGCAGATTGAACATAAAACCCGGGTGATTGCGTCGGCATTAAATAAACATAAAACTTATCTTGATTCACCGTTGCAGATATTGCAATATCTGGGGGGCTTTGAAATTGCCGCATTGACAGGCGCTTACCTGTATGCTGCGCAACAACGATTGCCAATTGTGGTCGATGGCTTTATTTCCACAGTTGCGGCTTTAAGTGCGGCTATGATAAATCCGAATGTTAAACATTGGCTTTTTTTTGCACATTGTTCCCGCGAAAAAGGTCACCGGTTGGTGTTACAGGCGCTGGATGTACGACCAATATTGACTTTGGATATGCGACTGGGTGAAGGCAGTGGGGCATTGGCGGCTGTTCCTCTAATGCAAATGGCTTGCTGTTTACATAAAGAAATGGCCACTTTTTCACAGGCGCAGATAACGACAGAATAAATGTGCCTTTTAAGCCTATTTATGAAGGCTATTTGAGTTCCTGGTTCCGTTCTCCTGCTGATGAGGTGGAGTGAGGCGATTTAGTAAGGTTAAAATGAATGATTGGACATATAGAGAGTTACGACAAAGATATTCAAACCGGCATTATTAAGTTTGAAGACAAATTTTATGAGTTTTATATTGATCAATGGACAGCTGACAGTGACCCTCAGGTTGGCGATGATGTGGATTTCGATATGGAAGACGGTAAAGTGATTGATGTTGACTTAGTCGGCGCCTATTTAAAAGATACCCAACCGGTTAAGAGAAAATGGATTGCCGCCGTACTGGGTTTGATTTTTGGGGCGATTGGTTTGCACCGGATATATTTGGGTTTTTATGGTCTGGGTGTGGCGCAAATTCTGGTCACATTGATAACCGGTGGTTATGGTGTGGTCTGGGGCTTTGTTGAAGGCGTTTTATTATCGACAGGACATATTTATAAAGACGCTAAGGGGCGGTTATTAAAATAACATTTTCCGTACTGTACCCATTAACGATAGCGGTGCAATTTTTAACTCGGATTCCTGTAGCCTTGACTTTTGTTGCCAGCGATAAACAGTTGGGGCAATCGGTTTTGTACTATCCTTTGGTGGGACTGCTCATTGGTTTTTTGCTAGTAGCGGGTTCCTTCTTATTAGTGACTGTTCCAGTATCATTACAGGCCGCAATCATATTGACTGTATGGGTGTTATTAACCGGTGGCCTGCATTTAGATGGCCTGGCTGATTGTGCCGATGCCTGGGTGGGGGGGCTGGGAGACAGGCAACGTACTCTGAACATTATGAAAGATCCGTCGGCAGGTTCTGTTGCAGTGATTATTCTGGTGTTATTGTTGTTGCTGAAATGGAATGCCCTGCAATTTGTTTTGATCGCTCAACACTGGCAAGGATTATTGATTACCCCCGTTTTGGGACGGACAGCATTGTTAATACTGATGTTGACAACGCCATATATCAGAAAAAAAGGGATAGGTGAGAAATTAATCGAAAATATGCCGTTGGCGCCGACCAAGGTATTAATTTTTGCTGTACTATTGTTTATCCTTTTAACGAACGGTTTTTTGCCGCTATTGTTGGCCGGGTTAGTCATTATCTGGGTGCGCTATATGGCTATACTGCGTTTGCGCGGTGTGACCGGCGACATTTATGGGGCTACGGTTGAATTGGTGGAAATGACAGTGTTGCTTGGGCTTGCTATAGATGAATAAACATCGGTTTAAGGATGAAGAAATTGCCGGTGTCTATCGCGCCATTGCCGAGCGCCGTGATATGCGGCATTTTTTACCTGACCCGGTTGACCCGGCAGTATTGAAACGATTGTTACAGGCGGCTCATCAGGCTGGCAGTGTTGGTTTGATGCAGCCCTGGCGGTTTATTCGCATTACTGATCAAACACTGAGAAACAGCATTTATGACCTGGTTGATAAAGAGCGTGTGCAAACAGCAAAAGCCCTGGGAGAACGGCAACAAGAGTTCATGAAGCTGAAGGTGGAAGGGATTCTCAATTGCGGGGAATTATTGGTAGTTGCCTTGCCGAACAAACGTGAACAGCATGTTTTCGGCCGTAGAACTCTTCCTGAAATGGATTTGGCTTCCACCGCCTGCGCCATCCAGAATCTTTGGCTGGCGGCGCGGGCTGAAGGCTTGGGTATGGGGTGGGTATCGTTATTTGATCCATCCGCATTAATGCGCCTACTAGCCATGCCGGAAGGCAGTCAACCGGTTGCTGTGTTATGTCTGGGGCATGTCGAAGAATTTTATTCCAGACCCATGCTGGAACTTGAACACTGGGTAAAAGGGCGGCCACTTGAAGCATTTGTTTCAGAAAACTGTTGGCGTGAAGTATAGGGAGACGCTGAAGTATGCTTTCAGCAGAGATTCCAAGAGCAACCACTGACTGTTATTTGCAGGCAAACCAAAACGCAGACTGGACGGATGAGTAAACAGTCGGGTTAAAACCCCCTGGCTGGCCAGAAAATGATGGATGTCAGCGGCCTGTTCCGTTTTGACCCACTGAAACAAAGCAGCTCCGCCCTCAGGGGGCAAACCATATTTTGATAATAGCTGTTTAAGACGTAGTGCCTGCATGGGTAATGTCTGACAGGTTTGTTGTTGCCATGGCCGATCCTGGAGCGCTGCTTTGGCGATATAGCGAGCGGGGTGACTGATGTTCCAGGGTCCCAGTTCCTCATTAAGATTATTCAGTAATTTCGGACTGCCAATGACAAAACCGCAACGGATTCCGGCCAGACCAAAAAATTTACCGATTGAACGCAGAATGATCAGTCCTTCCTGAACTGGATAATCGGACAGGCTGTTTTGCCTTGAGGGATCTATATATGCTTCATCAATAACCAACCAGCCCTGGCGTTTTTTCAGGAGGTTATGCCAGCGCAGTAATTGTTCACGCTTAAAGGTTTGTCCGGTTGGATTGTTGGGATTGACCAGAATCAGGACATCCAGGTGCGCTATCTGTTCTTCAATTGCTGTTGAATCTATTTCAATGACCGTATGAGCAGCTTTTTGCCAGTTTGCGGCATGTTCGGCATAGGTGGGCGTGAGTACACCGACCCTGGACGTCGCACGTAATCGTGGCAGGATTTGTATAGCGGCCTGAGAACCGGCTACGGGCAGTATGGACGTGTTCCGGTAATATTGTTGAGCGGCGCTTAACAAACCATCTGTATTTTCAGGTAAGCGTTGCCAGCACTCATCAGGAATACGAACTATAGGCCAGCCATTGGGGTTGATGCCTGTAGACAGGTCTATCCAGCTTTCCAGGGGAATATTATATTGTTTTGCCGCCGAGCGCAGATTGCCGCCATGTTCAATCATCTTCAATCAATTCAGGCCAGGAATTCGCCTATCATAATGCTGATAATCCATAAACTTAATGTTTGCCTGGTCAGGGTGGTGGCGCGGTTTATATCATAATTTTGGATCTTTTTCGTTGAACCGAAACAGATTTTTTGTTTAAGTTGTCCGTGATAGTATGCCGAGCCGCCTAATTGGATATTCAAAGCCCCGGCCCCCGCCGTCATTACCGGGCCACCATTCGGACTTTCCAGTTTATCGGCCTGGTCACGCCAACATCTAAACGCCAGCCGGGTATGACCCAGAAGTGCATAACTTAGTGAGGTCAGGCGTGCCGGAACCCAGTTCAACAAATCATCAAAACGGGCTGCCGCCCAGCCAAAGTGCAGGTATCGTGAGTTTTTATAGCCCCACATGGCATCCAGGGTGTTGCTTAAACGATACAATACTACTGCGGCCGGGCCACCGATGCTAAACCAGAATATTGGGGCGAACACAGCGTCGGCGCCATTTTCCAATACGGATTCAATGGTTGCCTTGCACACTTCTGTTTTATCCATATGCTCAGTTTGTCGGCTGACGATAGTGCTGACCGCAGTTCTGGCTTGGATAACATCGTCATTAAGCAGGTGTTGATAAACCACATCAGCATGCTGTTTAAGGCTGTTGGCGGCAATGCAGAAATATAAAATCAGTGAATCCACAAAAATCTCTAACAATGGCTGTTGCGGTAACAAAAGCAATAGAGTCGGGAGCGGTAAAACCAGTAGCATGAATACCAGTATACCGGCTGTTTTTTGTTTTATCGCAAGTTGTTGCTGTCGCAGAAACCGGCTTTCCAGCGCTGACGCCAGTTTGCCGAAGGCGACTAGCGGATGGTGTTTTTCAGGTTCTCCTAGCCAGTGATCAAGCAGAACGGCTAGAATAATTGTGATTGATAACGACATAACTTGCATGAATACTGAGCGGATGCGCACAATGACATATTCTTTACATAATTTCAAACAAGGTTTATGAAAACAAAAACCTTAATGGTTCAGGGAACAACCTCTGATGCCGGTAAAAGCACGTTAGTGACGGCCTTGTGTCGATACTATTATCGACGCGGGGTCAAGGTAGCGCCATTCAAGCCGCAAAATATGGCTTTGAACAGCGCTGTGACCGTAGATGGTGGTGAAATTGGCAGAGCGCAGGCAGTACAAGCTGCCGCTTGTGGTTTATCGCCGCATAGCGACATGAATCCCATCTTGTTAAAGCCTCATTGCGATAAAACGGCACAGGTGATTGTGCATGGCAAGGCTCAGAAAAATCTATCCGCTGATCAGTATCGTCAGTATAAAAAACGGGTAAAAACTGCGGTGATGGAATCCTGGCGGCGTTTGACCTGTCAGTATGACAAAGTGATTGTCGAAGGCGCCGGCAGTCCAGCGGAAATTAATTTGCGACAAGATGATATTGCCAATATGGGCTTTGCTGAAGCCGCTGACTGTCCAGTTATTTTGATTGCCGATATTGACCGCGGTGGGGTGTTTGCCCACATTGTCGGTACGCTGGAATTATTGTCGGAAAGTGAACGTCAGCGAGTTGTCGGTTTTGTAATCAACCGATTTAGAGGCGATATGGCATTATTACAACCGGGGCTGGACTGGCTGGAAGAAAAAACCGGCAAGCCCGTGTTGGCGGTGTTGCCGTATGTACAGGATTTATATCTGGAAGCGGAAGATGCTCTACCTGTAAAAACCGACAAACCACAAAATCAACAACTATTTAAAATATTAGTTCCTGTTTTACCCCGAATCAGTAATCACACCGACTTTGATCCTTTACGACTTCACCCTGAAGTCAATGTTGAATTTGTCAAGCAACCCTTAACAGATCAGGCGGCGGATTTATTGATTTTGCCGGGCAGTAAATCTGTCAGGGACGATCTGTTTTGGCTCAAGGACAATGGTTGGCAGGATTATATTGAACGTCATTTGCGCTATGGTGGTAAGGTGCTGGGTATCTGTGGCGGTTATCAAATGCTGGGCAAGAAAATACATGACCCTTATGGTGTTGAAGGCAAACCCGGTTATAGTGTTGGCTTGGGGTTGCTGGACATAGAAACTTCCTTGCAAAGGGAAAAATCCTTGCGTCAGGTTTCAGGGACTTTATATCCTTGTCAGAACCGGGTATTCGGCTATGAAATTCATATGGGTGTAAGTAATGGCGAAGATTGTGCCAGGCCGGTGATGACATTGGAGGGACGTGATGATGGTGCTCGTTCAGTCGATGATTTGGTCATGGGAACCTATTTACACGGTTTGTTTGATGACCCGGAAGCCTGTGATGCAATTTTAGGTTGGGCTGGATGTAAACGCCATAATGCGGTAGATTTAAGTCTGCTGCGTGAACAAGGGATTAATCAGATTGCGGATACTGTAGAGGCATTTTTTAATTTTACTGCGCTGGAAATAGTATCAGGTTAGGTGTCCACTAACTAACTGACAGGCGCTTTAGTCTGGGGGTTGGTGATTTCACAGCAGAGACCAGCCGATCAAAATTGATGTTGATCAAAAAGAATAACACTATAGTTTACATAGACCGAGGCCGTAAAAATGACTGAAAAAGCAGGGTATATAGATATGATTAAACAAACGGATTATGCCGCGTTGATTAAAAAAACAGCTTGTTGGGCGTCAAGCAAATTACGCGATACCGTTTATTGGAATAATCGTTTTGATCGTTTCGCCCGATTTGCTTCGCGATTGTCAGGCCGGCCGTTGGCGTTTAATCTTGCATTACTGGTGATTTTTTCCTGGGTCGTTACCGGGCCGATGTTCGGATTCAGCGATACCTGGCAATTGATTATTAATACGGCGACAACCATCGTCACTTTTTTGATGGTGTTTCTGATTCAACATACCCAGAGTCGCGATACTGAAGCGATACAGGTAAAACTGGATGAATTGATACGATCAATCGGTGGGGCAAACAATTCGCTTCTTGATTTGGAAGAGATGGAAGAAAGAGAGTTGAGCGTGTTGCGTAAGCAATATGTGGAACTGGCGCGTTTGGCGAGGGAAGAGTCGGAACGATCAGGAAAATAAACAACGCAGGAGACAAGGCTGGCCTTGTCTCTACGTCAGCGGAATATTAGTATTTATTGTGGTTGCACATTGGCGGCAGTCAAACCTTTAGGACCCGATTCAATATCAAATTCAACTGTTTGACCCGGTGTCAATGTCTTGAATCCATCACCTGTAATCACTGAATAGTGGACGAAAACATCTTCATTACCTTCAGAGGGTTCAATAAAACCAAAACCTTTAGAATTGTTAAACCACTTTACAGTACCCGTTGCCATTTGAAAAACTCCTACAAAATAAAACTATGGTGATACAGAACGACAATATTGATTATCTGAACGGTGTGTCTTCTGCTGACCCGTAAATCAGACTCCTCCTGCATTCCTTCACAGATGGCTCGGAGTAAAAGTCAATAGTTGCTGTCCGACCGCCGCTATTGTACTGATATTTTTCAGGGAATGCTATATTGTCGTGCGTAGCCACTTCTTTTATTGGCGACGGTTAGCTATGGATGAGTTATCCTGTCAGTGCAGCCAAGCCAGATCAAATTGATTGGCCGGAAGCGGATGACCGAAAAGAAACCCCTGGGCTTCATGACACCCGTGCATTTTCAAAAAGCGTAATTGCTCTTCTGTTTCCACGCCTTCGGCAATCACCTTAAGGCCCATGCAGTTGGCCAGGGAGATGGTGGCGACAACAATCGCCGCATCATTTGGGTCGTGGGCAATATCTGCAATAAATGAACGGTCAATTTTAAGCCTGTCGATTGGGAATTGTTTCAGATAGTTCAATGAGGAGTAGCCGGTGCCAAAATCATCAATTGATATACTGATGCCGGTTTGTTTTAAAGTTGTCAGCGATTGTAGTGTGGCTTCAACATGTTGCATGGCCGCTGTTTCAGTCAATTCCAGTTCCAGATATCTGGGGTTTAGCCCCGAATCAGTCAGAATATGGCTGATAATTGAGCTTAACCCACTCTGAGAAAATTGGCGGGCGGACAGATTGACTGCCATGCGAAAGCGGCGCCAGCCGGATTGTCGCCAGCGGCAAGCCTGTTCACAAGCTTCTCTGAGCGCCCATTCGCCGATAGGCAGGATCATACCGTTTTCTTCCGCCAGTGGAATAAACAGTTCGGGAGAAACCAGACCCGTATCTGGACGTTTCCAGCGTAATAAAGCTTCTGCACCGATTATCTGGCCGCTGACCAAGTCAAATTGCGGCTGATAATGGAGTTGAAATTCATTATGCTCCAACGCCCGGCGCAAAAGACGCTCCATTTCCAGGCGCTGGCTGGAATAACCCTCCATTCCGGGCTGAAAAAAATGTAATTGTTTGCGGCCATTTTTTTTGGCGCTGTACATTGCTGTATCGGCGCGTTTCATTAATACATCGGCGCTTAGGCCGTCTTCTGGAAAAAAACTGATACCTATGCTGGAGGAAATATAGACCTCCTGTTGTCCAAAGAAAATGGATTGATCCAATGTGGAAATAATTCTGGTGGCAGTCAATTCCACGTCGTGATGATTATCAAAATCCTGCAGAATAACCGTAAATTCGTCTCCACCCATGCGGGCAAGGGTATCATTTTCACGCAGACTGGTTTTTAATCTGGAAGCGACTTTTTGCAAAACCAGATCACCTTGTGCGTGACCGAAGGTATCATTGATATATTTAAAGTGGTCAAGGTCAATAAATAAAACCGCTAACTTTTGTTGATGACGCCTGGCCTGAAGAATAGCCATGTTGAGCCGGTCAAGGAATAGGTCGCGGTTGGGCAGGCCGGTTAATTTATCGTGATTGGCTTGATGAATCAGACGTTTTTCAGCTTCTTTCTGTTTACTGATATCAATAAAAATACCAATGTAGTTTTGCACCTCGCCGTGGTCATTTTTTATTGGCGAAATACTCAGCCATTCAGGATAGATCTGGCCATTTTTACGTTTATTCCAAATTTCCCCTTGCCATTGGTTGTTTTGATGTACAGTTTGCCACAGAGACTGATAAAACTGCTCATCCTGATAGCCGGATTTCAGCATTCGCGGGTTTTGTCCTATCAATTCATTATTGGCATAACCGGTAATGCGGCTTGCAGATGCATTAGCCGCCAGAATAGTGCCTTCAATATCGGTGATAATAATTCCTTCCAGAGCAAAATCAAAAACAGCGGAAGCCAGTTTTAATTCCTGCTGAAGAGGTGTGCGGGTTAAGTATGAACGCAACAGACCCAAAGCAAAAGCAATGTGTTGACCGATCATTTGCAGCAAAGTGTGAATACACGGCTGTGGTTGACGCAGACCGACACCGAGAATACCAATACAACGGTTATCCAGGATCAGTGGGTATAACTGAGTGGGTAATGACTGGATGTTATCGGGCAAAGCGCTGAAAAAGCGATGACAAATATCCTTGAAACCATTGCTTAAATGGATCGGCATCATCATGTTAATGCATTCTGTGACTGGATTGTTTGCGGCAATGTTATCGCCGTTTAACAACAGTCCTTTGATATGCTCTTTGCCTTTACCGGCGGCAGTTTTTACAGTGAGCTGATTATCCGCTTCCAGTAATCCACTCCAGACCAGATCCAGAGCGAGTGAATGTAATAATTTATCGCAGATTTCTTGCAGTTTATCGGTTTCATCTGTGGTTGTTGCCAATAAGATATTCTGAACATCAGATAAAACAGTAAAATTTTCCTGAGAAATATTAAGGTTAAGGTTTGGGGACATTTAAAACTCCACATAATAACCATTTAAAGTATGATGGAGTTTGTGGTTTTTTAAAGCAGTATAAAACGCTATGTTTTGTGGGGTTTGGATAATAATGCTGTAGACTTATACCTACCGACCTACCGACCTACCGACCTACCGACCTACCGACCTACCGACTGTGTGTGCAGTAATTGATTTTCTACTGCATAACGGATAATTTCAGCGTTGTTCTGCATATGCATTTTTTTTAATAAGCGGGCTCGGTAAGTGCTGATTGTTTTGGGGCTTAATGACATTTTTCTGGCAATTTCACTAATACCCTGGCCGGCGGCAATAGCGCATAACACCTGAAACTCCCGGTCAGTCAATAAATTATGATGGGCTATCGTTTGTTTGGGTTGTATTTCCTCGACCAGCTTTTCAGAAACGGCGGCGCTGATATATTTGCCGCCCCTAGATAGTTTGCGGATAGCTTCAATCAATTGTTCGGGGGCGCTTTCTTTACACAGATAACCATCGGCGCCAGCGCGTAACATTCTGATGGCGTATTGATCTTCAGGGTACATGCTTAAAATCAGGATAGGCAGGTTTGGGTGTTGTTGTTTTGTCAGTTTGATCAGTTCCAGTACATTCTTTCCGGGCATGGCGATATCCAGCAGTAAAATATCCAGGCCGTCATTGCGAATCATTTTGAGCACTTCATCACCATTAGCCGCTTCCTGGAAAACCTCAATATCGGAGATGTCGCTAAGAATTTGTTTTAATCCTTCTCTGACAATGGCATGATCATCGGCAATTAATACTTTTATCATAAGATTTTAGTGAGTCATCGGGTGTTGTGGCAAGGTGAGTTTTACAGTGCATCCTTTGCCGGGAGCGCTATCAATAGTAAGTGTGCCGCCAAAATGTCTGGCTCGTTCATGCATGCCTTGGATACCGAATTTTTGCGGATTATGCATTTGTAGTGTGGTCATGCCATTACCGTTATCTTCAATTGACAGTGAGAGCTTATTGTCAATAAAACCAAGATTAATATTGACCCGGGTGGCATGGGCGTGACGGCTGATATTGGTTAATGATTCCTGAACGATTCTGAAAACGGCTGTAGCGCGTTGGCCTTCCATTTTAATGGCCTGGTTCGGTAAACTCAAGCGACATGCCAGTCCAGATTGTTCCCGGAAATTGTCAACCTGCCACTCTATTGCGGCGGACAGACCCAAGTGATCCAGTATGCTGGGTCTGAGGTCAGTCGCTATTTTTTTGACGCTGTTGATGGCCTCGTTGATATGCTGATGCATGGTTGTCGTTTTGATTTGATAAGATAAAGATTGCTTCGTCAATTTTTCAGTCAGCCAGCTCAGAT
Organism: uncultured Methylomarinum sp.; assembly: GCA_964397365.1. Classification (GTDB taxonomy): domain Bacteria; phylum Pseudomonadota; class Gammaproteobacteria; order Methylococcales; family Methylomonadaceae; genus Methylomarinum. Next base: position 4,039 of record CAYNIU010000007.1, on the reverse strand, counting down.
CCATTTTTAGCGCTGTCAGTTTGCTACCCAGTTCATCATGTATTTCCCGGGCAATCCAGGTTCTTTCTTCTTCGCGCGCCAGTTCCAGGTGACTGGAGAGGTTTCTTAAGGCATTTTCCGCCTGTTTGGATTCGCTGATATTTTGAATGGTAAAAATAAGTAAAGTATGGTACTCAAGGCTTATTTTACTGATACCTATTTTAACTGGGAAGACGTTTCCGGTTTTTGTTATGCCCCAGGCCTCGGCCGGGGGTTCGCTCTGTTGGCTGATTTTGAATTTAATACGTTGGTTTTCAGTAGAGGAGATTAATTGTTCAACAGACTGGCCTTGTAATTCCTTTCTGGAATAGCCGAACATTGTTTCAGCAGAGGGATTGATGGATTCAATATGGGCGGTATTGTCGGTGATAATAATGCCGTCCATCACATTGTTGAAGATGGCACGCATTTTAGCTTCTTTATTCCATATCAGTTTATTCATTTCAACACGGCGGGTCACATCATTATGGATGCCAATGTAATGGCTGATGTTATGTTCCATACCATAGACAGGTGAAATATAAACTTCGTTCCAGAATAAACTGCCGTCCTTACGATAATTACGGATGACCGCATGGGCGTCATGATTATCGGATAAGGCCGCGCGTAAGACTGCGATACCGGCTTGTTGCTTATCATCCCTATGCAGAAAACGGGGATTACGTCCCAGAAGTTCCCCCATGCTGTAGCCGGTCATGTCAACAAAAGCCTGGTTAGCATAGATAATGGCATAATCCTGATCCTTTCTTCCAGTGATAATAATACCATTATTGCTGGAATCTATGGCGTGCTGCATCAGATGCAGTTTATCTTCAGCCAGACGTTGATGGGTGACATCCTGAATGGCGCCATATATCCGCACTACTTTGCCCTGGCTCCAGTCGCGTATCGGCAGAGCATGATCACTGAAAAAATGAATGTCGCCAGTATTACTGATAACTCTATATTCGGCGGTATTTTCAAATCCTGCCAACAGTTTGTCAAAATGGCGCTGGACAATATTTTGGTCTTCTGGATATATGGGGAGGTCGTGTTGGTATAACGGGTGATTGCTATGGGTGAACTTCTTCAAGGGATCGGTAAACCACTCAAAAACGGGGCGGCCATTAGTGGGGATGCGCATGGAATAGGCGAAATCAGAGGTTAGCCGGGAAATGGCCAGATCCCACTTTTCACAGAGTAGGGTACGTTCATTTTCCGTATGGCAAACTTTCCCCCCTAGGTTTTTATTTAAACATCTGATTATGGCATCATGCAAATGTTGGCGATGGGTTTTACTTAAATAATCGTCTATCCCGGATTTTATGGCGGCAACAGCAATTTCTTCGTTACCGAAGCCGGTCAGCATGATGAATGGAATGCAATCATAACGGTGGTGGATTTGTCTGAACAGTTTCAAACCGTTTGTCCAACGCAGGCGGTATTCACTAATGATCAGATCAAAGTTTGCTTGCGCCAAAAGCTTTTCAAGCAGGTTTTGTTCGCTGACTTCGATAATTTTGGCGCTGGGAAATTGATTTTCCAAGGTCTTCCTGGTTAAAGTGCGTTCAGCCGGATTATCATCAATCAATAACAATTTCATGGGTGGCAATCAGGAAGTGACAAGCAATAAATATAACTTGCGAAAGGTTTTAATTTCCAGGCATATTCGCTAGTTCAGCCTCGGCAATAATTTCAATGGCATTTCCGTCAGGGTCACGACAAAACAGCGCCTGACGGCCGGAAATGCTCAGTGTGTATTTCACACCGGCTTTATCCAGCACCGCCTTAACCGGACTCAGATTCTTTACGGTCATAGCGACATGGCGATCACGTCCACCATGTTTCGGACGGCCGCTTGTGGGGTCGGGGTTATCCAGTTCCAGTAAGTGAATTTGTTGGGAGCCAACTTTCAGCCAGGCGCCGGGAAAAGGTAGTTTGGGTCGTTCGGTTTGCAATAACCCCAGAACATCCACATAAAAGCGCAGTGATTTTTGGGTGTCGGAGACCAGAAGGCTGGCATGGTGCAGGGTGTATTCGATAGTGGTCATAAATTATAGAGTAGATGATTTCATTGGTTTGGCGTGGAGTGGTCGCAGCTGTTAAACCAGTCAAGACTGTCGGCGGTTAAACCTGACGGTTTATATTCAGCCCCCGTCCATCCATTATAAGGCGAATCGGCAATAATTTTAAACAGCGTTGCAAAATCAATCTCTCCACTACCGGGTTGAGCGCGACCAGGACAATCGGCAAATTGAATATGACCGATTTTATCAAGGTGTTGAGTTAAAAATCCGGCGCAATCTTGCTGCATTTTGTGCATATGATAAAGATCATATTGCATTAGCAAATGAGGGTGACTGAGTTCATCCATGATTTCCAGCATTTGTTGGCCGTTATGAATAATAAAGCCGGGTATGTCATGGATATTGACGGCCTCAAATACGGTATTGATGCCCACTGAGCTGAATGCATTACAGGCATACAGCAGGTTGTTTTTAAAGGTTTGTAGATATTCCCGTGTGCGTTGTTTGTCTTGACAGCAACCGGGCAGAATATTAATCACTTGCGGTTTTAATATTTCGGCATAATGCAAGGTTTGCTCTACAGCCTGGCGGAATTGAAGCTGTTTTTCCGGTACTGCCGCCAGTCCTTCGCCGCCTTGTAATAAGGTGTCGGCAGCGACATTGAATAAAACCAGTTTCAGCTCGTGTTCCTGTAATTGTTGCTGAATGTGTTCGGCGTTCAGTGTGTAGGGGAATTGAATCTCAACAGCAGAAAAGCCGTTTTCCCTAGCGGCTTTAAAGCGCTTAATTAAATCAACTTCGGTAAACAGCATACTCAAATTAGCGCTAAAATGTAACATCGCTTTTGGTGAACAACTTGATTAATGTGGATGGGTCTTGTTCCAGAAACCCGTGACAGCCATGTAATTGCATCAGTTGTGCGGCCAGGCTCGACAGGGGAATGGCATTGCCCTGTTGGGCGGCGACATCGACGGCCATGTTGAGGTCTTTTAACAAGGTTTGTACTTTCCATTTGACTGGCTCAAAAGTGTCGGTTGCCATTTCCGGCCCAACAATTTGCAACGGTTTGGAGTCGGCAAAACCACCGGCTAATGCTTGCGGTATTTTTTCTGCGTTGACTCCCGCTTGTCTGGCCAGCGCCATCATTTCCGCGATGACCAGCACATTGCAGCTGACAATCATCTGATTGCAGATTTTTGTTATCTGACCACTGCCAATGTCGCCCATGTGGGTGAGTTGCAGATATAGCGGTTTTAATACTTTTCGGGCAATGGCAATATCGGCATCGCTACCACCGGCCATGATGGCCAGTCTGCCTTGTTCTGCGCCTGCCGTACCGCCGGAAACCGGGGCATCCACCCAGCGCATGCCGCAACTTTTTTGCAGATTAGCGGCCAGTTGTCGGGTGGTTTCCGGGTGAATGCTGGACAGGTCAATCAAAAGTTTGTCGGCTGAACCCCGCGGCAGAATGTCGTTTTCAACGACAGTTTTAACGACGCGGGTATTGGCCAGGCATAACAGAATCACGTCTGATGCCGCAATCAATGCGGCAATTGATTTGTGTGCCGTAGCGCCTGCCGCGGTGACAGTATTGAGTTTTGCAGCTGTGCGGTTCCAGACATTGACGCTGAATCCGGCTTCCAATAAACGTAAGGTCATCGGTTGTCCCATCAGGCCGATACCGACGAATCCTAATGTATAAGATTTGTGCTTCATTTTTTCTCTTTGACGAATGATTATGTTTTAATCATAGCATTTATCAGACATAGAATTGGCTCGGGATATGAATGGGAAAAGCTGTCAATGGCTAATAGGGTTGTTGTTTTTGGGCTTGTTCAACCTGATGTCAGGTTGGGCAGTCGCTGGCAAGACGGCCATTGCCAGCGCTCATCCTCTGGCAACACAGGCCGGCTTCGAGATTATTGAAAAAGGCGGTAACGCTTTTGATGCTGCGGTAGCCGTCAGTGCGGCATTAGCTGTCGTAGAGCCATCCG
>CAYNIU010000006.1:0-44009 GCA_964397365.1 uncultured Methylomarinum sp. | reverse complement strand
GTACAAAGCCTGCTTGTCCGCTGGGGGCAAGGTGATAGATAAAGTGCTGAATCCAGGCATAGTTGGCATTGCCCGTGGGCGGTGTGCCGTAGTGCCAGCGACCATCTTGTCGCAGTAGATCACCGCTCCAGTCGCTGACATTAAAGGGTGGATTGGCAATAATGGTGTCGGCTTTGAGGTCTTTGTGGGCATCGTTTAAAAACGAGCCTTCGTTGTTCCATTTCACCTGTGAGCTGTCAATGCCGCGAATGGCAAGATTCATTTTTGCCAGTCGCCAGGTGGTCTGGTTGCTTTCTTGTCCGTAGATGGAAATATCGTTGATTCTGCCCTGATGCTCCAGCACAAATTTTTCGGATTGCACAAATAGGCCGCCCGATCCACAACAAGGGTCAAGCACGCGCCCTTTGTAGGGTTCGAGCATTTCAACCAATAGTTCCACCACGCTTCTGGGGGTGTAGAACTGTCCGCCTTTTTTGCCTTCTGCCAAGGCAAATTCACCGAGGAAGTATTCAAACACATGCCCCAGCACATCGGCGCTACGGGATTTAGCATCACCCAAGGCAATATTGCTGATCAGGTCAATCAGTTCGCCCAAACTGGTGGGATCAAGGTTTTGTCTGGCGTAGACTTTGGGTAACACGCCTTTGAGGGAAGCATTTTCCTTCTCAATCGCATCCATTGCATCATCAACGGTTTTGCCAATGGTGGGTTGCTTGGCATAGGCTTGCAGATGCGTCCAGCGAGCATCTTGTGGCACAAAAAAGACATTCTCGGCTTGGTATTCGTCCTTATCTTCAGGATCAGCCCCCGCATATTCACCTTCACCTGCTTTTAATGTGGCGTATAACTCTTCAAAGGCATCGGAGATATATTTAAGAAAAATAAGCCCTAAAACCACATGCTTGTATTCGGCAGCATCTATATTTTTTCTGAGCTTGTCAGCCGATTTCCACAGTTGCTTTTCCAGTGATTCTTCTTGTGCTTCTTTCTTCTTCGCCATTCTGTCTCCGTTGGTTTTGTTTACTACTGGCAGGTGGTTCGTTTTAAGGGGCTAACATTAAAGTGTACAGACCTTACTTACAAATCTGAAGAAACTCTTGTAAGATTACACTGTCCCAGAGAATGAGAATAAACATTCCCGAACCACTACAATATTTATTTTGGATTAGAAAATGAGACTACATACTGCAACAACAAGACCTCAAGAAAGTATTTTAGCAACCAATAAAGTGCTGAAAAACACTTATATGTTATTGTCTATGACATTGCTGTTCAGCGCGGCTATGGCCGGCATGTCAATGTACCTGAATCTGCCGCAACCGGGTATGATCATTACCTTGGTTGGCTACTTCGGGTTATTGTTTTTGACCAGTAAATTCAGTAACAGCTCACTGGGTTTGTTATTTGTTTTTGCATTAACCGGCTTCATGGGGCTGACTCTGGGTCCTATTTTAAATATGTACCTGAGTGCTTTCAGTAATGGTAATGAATTAGTGATGACCGCTTTAGGTGGTACAGGCGTTATTTTTCTGGGCTTGTCTGGCTATGCCTTAGCCAGTCGCAAGGATTTCAGTTTCCTCGGCGGATTTCTGATGGTCGGCATATTGGTTGCATTTCTGGCCGGACTGGGCGCTATATTCTTCTCGATTCCAGCTTTATCCCTGGCCGTATCAGCCATGTTCATACTCCTGATGTCGGGGATGATTCTATTCCAGACAAGTACAATTATTCACGGTGGAGAAACTAATTACATAATGGCCACCGTTTCTCTGTATGTCTCGATTTACAACCTGTTTCTCAGCCTGCTGCAACTATTGGCCGCTTTTAGTGGCGATGAATAAGTACTGGTTTTCCTGTTTAAAAAGTCCGGTTGTTACCGGACTTTTTTTATGTCTTGTGTTGTCGGCTTGCCAAAGCCCTAAATCAGTTGATGAGGTTACTTTGGTATTCTGGCAAGCAATTGCTGACAACGACCTGGCTACTGCCAAAATATATAGCAGTAAAAATTCACAAAGTTTATTCGAACCAGACATTGAAAATACACTGAAAAACGCCTCTTTCTCTACTGGAGAAATCATCATCAACGGAACTCAGGCACGCGTTGAAACGCAAGCCGTTTTAGCCGATCATCAAAAAAGAACCTTCACCACCTTCCTTGTCCAGGAAGAGCAGTATTGGCATGTTGATTATCAACAAAGTCATTACAGCTTGGCCAATAATATATTTGATGGTTTATTTAAAAGCTTGCAGAATATTGGCGATAATTTGAATAAACACCTGGAACGACAAATACCTCTTATTGAGAAAGAAGTCGAGACCATTGGCCAGAAATTGAAGAAACAACTGGATGAACTAGGCCAGGATCTGGAAAAATCCTTACCCCCGCCACCAAGAAAACAGCCCCCTTATCAGAACAGTATTTAGAAAATCACATTCTCTTTGTCCTGTTGTCTGAACCATGCAAACGAATTAACAACATTGCTTCATCCCGGCTTACTCCGCACTCCCTGACCAACTCATCCGCCGTCGCGCCCAGATGAATTTTCTGGATAGCGCTATGATAGAATTGTGTGGTATTCCCCGTATCGTAGTTCTGTTCCTCGTATTTCGTCAGCTTTTCCACAATATTCTTAAGAAGCTGATCATTACCAAGCACACGCTTATCCACTGTCACTGCCGCTGAACATAAACCAGCAATATCCTTGCTGTTACGCTCCACGGTATCTTCCAGCCTTTGATATGCCTGTTTCAACTTTTTATGCTGTACCAGCAACCATACTAAAATACTGACAATCACACTTGTCATGCCTAATAAAGTGGCTAAAAGAATTTCAATCATCAAACGATTTCATCAATATGCTGTACTAACTCGTCCCCCGACTCCTGTTTGGATTCATCATTTTCATGTTGCGGTTGTTGTTTTTTATCCTTGCGCTGCTCATCCTCACGCACGATTCTGCGTGGTTTAATAATGGGGGTTGTTGATGTTATCGGAATTATTTCAACCATATTCACCTCACTTAGAAACGTTACAGGCTCGATTTCCCCCTTTGTACTCTATTAGAAACAGACAATGGATAGTTAAAACATATCCAGCTCAGCTTTTTCGTCATCACTCAAAAACTTGTTCAAATCAACCAGAATCAGCAATTCATTATCACGGCTAGTTACGCCTTGTATATACTTTGAACTTTCTTCATTTCCAACATTAGGTGCTGTTTCTATTTCCGAAGCTCTCATTTCAACAACTTCAGCCACACTATCCACCAAAATCCCGATAATATGACTTTCTGTTTCTATAATCACGACTCTTGAAGCATCATCTGTTTCCCTGGATGGCAAACCAAAGCGGTTCCGGGTATCAATAACAGTAACCACGTTGCCGCGTAAATTAATAATTCCCAGAACATAAGAAGGTGCTCCGGGAACAGGGGCAATCTCTGTAATCCTCAAAACTTCCTGGACTTGCATCACATTGATCCCATATTTTTCGTCTCCAAGACAAAAAGTCACCCATTGCATTACAGGATCATTTTGTTTATTTTCTTCGCTCATTTCATGCCATCCAATTAATAAAATAAATTCCAGGCAGCCTCATTTAATTGGGCTGTTTCCGTCATTAAAAATGCTATTAATATCTTTCTGAGTACTCTCTCAATCTTTCAATTACATGGGAACGAATCCGCCTACCCAGCAGTCAAAACACTTAATTTTCATTTATTCTGTCCTTCTATGTGGAACCAAGTGCTGTACATCAATAACCGCTGTCAACTCTTCGATCACAGTCCCAATAAGCCATGGCCTTTTTTCCCTCATTGTACGCCATCTGACTGTTTCCGGTTTCAATTTGCTAATTGACAAAACTTCATCACAAGCCAACCCCCATTTACTATCATGGGTAATCAAAACACTTTTATATGGATTCTTTTCCAGATTCCGCAATCCACCACGTTTTTTCCCAAACACCAACTGCCCGGTATCCAGAACACCGATTCGACAATCATGTTCATCCAGCAATCCCATAAACCACGATGGTTGCCTGGGTATTTTAGTCGGTTTTCGTTCAATTTTTATGGTTCGTAACAAATCTGTCAATGGCGTAGCCAATATTAATTGATCCACCCTAAAAAATAATGCCTGAAATTCATATTGTGACCAGTCAGGCATTACTGATAAAGGGTGTAATTTCGTTTCTGTCTGCAGATTGCTTATCTGAAGTTGCTTCGATGCAATTTTAACCTTCTCTAGCGACTGCTCAACAACCTGTAAACTTGGTTTCTCGGCTATTTCCACCTTTCCAAGAGCTTGCGCTTTAACCTTTGGTATCTTTTTTCCTGCATCTTTCAGTATTTCCCGACCATTATCTGGAATATCCTCCAGTAATGTTTTTAAATAAGCATCAAGCGCCAGCTCCTGATGAACTACTTGATGATTTTGTTTTTTTTGATTCATTAGGACATTGCCATTTTTTTGTCTTGTTGTTTATCCAGCAATAATAGTTCCAATAAATCAGAATAGGCATCAACTGCTTTGGAGTTTTTAACAAATAACGATACCGGTGTACCGGCTCGACTGGCTTCACGAATTTTTGTGTCAACCGGTATAAAAGCCTCCCAGACATTATCAGGATACTTAGTCCTCAATGACATCAAGCTTTCCCTGGCCGCTTTGGTTCTCTTATCAAACATAGTGGGAATAATGGTAAACAACGGTTTAATCTTACGAGAATTAAAAACCATATTGATCGTATTAAGCATCCTGTCAAGTCCTTTCAAAGCCAGAAATTCCGATAAAACAGGAATAATAAGATGATCACAAGCGGCCAAAGCATTGATCATCAACACCCCCAACATCGGTGGGCTGTCGATAATAACATAATCATACTGATCGGCTACCTTCTTCAACGCCGAAGCAATGACCAAGCCCATTCCGCCCATTGAAGCAACCTGACGATCTAAAGTCGCAATGGCTGTCGAAGCCGGCAACACAGAAAGACCATTAAATTCTGTTTGTACAATATATGATTGGGGATCCCGGTATTTTTTTTGACTGGCATCATGAAAAAGATTATAAACGCTGGTTTCCATCTCATCAGGATTCATGCCAAAATAACTGGTCAATGACCCATGAGGATCCAGGTCAATCAGCAATACTTTAAATCCCCAGGAAGACAATAATCCGCCCAGGGTTACCACTGTTGTCGTTTTCCCGACACCACCTTTTTGATTTGATACCGTCCATATTTTCATAATTCACCTGAGTTTACGGCAAGATAACAGTTCTTCTGCTTGAATTTGTGGATTATCGGCTCAGGTTTAACACCTTGGCCCGGTCTTCATCATTCATACCATAGCGGGCAAACGCTTGCGACATCAAAACCAGAATAACCCGACGATTTTTAAATCGTCCTTCTTCTGTTCTGTTATCGGCAATTGGATGAAATTCTCCATAGCCGACAGCCGATAATCGCAAAGGTGAAATATGATTCTCAATCAACTTCCTGACCACACTGACCGCCCGAGCTGAAGATAAATCCCAATTGGATGGAAATTCAACGGTATCAATAGGTATATTATCGGTATAGCCTTCGACATTAACCATATTGGGTAATAAACGAATCACTTCTGCGACCTTTTTTAAAACAGGGCTGGCTTTATGTGACAGCTCCGCCTCACCACTTAAAAACAGTAATTCACTATTCATTTCCAGTTCGACCCAGAAATCATGTTTTTTCACCGTTACCAGGTCTTTATCTATATAAGGCTCCAAAACTTCCTGTAAATCATCTGAAACCTGTGTCAATATTCTTCTTTCACGCAGGATTTCTTCACTTAGTTGTTGTCGTTTTTTTACTTCTTCAGTTGTAGGATTATCAAGAATAATGGGCTTTATGTCTGTCGGCGTTACACCAACCTGGATAGGCTCTATGGTTTTTTGTTCATTTTTATGAGGAACAAAAGCATCTTCCAAGGCTTCGGACAGACTTTCGTATTTGCTTGTATTTACTGATGAAATTGAATACATCACTACGAAAAAAGCAAATAGCAAGGTAATAAAATCGGCATAAGACACCAACCATCGTTCGTGATTTTGTGGCTCTTCGATAATTCTCTTCTTGTGCCTTGCCATTTTTAAACCTTTAACATACTTCAGTCATTCTCCGACTTACAATTATCACCTGTATAATCCTAAAAACACCCGTCAAACAATTCATATATGCGCATAATAAAAGATCATGAATCATTAGCGCTGAACAACAATGTCATGAAGAATATTGAAAACAAGAAACATTCACGAAATACTTTAGACAAACTATTTTGTAGTTGTGAATTCATCTACAGTATGCGAACGGTGGAGTTATTTCATGTACGATCCTGAATTACAGAATACGCCTATCCGACATAAATTCCCGACAATGCGGCATCAAAACCATTATCCATCCATAAACCACAAACACATCACAGCCCTTGATGAATGAAAACTTCCGATTTTCTATTAATTTATTTTTCCAGTAAATAGCCAGATAACTTCAATTCTATATTTCTGGGGTTTTCGCCTTCGGCTATTGCTCTAATGCCTTCCATCATCATCTCCCGAGCCTGGGAAATAATATAAACTTGATTTTTTAATTTATTGGCAATCGGTAAAAACAGTAAATTAGCCAAGCCTACACCATAAATAGTAGCGACAAAAGCAATCGCAATACCAGACCCCAGCAACTCTGGATTAGCCAGATTCTGCATGACATGAATCAAGCCAATCACAGCCCCCAGAATACCAATCGTAGGCGAATATCCCCCCATAGCGCTGTATACATTTGCTGCCTGTAAATCCATATTTTCCCTAGTATTAATTTCAACTTCCAGACAATCACTAATGACCTCCGGCTCATTACCATCAACTAAAAGCTGCAAACCTTTAATAGCAAATGAATCTTTTTCTCTGTCAATTACGCCTTCCAATCCCAACAAACCTTCTTTTCTGGCCAAAGCGCTCCACTCAACTATCTTGTCTATCTGTGATTTAAGTAAAATCTTTTCCGGTTTCACAATCCAACGGGATATTTTTATGCTGTGCCAAACAACTTTAGGTGGAAAATGTAATAATGTTGCCCCTAAGGTACCACCAAGAACAATAATGAAGGCATGAAAATTTAATAAGAAGCCCAGCTCCCCTCCTCCTAAAGAGTTGCCCACAATAATGGCGGAAAAACCAATCAGGACTCCAAAAACGCTCAGAATATCCATCAGTTTATTTTATTAAATTCATTGGCTATTTCATCAAGACTATAGATCCGATCCGCTAAACGGGCATCAGCTATAGCTTTAGGCATCCCATATATAGTACTGCTCGCCTCATCCTGAGCCCATATCTGGGCGCCATTCTGCTTCAATTGTACGACACCGTTCTTTCCATCTGCACCCATACCGGTTAAAACGATAGCCAATACTTTTCCCGTATATATACGGGCGACCGAAGAAAAGGTAATATCCACACACGGACTATAGATTTCACCCGGTTTTTTGGCCCTCAAAGCAACCACTTGTTTACCAAACTTGTTATAAATCTCCATTTGCTTTCCACCGGGAGACAACAAAGCGACCCCGGCTTGCAATACATCGCCATTTTCAGCTTGTTTTACCGTGATTTTACAAAGTTGATTCAGACGTTCTGCAAAACTTTTTGTGAAATTCTCAGGCATATGCTGAACGAGTAACACAGGTATAGAACATTGTGCAGGAATCCGAGTTAATATTTTTTGTATGGCAACAGGGCCACCTGTTGATGCCGCAATCAGCAGTAAATCAGGATTGATGTTGTGATAATTGCCCGCAACGCCACCATTGATTGCCGTCTTATTTTGCGAACAAGAATTTGCCGTTACCCTTGATGACTCATTATCTTTTAAAATTTGTTTCTTGCGCTTTATCCTTTGCACTTGCTGGGCAACGATGTGAACACGTCTTCTAAGTAACCTTTTAGCCATTTCCTTGTTACCATCAATATCATCCAGTCGTTTTGGCAAAAAATCAATGGCACCGGCATTCAAAGCATCCAAAGTAGACTGAGCGCCGACTTGAGTTGAGGCCGAAAACATCAAAATAGGCGTCGGAGATTCAGCCATGATTTTTTTTACTGCCGTAATACCATCCATTAAAGGCATCTCAACATCCATCGTAATAACATCGGGTTTCAACAGCGCAGCCATTGATACCGCCTCCTGTCCATTAACCGCAATTCCGACAACTTTATATTCTTTGTCTTCCTCCAAAATCTCCTGGATTCTGTTACAAATAAATCTTGAATCATCGACAACCAGTATCCGGATAGTCATTGGCATTCGCTCCATAAATGCTCTTGTACACAAAAAAACATGTTATCCCTGTCATTCTCCAGGCAAATACTAAAACAAATACAATGGCTCCAGTCTGTTAATTTTCCTGCGTACAACACATTCATGAGTGGCCAAAATGTGTTAATTATCAAAATAATTTTATCTATCGTCGTCCTAAGCCGCATATCTTTTCATTAGCCCAGGTACGTCAAGAATCAAGGCTATCTTGCCATCCCCGGTAATTGTCGCCCCAGCCAGGCCTTCAAGACCTTGTAATTTTGCCCCGAGAGGTTTGATTACTACCTCCTCCTGGCCAATCAACTGATCTACAACAAACCCGATTTGTCTTCCCCCGGCATTAACGACAACAACATGTCCGGTCGTTTGTTTATTCACAACATACGATGGATCCTGCACCAACCATTCGCTCAAATAAAATAATGGCAATGCTCTTTCTCTGACCATCACAACCAATTGCCCATCAACAATATTGGTTTTGCGCAGATCCAGATCCAGTATTTCAAGCACACTGGCGAGCGGCAACGCAAATGCCTGGCCTCCAAGTTTGACCATCAGTGTAGGCATAATGGCTAGTGTCAGTGGCACTTTAATAATAATAGTACTTCCTACGCCTTCAACCGAATCAACTTCAACTACGCCATTCATTTGTGAAATACGTGTTTTAACCACATCCATTCCAACGCCGCGACCGGAAACATCCGAAATCTCGGTTTTAGTGGAAAACCCCGGCAAAAAAATCAGGTTATAACAACCTTTATCATCCAACCTGGAGGCGCTTTCTTCATCCATCAAACCTTTTTCAACTACCTTGGTGCGCAACGCATCGGCATTCATTCCTTTACCGTCATCCCTAATCGACAGCAGAATATGATCACCTTCCTGAGATGCCGTTAAAATGACCACCCCTTCTCTGGGTTTTCCGGCTGCAATACGTTCTTCAGGTGTTTCCACTCCATGATCCACAGCGTTTCTAACCAGATGCACCAATGGATCAGCCAAAGCTTCCACGAGATTTTTATCCAGATCAGTTTCTTCTCCAACCATTTCCAACTTAATTTCTTTTTTGAGACTTCTGGCCAAATCCCTGACCACCCTGGGAAATCGTCCAAAGACTTTTTTAATGGGTTGCATACGGGTTTTCATCACTGACAATTGCAAGTCAGCGGTCACTACATCCAGGTTGGAAACAGCTTTGGAAAAAGCTTCCCCGGCTTCTTCATTGGCTTTCAAGGTTTGAAAACGGTTTCTGACTAAAACTAGTTCACCCACCATATTCATAATCTCATCCAACACATGTGTATCCACCCTGACAGTGGTTTCACCTAGATTTTGTGCAGGTCTCGAGGTTTTTTTAGCTTCCACTACTGAGATTTTTTCCGACCGGGACGATTTGACAGGAGAAACGTCTTTCGCTGTCCGGATTGCCTGTTCGGTCAATTCTTCCTCGACAGGTTTCGCCTGAGAAATGTCTTTCTGATCATCTATTGAGGATTTGGCAATGCTACCGCTAAACTTACCTTTGCCATGCAACTCGTCTAGTAACTGTTCAAATTCTTCTTCAGTAATATCATCTGAACTAGCGGCAGCTTGTGAAGCGGGTTGTTCTTCAGACATGGTAATGTTTTTACCAGAGAATTTTCCCTTGCCATGTAATTCATCCAGTAAGCTATCAAATTCCTCTTCGGTAATTTCATCGGCAGATTGAGTCTGCTGCGTGGATTTTTCTTCATTCTGAGGAGTCGGTGACCCCCCTTTACCATGTAAAGCATCCAGAAGGTCTTCAAATTCTTCTTCAGTAATTTCATCATTACCATTTGCATCTGCAGAAGGAGCATTGTCTTCTGTAGACTCCAGCATGGATTCAAACTCCTGCTCAACAATATCGGCTACTACACCAGGCTCAACAATCTGAGAAGATTCTGCGACCTCCACTTCCTTTGGCTTGCCTTCATCTTCTGTTTGTGTACGGGTAAAGCTACGCAGTTGGGTTAACAGCGTCTGTTCAGCGGGAGATGGTTCATTTCCAGAGCGAACCTGGTTAAACATTTCAGTTACCACATCAACAACCTGCAGAATCACATCCATTAAATCTGCAGAAACTTGACGATCACCCTGCCTTAAGATGTTAAATACGTCTTCAGCACTGTGACAAACATCTACTAGCGGCTCAATCGCCAAAAATCCTGCGCCTCCTTTAATCGTATGGAAACCTCTGAATATGGCATTTAATAAATCCAGGTCATCCGGCGATTGTTCCAGCTCAACAAGCTGTTCTCCCAGCAATTCAATAATTTCACCGGCTTCCACCAAAAAATCTTGCAGGATTTCATCATCCAAATCAATCGCCATGATTTTATCCTCTAAAATCCTAAACTTGATAACAAATCATCAACTTCATCCTGATTGTTAGCCACATCCCCGGTTGTATCATCAACTCCCGGAACAACCGGGCCTGGTAATTGGTGTTCTTCCGGTTGCACAGGCTTGGCTTTATGGCCGGAAATACGAATCAATTCCACCATACTGGTTTCAAGATCCTGAACCAACTCAATAACCCGTCGAATAATCTGTCCGGTAATATCCTGGAAACTTTGAGCCATCAGAATATCATTCAGGCCTGATTGCACAATATCCAGAGATTTTTTAGAGTGGATAAAATGCTGAGCAATTTCCTGACTCATAGCCTTGAACTCTTCATAAGGCATTTCTTTATCCAGAAAACGACTCCATTTATCTTCCAGAACAGCCGCCTGCTCATTTAACTGCACAGAAACCGGCAATAAATTTTCAACCGCATTCAATGTCTGATTAGCGGCCTGCTCAGTCATAGTAATAACATAGTGCAAACGTTCTTTAGCATCAGGAATATCTTTTTCCGTCATTGACGCAATTTTCGAATCAACTTCAAAACTGGTAAGCGTATCATGCAACTGCCTTGTAAGTCGTCCAACCTCCTGAAATAACTGAGTTTCCCTAACTCCAGCAATTTCATCCAATAAACCGTCAGCGGTTGTCTCATCTCCCTGCTCCAGGGCTTTCACTAAATCTCTGGCCAAAGCCAAACGAATTTCATTACTCATGCCTCATTCTCCCAAGCAGCTCTATCCATCAATGCGTTCAAATATTTTTTCTATTTTTTCTTTCAACGTCGCTGCTGTAAACGGTTTGATCACATAACCGTTTACACCTGCCTGGGCTGCCAGAATAATTTGTTCCCTTTTCGCTTCGGCTGTCACCATCAATACCGGAAGATCTGCTAAATCAGGGTTTGAGCGAACAGCTTTCAATAAATCAATACCGGTCATACCCGGCATATTCCAATCTGTTACCAAAAAATCTATGCCGCCTTTTTCCAGAATGGGTAAAGCGGTTTTACCATCATCAGCCTCAACAGTGTTGGTGAACCCAAGATCTCGCAATAGATTTTTTACAATGCGTCTCATTGTTGAAAAATCATCAACAACAAGAATTTTCATATTTTTATCCAAGGATACTCTCCAACCTACTCTTTATTATCAATAAAAACTATCGACTTAATTCATTAAATCTTAAATAATTTAAAAACTTAGTTCAAAACAATATCTCAGGGCAAAGCCATTCGCCACACAAGCAAACTTCTAAATTAATTTCTGCCCATCGTTAAGTATAAACCAGTTATGACGGTTATTTCGTGAACGTTTCTAAATTCTATACAATTTTCCAGATTCCCCCGATGCAACACGATCTTTCAATCGCCGTCACTTAACTCAATAGTTGTTCAAAATTAGGCAGAGAAAGGAGCGTCATGTGATGGATATACCTTATTACAAATAATTTATCTTTTTGTAAATACGTTGAAAAAAATATTGCCCTCATGTTTTGTAATAAAATTATAGCTTCACAATGTTCATTTATACCGTTGATTTTTCTTCAAGCCAATTTGAAAGCCTTGCTCTCAAACGCAATGTTGCCTGACTGCAAATTTGGCTGACCCTGGATTCGCTAACCTCCAAGACACTGCCTATTTCACGCAAATTCAATTCTTCATCATAATATAGTGAAATCACTAGTCGTTCTCTTTCCGGCAATAACCTGATGGCATCAGCCAATGCCTTTTGGAAATCTTTTCTGAGTAAATAATCAATGGGTTGAGTAGTATCAGTGTGTTGACTATTATTGAGAAAAGCATCCCCTTGCAGACTCAACTCTTCGACACTAACCGTCTTGCAACCAACCGTATCCTGCAAAATATGGTTATACTCATTAATGGAAATACCCAAATGTTTAGCAACATCGCTTTCCTGAGCATCGCGGCCCAGTTTGTTTTCAACTTCCCGAATAGCCTCCGCTACCATTCTGGATTTTTTATGAACTGATCGCGGCGTCCAATCCGATCGCCTCACTTCATCTAGCATCGAGCCACGAATACGAATACCGGCATAAGTATCAAAACTGGCGCCCTGAGAAGCATCGTAATTTTTAATGGCTTCCAATAATCCCAACATCCCCGCCTGAATCAAATCGTCTACCAATACAGTATCAGGCAACCGCCCCATTAGATGATAAGCAATGCGTTTAACCAATGGCACATGTTGCAACACCAGGTCATCAGTATCGCCTGTCTGTACTGACGCATACATTGCCGCTCCATTCACGCCACATCCTCTTCCGATCCATATTGAATCATGCGTTCCACAAAAAACTCAAGATAGCCGCCTGCCCTGGCCTTAATCGGCCAGAGGTCTATTTTTCTAGCCAGATTTTTAAATGCCAATGCTGATTTGCTTTGTGGAAATGCTTCCACAACCGGACTCTGTTTTTGTACCGCTTTACGTAAAAAATCATCCATCGGAATCGCCCCTGCAAATTGTAAACTAACATCCAGATAACGATCAGTCACTTTGGTTAATTTGATAAACAGATTCTGTCCATGCTGTGCGCTCTGTACCATATTGGTAACAATATGAAATTTGTTTAATCCATAATCACGATTCAGCAATTTAATGTAAGCATAAGCATCCGTCAATGATGTTGGTTCATCACAAACAACCACTATAATTTCCTGACAGGCTCTGGCAAAATTGACCACACTGGCGGAGATACCGGCCGCAGTATCCACGATAAGCGCATCCAGATCACCGTCAATATCACTAAAAGCACGGATAACCCCTGCCTGTTCAATTGTCGATAATTCCGACATATGCTGAATACCTGAAGACGCAGGAATAACTTTCAAACCCGCAGGACCGGCCATCATAATCTCAGTCAGCGTTTTTTCGCCTTTCATCACATGTGATAGATTAAATTCCGGCGACATTCCCAACAAAATGTCAACATTGGCCAACCCCATATCGGCATCCAATAAAGCAACCCGCCGCCCGATTTGGGCTAATGCAACACCCATATTGACCGATAAATTAGTCTTTCCGACACCGCCTTTACCACTGGTCACGGCTATAACCCGAACCGGTTTTTGTTGTCTCATTTTTCTTATTCCAGCTGCCTGATCGAGTGAATTAGGCATAACCTTCCGCCACCCACTCGTCATAACTTAAATTATTAGTGTAATCGTCTTCCTGTTCCAATCCGGTGACACACTGTTGAACCAGCGATATCGAATCCGGTTCATGAATGTCCTCAGGAACCTGCTGTCCGTCAGTCAAAAATGACAACGGTAATTGTTGCTCAATAATAGCCGATAAAGTTGCCCCCAGAGTCACCGTTTCATCAAGTTTAGTCAAAATACCGGCCTGTGGCTGGAATATTTTAAACGCTTTGATGATTTCCTTCATTGCTTTATATTGTGTTGCCGCTGACATTACCAGATAGGTTTTAATCGGAATATCATCCTGTTGCAGAGTCTTAATTTGCTCGGCAAGCCGCATATCACGCTGACTCATTCCGGCTGTATCAATCAGAATCAAGCGCCTATCATTAAAGCTACGAATATGAGTACGCAATTCTTCCGCATTATTGGCCACTCTGACCGGTATATCCAGAATTCTGCCGTAAGTATTGATTTGTTCGTGAGCACCGATCCGATAATTATCGGTAGTAATCAATGCCACCTGCCGGGAACCATGTTTAAGAATAAACTGTGCGGCAATCTTGGCAATAGTGGTTGTTTTCCCCACGCCTGTAGGGCCGACCAATGCGGCAACCCCACCACATTCAAGTAAATTATCCTCGGCTATAGGCATAATTCTGGACAACATTTCCCGGGCTTTTTCAAAAGCCAGATCTGAATCATTATGGCCACCCAAGCGATTGGCAATTTTTACCGATAATTTTTTTGAAAACCCCATATCAGCCAGTCGCCTCAGTAAATCCAGACGCGTCGGCTGACGATCCTGTCCGTTGTGCCAAGCCACCTCGGCCAATTTTTCATCCAATACTGCTTTCAAGTCTTTCATTTCCTGACGCATTTCCTGGCGTACTTCCTGCATTAACTGCTCAACAGAAAAGGCAGTGTGCGGTTGAATTTTTTGAGAATCTATCGCCAGCTTAACCGATTCATGTTGCTGTTTTTTAAAAGGCTCTGTAACTTTCAACTTTTCTGCAATTTTCTGGCTTTTTTGCTGACTGGACGCCAAATGAATTTTTTCCGCATATCCTAAATACTGCTCCACATTCCGGCGTACCGGATTTGACGGTATTGCACCATCAGCGCCTTTTTTTCTGGAACTGCTGATAATATGCACTGGTTTATCATCAGCTTTAAAGTCGGGAAAATCAACAGTTTTTTCCGTTTGTTTAGATTCCGTTGCCTGGTTTTTCAATTTACTATGAATAACCTGTTCATCAAAATCTCTGGCCGCAACTATTTCAACACCGCCGTCAACTGAACGGTTGGACATAATTACAGCATCTGCCCCTAGTTCTTCTTTAACCATTTTCATGGCTTTGCGAATATCTGGCGCAAAAAATCGTTTAATCTTCATTGTGCAACCTCATCTCATGCACCTTGCCCGACAGTTGAAACCACCTTGATCTGCCGATCTTCGGGAATTTCGTTATATGCCAGCACATGTAACCCGGAAATAGAATGACGAACAAAACGAGCCAACCAGGGACGGATAAAAGAGGACACCAGCAATACTGCCGTTTGCCCTTCCATTTCCATTTTCTGTGCGCTTTCTTCTAATGATTTGTGCATTTGTTCTGCCAACCCCGGTTCAATTCCGGCTCCACCTTCACTCGCCGTTTGCAATGATTGCTGCAATATCCGTTCCAATTCAGGATCAAGGGTAATAACCGGAACTTCCATTTGTACCCCATTGATTTCATGGATAATTGAACGCCCCAATGCCGCTCGCACAGCAGAAGTCAAAATGTCCGGATCTTGACTCTTGGCGCCATATTCCGCCAAAGTTTCGGCAATCGTCCGAATATCCCGAATTGAAACGCCTTCCTGCAACAGATTTTGCAACACTTTCACGATAATACCCAACGCCAAAGTTTTAGGCACCAGATCTTCAACCAGTTTTGGCGCCTGTTTGGCCAGATTATCCAGAATCTGTTGCGCCTCCTCATATCCGAATAATTCATGAGCGTTGGACTGCAATATATGACTTAAATGGGTCGCCACTACAGTCCCAGGATCAACCACGGTATAACCCAGTGTTTGCGCATGATCTTTCTGCGATGGTTCTATCCACACGGCCTCCAGCCCAAATGCCGGGTCTTTACAAGGCGTCCCCTGCAAATTGCCAAATACCCGCCCCGGATTAATGGCCATTTCCATTTCCGGCATAATATCGGCTTCCCCCGCAGTCACCCCCATCAATGAAATACGATATTCGCTGGGCGCTAAATCCAGGTTATCGCGAATATGCACGGAAGGAATCAAAAAACCCAGTTCCTGAGATAATTTTTTGCGCACGCCTTTGATTCTCGTCATCAATTGTCCTCCCTGATTTTTATCAACTAATGGAATCAACCTGTACCCTACTTCAAGACCGATCATATCAACCGGTAATACGTCATCCCAGCCCAGTTCTTTTAATTCTGTTTTTGCCAGCTGCGGAGCGGCCGCCACCCGTTCAAGCTCCAGAGTTTCTTCTTTTTTGTGGCGCTTATCTATTAAATAGGCCGAACCTAGCAACAACAGCGCCAACAAGATAAAAACCACATTCGGCATACCCGGAATAATCCCCAACAACCCCATTATCACTGCGGTAATCAATAAAGTTCGCGGTTCATCAAATAGCTGCGATGTAACCTGTTGCCCCATGCTTTCACTACTCCCCCTGACCCGGGTGACCACGATTGCCGAGGCGGTAGATAATAACAGGGAAGGAATTTGTGCCACCAGCCCATCACCGATAGTCAGCAGTACATAAACTTCACCGGCATCAGCAAAACTCATGTTATGTTGACCGACACCGATTGCCAGGCCGCCAATAATATTAACAAACAGGATAATAATACCAGCTACGGCATCCCCCCTGACAAACTTACTGGCGCCATCCATCGAGCCATAAAAATCCGCTTCTGCCGCAATTTCTTCCCGCCGGGTTCTAGCTTCATCCTGATTGATCAATCCGGAATTCAGATCTGCATCTATTGCCATCTGTTTTCCGGGCATGGCATCCAGAGTAAAGCGAGCCCCGACTTCTGCAACTCGTCCGGCACCTTTGGTCACAACCACAAAGTTAATCACAACCAAAATGGCAAAAACCACCAGTCCCACTGCAAAATTGCCGCCAATCACAAAGGAACCAAACGCCTCTATGACCTTACCGGCGGCATCGCCCCCCTCATGTCCTTTTAACAATACAATCCGTGTTGAAGCCACATTGAGAGCCAAACGCAACAAGGTCGCCACAAGAATTATCGTGGGAAATACCGCAAACTCCAATGGCTTCCCGGTATAAATCACCACTAAAAGAATGATTATGGAAAAAGCGATATTAAACGTAAAAAAAAGATCCAGTATAAATGGCGGCAATGGCAACACCACCATAGCCAAAATCATGACTATCACTAATGGAGCCCCCAGCCCCATTTTAGAAATTTTGTATATTATCGCTACAAGTTTATTCAGGTCCATAATATCTTATGATTGTCTAAATTCATCCGGCACAGGCAAGTCGACAGGCGGATACGGTTTCTCTCCCCCCGTTTCGACAGCGGCTTTTAACTGAAAAACATAGGCTAAAACCTGAGCCACAGCCAAAAACAAACCTTGAGGTATTTCTTCATTCAACTCAGTCGAATAATACAATGCTCTGGCCAAAGGCGGAGCCGCAACTAAAGGGACATCCGCACCTAATGCGACATTGCGAATCTGGGCGGCGATTAAATCTGTTCCTTTGGCGACCAAAGCAGGAGCACCGCTACTGCTTTGGTCATATTTTAATGCGACTGCAAAATGATTGGGGTTGGTGACAATCACATCGGCCTTGGGAACCTCCTCCATCATTCGTCGTTGAGCAATTTCCATCTGCATCTTGCGAACCCGACCTTTAATCTCTGGACTTCCTTCAGAGTCTTTACTTTCTTCCTTGACCTCCTGTTTGCTCATTTTTAACTGTCGTTTGTTATTCCATAGCTGATAAGGCACATCAATTATCACCACTAATAATAGCGATGCGCTCAATATCAACAGACTCAAAGTAATAATATCGGCTGTGCGATAAATAGCCAAATCAACCGGTAACTTGTTCAGTCCCATTAAATCATCACGATAAACATTGAATAAAACCCATGCTACGGCAAAAATCAATCCAACTTTGATAATGGCTTTAATTAATTCAACAATCCCTTGAATGCCAAAAATTTTTTTAAGTCCGGTAATGGGGTTAAATTTTGATAATTTAGGTTGAATGGCTTCGCTACTGAAATTCCATCCCCCCATCATCATTGGCGTTATCAGTGCTGCCGCCACCAAAACCAGAACAAAAGGCATAATAAGAAATACCGCTTCACTCAAGGCATGACCAAAATGATTAACAAGACGGAGAGGATCAAATATATCTTCTCTCGACAACTGAAACTGTTGCCGCATAATTTCAGCCAGACCACGAGCAATATGACCGCCCATAAAAAGAAACAATACGGCACTGGTTATCAGCGAAACAAACGTGTCAAGTTCCCGAGAGCGCGGTACCTGGCCTTTTTTACGGGCATCGGCAAGCCGTTTGGCTGTGGGTTCTTCGGTTTTATCCTGCCCTGAATCTTCGGCCATTTACAATTTCAATATTTCACTGATCAAGGCAAATCCATCACGCAATATATCGGCAAATCCTTCCAGCATTTCTGGCAACATAACCCAAATCAACAACATTCCCAACATAATACTGATGGGAAATCCTATACCAAAAATTTGTAATTGAGGAGCCGCTCTTGAAGCAACGCCAAAACTGATATTGATAAATAAAATGGCTGCCATTACCGGCAATGCCAACAAAACCCCCCCAGCAAATATTTGACTGCTCCATGAAATGACATGCCATAAAGCCGATTTATCCAATCCTATCTCTGCAACAGGTAAAGTGGTAAAGCTTTGAACCAGCATTTCAATCAGTAACAAATGTCCATTGACTGATAAAAACAGTAAACTGGCGGTGATAATAAAAATCTGGGCAACCACTGGTACTTGTATTCCTGTTGCCGGATCAACTAATGATGCAAAACCCAGCCCCATGCTATAAGCAATTGCCTGCCCGGAAACCAGCATAATGGAAAACACCATTTGCAATATATAACCACTGGTTACACCTAATAGAATTTGCTGAATACCGACCATAAACCCTTGATAACTGAACAACTCAATATCCGGCATCGCCGGTATTACCGGCATAATAACCAGAGTAATCAGAAATGCAGCGATAACTCGGATTCTGGCAGGCACTGCCTTGACACTCAATACGGGAATGGAAATAAACATGGAGCCGATACGAAAAAACGGCCAAATAAATGAAGCCAGCAGGGTTAATATTTGATTTTCAGTAACATTCATCCTATTAAAGTAGGAATATTCCGAACCAGGTCTTGAAAATAGTCTATCAACATTTGCAACATTCCGGGGCCTGCAATCATTAAAGTGATAATGACTGTTGCCAATTTAGGAATGAAAGTGAGTGTTTGTTCCTGAATAGAAGTAGCCGCCTGAAACATTGAAACCAGTAACCCCACCGCTAAAGATATCAATAAAATAGGGCCGATAATTTTTACGGCAATCCAAACAGTTTCCTGAGCGATAACTGAAATTGTTTCCGGCGTCATATCTTGTTCTCTTTTAAATTTCACACATAGAAACTTGCCGCCAGCATTTCCAGTACCAAGGCCCACCCATCGGCTAGAACGAACAACATGATTTTAAAAGGCAATGCCACAATCATCGGTGATAACATCACCATCCCCATGGACATTAAAACACTGGCCACCACCAGATCAATTACCAGAAAAGGCAAAAAAAGCAGAAAACCAATCTGGAAAGCTGTTTTTAATTCGCTGGTCACATAGGCCGGCAATAATAGTGAAAACGGCACATCATCAACAGAATTAAAATCTTCCCGTCCGGAAATTCTCATAAACATTTCCAGATCGGTTTCTCTGGTTTGCCGGAGCATAAAAGTTCTAAAAGGTTCCGATGCCTTTTCCAATGCCGTGGTCACATTGATCTTTTCTTCCAAATAAGGTTGCACTGCCTGACTGTTGACTTTCTCCAAAACCGGCATCATGATAAATACTGTCAAAAACAAGGATAACCCCAACAGAACCTGATTACTAGGCGCCTGAGCTGTGCCAATTGCCTGCCTGAGCAAACCAAGAACAATCATAATACGCACGAACGAAGTCATGGTTAGCAACAGCGATGGCAACAACGTCAGCAACGTCATTAAAATCAGAATCTGAATAGTGACGGTATAAGTCTGTCCACCATCAGGATTAGTAGTAACTGTCAAAGCATCAATACCAGGAGCCGCCCAGACAGAAACATCACTCCATAAACCGGCGGCGATAATCAGCATAATCTTGATTATTTTAGACATCAGATTGCCCTTTCATAGCCGATGCCAGATTTTTGATAAAATCACCGCTGTTTTTCTCCTGGAACAATTTATCCTCGCCTTCCAATTCCAACAACTTATCGATTCTACCGGGAGTAACGCCAAGCAAAAGCTGCTTATTCCCTACTTTGATCAGCACCACTTTTTCACGCATTCCCAGTGGTAAGCCGGCTAAAACACTAAGATTGTTTCTACCTATTGTCGATATCTGTTTACTCTTGCGAACCACCCAGACACACAGAAAAAAAACGGCTAATACGACCAGCAGACTGACAGACCAATTCAATGCATCTCCATAAGAAACAGTTTTGGCCGCCGACGGCATCGCTTCCGCCAGTACAGCAACTGGGCTCATCATGAAACTGCAATAACTGATAAATCTTATCGGCATTAACCCAGCTTCTTCACACGTTCGGAAGGACTGATTACATCAGTCATACGTATACCAAATTTGTCATTTACAACCACTACCTCGCCATGAGCGATTAAAGTGCCATTGACCAAAACATCCATAGGTTCGCCGGCAAATCTGTCCAACTCAACAACAGACCCTTGATTCAATTGTAATAAGTTTCTGATGTTTATTTTTGTGCGGCCAATTTCCATGGAAATAATGACAGGCACATCCAAAATAACATCCAGATTAAGGGATTCATCCGTATCGCCACCTATTTGAGAATTGTCCTGTCCTTTAGCTTCCAGTTCAGGGAATTCAGCCGTATTGAAATCATCACTGTTACCGGTTTCTGCTTGTTCCTGATTAGCCTCATCTTCAGCCCCGACCTGCTCTTCCATTGCCGCCGCCCAGTCGTCGCCTAAAGCATCATCATTTTCATCTTCACTCATTGCTGCTCCTACAATTACAATTCTTCATCAGTAAAGCTGCAAGCCACTAAATTTCCAGACGAAATAAATATATTCTTATAGCCACTCCCAACTCCCGTGTTGCAAACACCTGAAAGATTCATAACTTGCATCCTGTTTACAAAAACATGAATAGTTACCTAATTTTAAGCATCTACTCAGCATAATTAATTGAACGAAAAGTCTTCAATATCAGTTGCTTGCGGAAGAAGTGTCGGTGACATGGAGGCATTCACAGCATCTTCTGAAGTAAGTAACTGAATATTAAATGCACATATACGCTGAATAGTTACAATTTTAAAAGGAATCCTGGGTCAATTTTTCTGAAATCTGTATTGCATAATTTCCATCCGACAATCCCAGTTTACCTCTAAACACAGGAACCCCTTCCGCATTTAATTCAACTTTTTCGGGCATTTCAATAGGGATAACATCACCCGCCTTAATCTTCAT
This sequence comes from uncultured Methylomarinum sp., assembly GCA_964397365.1. Lineage (GTDB taxonomy): Bacteria > Pseudomonadota > Gammaproteobacteria > Methylococcales > Methylomonadaceae > Methylomarinum. The sequence continues at coordinate 22,340 of CAYNIU010000006.1, read as the reverse complement.
GACCTCATGAAGCGTTATTTCTTTTTCCATTAATATGCTTATTAATGGCACCTCACTACGCATGACTTCATTTCGCAATGATTCCTGCCAACTGCCATCAACTTCGCTTCGATCACTGGTTACAGCATCAAGCAACTCCCTGATCGGTTCAATCATAGTGTAGGGCATTGCAATATTAAGATCTCCACCACCGCCTTCAAGTTCGACATGAATAGTAGAAATCACCACAACCTCTGAGGGACTGACAATATTGGCAAACTGAGGATTGACTTCCGAGTTCAAATAATCAAATTCCAAATCCATCACCGGCTTCCATGCCTCTCCCAGATCTTTGAACACAATATCAATAATCAATCTGATTACACGCATTTCAGTCGGTGTAAATTCACGCCCTTCCACCTTGTTATAAAATTGACCGCCACCGCCAAAAAAATTATCTACAGCAGTAAACACCAACCGTGGTTCCATCACGATCAGCGCACGCCCACGTAACGGCGACATACGAATAATATTAAGATTGGTAGGCACAAACAAACCCTGAATAAATTCGGAAAACTTCTGAACCTGTATCCCTGACACGGATATCTCCGCCGACCTTCTCAAAAAATTAAACAAGGAAATTCGAAAATAACGGGCAAACCTTTCGTTAACCATTTCCAGAGTCGGCATTCGCCCACGAATAATCCGTTCCTGACTGTTGAAGTCATAAGAACGAACACCTTCCTCAACCTTTTCGTCAACGACCTCTGTTTCAACATCGCCATCATCCACACCATGAAGTAAGGCATCAATTTCGTCTTGCGATAAAAGATCTGCTGTCGACATTTTATTGCATCACAAATGCAGTAAAAAAAACTTCTTTAACCCCATCACTCTCTGTCATTTTTTTTATTACCTTACCTGTTTCATCCAACATTAAAGCACGCAGCTCATTTTTACCTTCGATTTGCTTCAATTTATCAGCGCCAGCCGCACTAATTGCCATCAGAAGATTATTTACAATCATAGGTTCATGCTTCTTCAATGCCTCTATAGTTTCTTCATTACTGACCAAAAAAGCCACTTTGATTTCTATTAAACTAGCGCTGCTGCCTGTTGGAAAATTAACCCGTAGCGGCTGTTCTAAATTATAATAAATGATCTCGTTTGAACTTTCTTCAGCCTCCTCGCCTCCGTCTTTTTTTGATTCAATCTGATCAGCATTTTGCTCCTGTGCCGATGGATCGTCATTCCCCATCATAAAGAATGCAGCGCCTCCTCCAGCAATAATCAGCACCAGCACAACAATAATAATGATCAGTTTTTTTGAAGACTTTTGTTCTTCACCATTATTTTCATCTTCAGCCATATTTCAACCTATGCTTAACATTACAAGCAAATCAAGTACCATAAAATTATATTGATTGTAAATCATACAGTTAAATTCCTCTATATTTTATATTCCATCGTAACCGCCAAAAAACTTACATTACGTCAACCACCCAGTGTTAATTGACTCTGCTTTATTGAAATGATGTCAGCATAACGGATCATGTCTTTAAATATCAGCTGTTCAGGAAAGAAAATTTATAGCATATGAAGACTACAGTAAACGCATTAAACCACATGGATGAAGCAAATGCAGTTTATGCAAAACCTGTGAACTAATGTTTATTTTATAGGGGCGAAATATAAAACTCAGGCAGTGAACAAGCATCGGTCAGCGGCACACTCCGGTGTAGACAAGTTTATTTACTAACACGCCGCATTATCACTGCCATTACTAAATGGCGTTAAGTATATCTTAATTCCCTTTTAACGCTTTTAATAAAGTTATAGCGGCATTTTTTTCTGGAAAATCCTGTTCAGTTTCTATAATCCGCTGCAAAATTTTAATTGCTTGTTGTGGCTTTCCGTTTGAGGAATAGGCCTCAGCCAAATGATATTGAATATCATAAGCTCCAGGCGCTAATTCCGTTGCCTTTTCAAGCACGCTAATGCCCCGTTTTAAATGTCCTTGTTTAACCAATACCGAACCATAAGTATCAGCAACAGATGCGGAATCTGAGGCTAATTGATAAGCTCTTTCAGCCAAAGCCAATGCTTCCGGGTTATTTTTCTGCAGATAAAGCCAGGCCAAGTTATTGAGAACCAAGGCATTCTCAGGATCTGAAGCGAGTATGGTTTTATAGTGTTTTTCAGCTTCAATTAAATTATTTTGTTGCTGAAAAACAGTGGCCAATTTGAAATGAATAGTCAAGTTTCCATTATGTTTTTTTAGTTCTTGATCAAGAAAGCCTATCGCTTCAGCCGATTTTCCTTTTGCCATCAGAATATCGCTAATCAAATAAAGAATCTTATCATTTGGTTTAATAGCATAGGCTTTCTGGTAGGCTGATAACGCTTGATCCAGTTTTTTCTCAGCCAGATAAATTTCACCTTCCAACAAATAACTCACTGCCATTTGTGGCGTTAATTTATTGACCTTTGCAATGACATTCTTTGCTTCGCGATAATGTTTAAGTTTAATCAGAAATGCTGCTTTTTGAATCAAAATTTGTGGATTGTCAGGCGTTATTGCGGATATTTCATCCAGCAATCTGAGTACATTTTTTTCTTTTTCCGATTGCGCTACCCATAATCTGGCCAAAAGCAAACGATGCTGAATATCTTTCTCGTCCTTGTTCACTAATTTTTCTAATGTCTGTTCTGCTAATTCATTTTGATTATTGATAATTTGCGCTCCAGCTAACAAAGACAGCGCCGAACTTTCGTCAGGATAACGGTTTACAATATCCTGCGCCAATAAAAGGGCTTTTTTAGGGTGCTTCTGTAGTGCATATAATTTTCCTAGGTTATTGGCGACAGCTATTTCCTGTTTAAAATTTCCACGATTCTTACTTTGAGCTGTCAACAATAAATTTTCCATTTCCTTTGGTTGCTTTTGCCTGTTAGCAATATCAGCCAATATGAAATAGGCATAGCTGGGTTTATCATCAATAACAAGTGCTTTTTTGGCATATTCTTTTGCTTGATTTAGATCGTTTATATCCAGATAAAGCTTGGAAAGCGCTAGATGTGCAGTTATATTTTTGGGATCCAGTTCGATGGATTTTCGATAACTTTTAATGGACTGAGTCGTTTCTTTTTTGAAAATTGCCAATAAGCCTTGTAAGTTATATAGCTCTGGATCTGCAGGGTTTTCTTTTAATAAGGAGTCTATCCTGCTTCCGGCTTCTTTAAACCTTTTATTTTTAATTAGCTTGAGCGTATCGCGATAATATTCTTTGTTATTGGCAATTTGTGCTTGCCGCTCAAAGTCAAAATTAAAAAAAGAACGACCGGCGCTCTTACCTATTGGCGTTAATTCATTGGCTGTTTGTCCGCCAAATAAATCATAAGTAGCGCTGTTAATTGTGGAACTGAAAAAAAGCATTCCGATTGTTATTGCTGTAAGGCTCTGCTTTACTATTGTTTTATTAATCATGAGGGGAAACCTTTTATTAAATTTATAATATGCTCATTGCTTATCAAGAAACGTATACGAAATGACTTCGACAACTCACTTGCCTTTATCCGTCTTCCGCATGGCGGCAACAGGAGCGTAACAGTCTATATAACGATTGTTACGCCTTAAATATATACTACACCGAAGCAAACTTATTCCACGCATTGCCAGTCATTACAATCTCTGCAATTTCATTATTATGGGTAGAGAACCATAATTGTAGAACCCTTGTAACAATCAAGTCTGTCCGAATCAAATATCAGTCACTTACGCTCGAAGGAATCGTGTTCACGCAAGTCACAAGACTGTGTTAACACCGATACTGCCATGAATTAAGAACATCCACTAAAGGTATTTATCAATATCATGTATTTTCAACCCCCAGGCCATTAAGTTTTCAATCCGTTGATTAGCGACTTCCATTCTTTTAATCATGATTTCAAACAACTTTTTATAAAATAAATAGCCCTGAATCGGGTTATTATCCAGATAAGCACTTAGAATCTCACCATCTAACTCCAATAATTCCGCATCCGTTGCGGCAATGACCGTTGCCATTCTGATTTGCGAATGATGCAAACATATTTCTCCAAATATTGCGCCTTTCTCAAGATCACAAACCCCTGGCTGAATATGTTTGTGATTATCCAGTTCAACATTGCCCGTCACTCTTAACACACCTTTTTCAATAAAAAAAAGTGTTTTGCCGACCTCGCCTTTTTTTACGATTACACTGTTAACTTTATAATAGCGACGTTTCCAGGCGATTCCTTCTTGTAACTGTTCTGCAGAAAGAATTCTTTTTAGTATATCTCTCAAAATATTTCCCTACGCATTTACTTAACCCAGCCCGACCATCAACAATATCATGGACACACATAAAAAAGGCGTTCTATAAACAAATTGCTCATTTTATCCAGAAAAGCAGGCCACTGTAGCGTATCAATATATTTACATTATTTCCCAAGATTATGACACTTTTACATCAATACCATATTTATTAAATAATGAATAAAGTGTCGGCCGTGTTACCCCTAGTAATTTAGCCGCATTAGAGACATTGTTATCACAATAAAGCAAGGCTCGTTTTATAGCAGCAGTTTCTGCAGATTCCCGTACTTGTCTTAAATTGAAGGGCAAATGATTATTTTCTTCACTGACAGACAACTCCAGATCTTCCAAACCAACATTAACGCTATCACTCATTATGACAGCTCTTTTAATTTTATTTTCCAACTGACGTATATTTCCAGGCCAACGATAACTTTCAATGGCTTTTACGGCATCTTCTGTAAAACCAGTGATTTTCTTGTTATTTTGGTCACTGAATTTTTGTAACAACGCTTTAGCGATAACAACGGCATCACCTTCACGCTCCCTTAATGGCGGAATATTCAGTATCATTTCACTGATACGATAGTATAAATCCTCCCTGAATCGTCCTTCATCAATCAATGTTTGTATATTCTGATGCGTCGCACAAATAATTCGAACATCGACGGCAATTTCAGTACGTCCTCCCAGTCTTTCGATAATTCGCTCCTGAATAAATCTTAATAATTTAGCTTGTAATGAAAAAGGCAAGTCACCGATCTCATCCAGAAAAAAGGTTCCGCCATCAGCATATTCTATTTTTCCTTTGGTTTGTTTCACAGCGCCGGTAAAAGCACCTTTTTCATAGCCAAACAATTCACTTTCCAGCAAGTTTTCAGGAATTGCCGCACAATTGACAGCAACAAACGGCTTATCAGAGCGATCACTCAATTGATGAATAGCCTTAGCTAATACTTCTTTTCCTGTGCCACTTTCCCCCAATAATAATGCCGTTACCTGAGTTGGTGCTATTTTTTCCACCATTCTGGATAATTTCTGCATTTTTTCACAAGCCGCAATCATTCCTGACAAAGGTTCTTTCGTTTGCTGCTGGAGTTTTTGTTTTTCTTTTTCCAGCAGGTCAAGCTGAAACGCTCTGTCAATAATCAGATTCAAAACTTCAAGGTCAACCGGTTTTTGATAAAAATCATATGCGCCCGTTGAAACAGCCTGAATAGCATTATCTCTATCATCATTACCCGTCACTACAATAACCTTGGTTGCAGGTGCTAAATGTAGTATTTCTTCCAGGGTTTTTAAACCTTCAGTAGCATTGGCCGCATCAGGCGGTAATCCCAAGTCCAGGGTAACAACAGCAGGCGAATAGCGTCTTAACGCAGTAATCGCTTCTTCCCTGTTACCCGCCAGCAGCACCTGATAGTTGTCAAATCCCCATTTAAACTGTTTTTGAAGACCTGTATCATCTTCCACTACGAGCAATATTCTTTTATCATTCATGGACAACTATCCCCTCCAAGCGAATCAGGAATAAATTTTTTTCATCAGTAATCAACTTTCCCACACCATCAAGGCTAATTTTGGACAAGTGGAAACTTTAATGTGAAAACCGTTCCAACTCCCGGCTCACTTTCAACGCTTATCTGTCCTGAATGTTGCAACATATATTCTCTGGATTCATAAACCCCGATTCCCATACCGGCATTTCCTTTAGTGGTATCGAATGGTTTAAATAAACGCTGCTGAATAAATTGTTTATCCATACCCGTACCATTATCGCTTATTTTAACAATAACTTCTGATTCCTCATTATGCAATTCCAGTTTTACCCAACCATTTTCATCTGTAGCATCCTGGGCGTTCTGCACCAGATGTCCAATGATACTGGAAAGTTTTTCCATATCACCGTTAATCAAACCATCTTTTTCGTGCAATATAACTTGTAACCGCGGCTGGTTATTACCTTGCTGAAGCTCAACATCCTTAATAATATCCACCAGATTAACCTGTTGATGGCCGTCTGATTTTTTTACATCTCCTTTTTTAAGTTGTCCCAATATTCGTTCCATTTTAGAAACGACATTTTCCAGCGTCGCTATGGAATCATCAATGAAATCGGGGTTATACTTATGCTTTTCGGAATTTTTGACTATCAGGGCTATCTGCGCCACCAGGTTTTTTAAATCATGAACCAGAAAGGCGGACAAGCGATTATAGGCCTCAAATTGTCTTGCCCGGCTAAGGCTGTCGCTGGCTCGCGTTAATGCTAACGCATTAGCAAGCTGCATTCCCACGGTTTTCAGCAAATCATGATCCTGCCAGTCTATCTGCCTGGCTACGCGGGGCTTAGTCAACACGACAAAAGCTTCCAGTTCATTTTGTAAAAACAGCGGTACAATCAACCAGATATTGTTTGTCTGGGCGTACCATTTTTCCAAATCGGCACCTGCATAAATATCAGGATCATTATAATATTCTACAAAATCAATAACCCATTGCGTTTTACGGAAAAATTGCAACATGGGGTCTTCTTGTTTTATTAACTGCAAGGCATCGAATCCAAGATTACAATCTTCGGCTAAATAATAATCACCCTGATCATTTTTTAACCATAATCCCCCGCCGGAACTATCAACCAAATTAGCTACCGTTTTTACGATAAATCCGGAAACTTCATTAATGGAATTTAACTGCGCCAGGGTTTTACTCAGTTTAATCCACTCATCTCTATAATCATACCGATGCTGAAATAAATGTTTACTAAAGTAAACCTTGACAAGCGCCCGAGCCTTTCCAGATACAAAAAAGACTAACAACAATAACAACGCTAAACAGATAAAACCAATTTGTGCGATTGCCCCCCAATTACCGCCAAAATCCCTGATATAAAACCCCATCAAAGACATTAACAACAAATAGACTCCGGAGCCTAATAATACAGTGGTATGGAAAATAATCTTCCTGGAAACTCTTACTCTGACAGGATTGATATTCAACCGATTTATTGACAAGATCAGTAATGGAACCAGCATTGAATTAACTAGCCCTCTTGCATTCCACAAATCAAAATCCAGACTTTTGAACAATAGAGACTTGCTGTAAATAATAAAATCAAAAACGAACAAAGCAGCTAAAGCAATACAAATAAACTTAATATTCCAACGCTCTTCAGAAAGCGCATTACGATAAAGTTGCTCCACCAGCATAAGCCCGGCAATGGCAAACCCTATATGAATAAACAAGCGAAAATCAAAACCCAGAAACATCTGTACCGGATACCGTAATTGTGGAAAAAATTCCAGCAAAAACACTATAGGGACAAATACCAGCATAAGTTTCGGTTGCCAGTATTGTTTCAGAAATTTGTAATTATTATCCAGTTGTTGCCTGGAAATTAATACACTGAGAAAGAAATACCAAGCGCCATTACGTAATGTTTCAAAAGGAAGCGCATCAAAAGCAAACAGATTGTCATCTTGTATTGCAAATGCGCTATACGCAGACCAGACAATGGAAAAGAAACTAGCTGTCAGAAAAGGATAAGTAACAGTATTATTTTTTCTGTTAATAAGAAGTAATACTAATAATATAAAAAAAGCTACTGTGGACGCTAAGTAACTATAAAAACTCATACATTCTGTCAATTAAGATAACTGATAGTATTTTAAATACCATCCCACAAATCTTTCTATTCCCTGAGCTATAGTCGTGTTTGGTTTGTAATCCACATCGGCAATCAGGGCTTCAACATCCGCATAAGTATCAGGAACATCTCCAGGCTGCAATGGCAAAAGTTCTTTTTCCGCTGTTTTGCCCAGAAATTTTTCCAGTGTTTCAATATAGTCCATTAACTCAACTGGACTTTGATTACCGATATTATAAACACGCCAGGGCGCTTTACTGGTGCCAGGATCCGGTTTTTGTCCACTCCACTGCGGATTTGGCTGAGCGGTATGATCCAGCGTCCTGATTACACCTTCAACAATATCGTCTATATAAGTAAAATCACGGCGGTGCTTGCCATAATTAAAAACTTTGATTTTTTCCCCGTTCAGGATAGCTTTGGTAAAAAGAAACAAGGCCATATCCGGTCTACCCCAGGGACCGTAAACAGTAAAGAAACGTAGCCCCGTCGTGGGTAGTTGATACAAATTGCTATAGGTATGCGCCATTAATTCATTGGCTTTTTTTGAAGCGGCATACAAACTCAAAGGATGGTCAACATTATCATGCACTGAAAACGGCATACTTTCATTGGCGCCATAGACTGAACTGCTGGAAGCATAAACCAGATGTTCAACCCGGTAATGACGACAGCCTTCCAGAATATTCATGAATCCGACAATATTGCTATCCACATAGGCATGTGGATTTTCGATGGAATAGCGCACCCCGGCCTGAGCCGCCAGATTAACTACTTTTTGAGGTTGATATTTTTTAAAAACCTCTTCCATGCCGGACCTGTCGGCAAGATCAAGGCGAATATCGGTAAATCCATTGTACTCTTTGATTCGCGCCAGACGATCCCGTTTTAAATTGACATCATAATAATCATTCAGGTTATCAATGCCGATAACCTCATCACCTCTTTCCAGTAATCTCAAAGCCAGGTGATTTCCAATAAAGCCGGCTGTACCGGTAACCATGATTTTCATTGTTATAAACGTGCGTCTGTTTGGTTGGCGGGAAATAGATATTTCAGATCATAAATAACAGCTTCCGCTTTACCCAGCGCTCTGACTTCTTCTATCGTCATTTGTTTAAATTGCTCATGCGCAACTGCCAGGATAATAGCATCATATGTATTGTGTTGCGGTTGTATCACCGGCTGAATACCGTATTCGTGCTTTGCTTCCCCAGCATCCACCCAGGGGTCATAAACATGTACATTGACACCATAAGTATTCAACTCTTTTACAATATCAACAATGCGAGTATTGCGTAAATCAGGACAATTTTCCTTAAAAGTCAATCCCATGATCAAAATATCAGCTTGTTGTACATGAATACGTTTTTTCAGCATCAGCTTGATCAATTGCGATACCACATATTCCCCCATACCGTCATTGATACGTCTGCCGGAAAGGATAATTTCCGGATTATAGCCTATGGCCTGTGCCTTATGCGTTAAATAGTAAGGGTCGACACCGATACAATGTCCCCCGACCAGACCGGGGCGAAACGGCAGAAAATTCCATTTAGTTCCCGCCGCCAGCAAAACTTCTTCAGTATCAATATCCAAACGATTAAAAATTAACGCTAATTCATTAATCAAGGCAATATTGACATCGCGCTGAGTATTTTCGATCACTTTAGCCGCTTCTGCGACTTTAATACAGCTGGCTCTGTGAGTACCGGCCGTTATGATGCTGTTATAGAGTTGATCAATCTTTTCGGCCACTTCCGGTGTTGAACCTGAGGTCACTTTCAGGATATTGGTTACCCGATGAGCTTTATCGCCGGGATTTATTCTTTCCGGACTGTAACCGACATAAAAATCCTGATTGAATTTCAAGCCGGACACCTGTTCCAGAACAGGCACACATTCTTCCTCTGTTGCCCCTGGATAAACCGTCGATTCATAAATAACAATGTCATTTTGTTTAATGACTTTCCCCAGCAACTCGCTGGCTTTTTTTAAAGGCGTGAGATCCGGTTGTTTATATTCATTGATCGGTGTCGGTACTGTAACAATATAGATATTACAATCAGCAATATCATCGACACTGGCGCTGTAAGTCAGATAATGAGATTCGGTCAGTTCCTCATCACTCACTTCCAGAGTATGATCGGATCCGGCTTGTAATTCAGCAATCCGTTGTTGATTAATGTCAAAACCGACCGTGGCATATTTCCGGCCAAATTCAACGGCTAACGGCAGACCGACATAACCTAGACCGATCAAGCCGATTTTTATATTGTCTAACATTGATTAATCCTTTTCCCAGATACCACGAGCATCAATAATCACTTTTTCTTTCAATGAGGATAATTTGACTTGTTTAAATACCGAATGATCAGTCAGGGTTACGATAATATTAGCACTCTCAATGCCCTTTACCAGGCTGACTAACCGGGCATTGTTGTGATTAAGTTTAGCAGGTAATACTTTTATATGCGGTTCAACCACCAGCACCTCGCCAATATTATCTTCAATAACTCGCTGAACAATGTCTACTGCCGGGCTTTCTCTTAAATCATCAATATCGGCTTTAAATGCTAACCCTAAACAGGCAATTTTTGGATGTTTGAATTCCGAGGCCACTGTACATAATTTGTTCAATACAAATTCGGGCTTACTATCATTAACCTCTCTGGCTGTTTTTATCAACCGGGCCTGATCGGGCGCCGAATCTACAATAAACCAGGGATCAACGGCTATACAATGGCCGCCGACACCAGCGCCTGGGTTCAAAATATTCACCCGTGGATGCCGGTTTGCCAATCTGATCAGTTCCCAGACATTGATTTTTAAATGGTCGCAAACGATGGACAGTTCATTGGCAAAGGCAATGTTGACGTCACGGAAGGAATTTTCCGTCAGTTTAGCCATTTCTGCCGTTCGAGCATCGGTAATCAAACAGTCGGCTTTGACAAATATTTTGTACAGTTGTTCGGCACGCGCAGCACATTTAGGGGTAATACCACCTATTACCCGGTCATTGGATACCAGTTCCTGAATCACATAGCCAGGCAACACCCGTTCAGGACAATGCGCCACTTGAACATCGGCATTTTCCCCCTCTTGATGAGGAAAACTCAAATCTTCACGGATTTCACTCATCCATTGCGACAGTTTTTCTGTCGTACCCACCGGTGAAGTAGACTCCAATATCACCAGATTACCTTTTTGCAATACTTTGGCAATATGTTTTACGGCTGATTCAATATAGGAAAGATCGGGTTTGTGACCCTCTTGAAACGGTGTCGGTACGGCTATCATAAACACATCAGCCGGCTCGGCCTCTGTTGTCGCTTTCAGTTTCCCCGTGGTAACCGCGCTTTGTACCAGCATATCCAGATCAGGTTCAACGATATGGATTTTACCCTGATTAATCGTATTGACAGCATGCTCAGAAACATCAACGCCGATGACATTGATACCCCGGGAGGCAATAACCGCTGCAGTAGGCAAACCGATATAGCCCAGTCCAACCACTGAAACCCTGTTGAATATTTCTTTATTATCCATGATATATGCTCTCTACAATTCGCTGACTGGCTTTGCCGTCTCCATAGGGATTATGCGCAAAGCTCATGGCGTGATAAGCATTTTCATCGTCCAGCAAACAATTGACGTGATCAATAATCTGTTGTTCATCAGCGCCAACCAATTTGACCGTTCCAGCGGCCACAGCTTCCGGTCTTTCTGTAGTCTCGCGCATCACTAATACCGGTTTTCCCAATGAGGGCGCTTCTTCCTGTACGCCGCCGGAATCGGTCAAAATAATATCAGCAATCGTCATCAGAAAAACGAATGGCAAATAATCTTGCGGTTTAATCAAATGAATATTGTCAATGTCCTGTAATATTCTATTCACAGGCTCTTGTACCTGCGGATTCAAGTGTACCGGATAAATTATTTGCACATCCTCTCTGGCTGACAATTTTTGTAATGCCTGACAAATATGTTCAAAACCGTCACCAAAACTCTCCCGTCTATGGCCGGTCACCAATATCACTTTCTTGTGTTCGTCAATAAAAGGAAACTGTGATGCCAATTGCCCTCTCAATAACGAATCCTTTTCAATTTTTTCCTGTACCTGACACAAGGCGTCAATGACGGTATTTCCAGTAACGACAATTCTATTTTCATCAATGCCTTCCCCAAGCAAGTTTTCCTTGGCTGTCGCTGTCGGGGCAAAATGTAAATCGGCCAATGCCCCGGTCAATTTGCGATTAGCTTCTTCCGGCCAGGGAGAATAGATATTATGTGTTCGTAATCCGGCTTCTACATGAGCTGTCGGAATTTTTTGATAATACGCTGCCAATGTCGCGGCAAATGTTGTCGAGGTATCTCCATGCACTAAAATTCGCTGTGGTTTGAAATCCTGTAATACCTTTTCCAGGCCGGTCAGAATAGAACAGGTTATACCGGTCAAGCCTTGGTTTTGTTTCATAATATCCAGATCATAATCCGGCTCAATGTGGAACAAGTTCAATACCTGATCAAGCATATCTCGATGCTGTGCGGTAACACATATCCTGACTTCAAAACGCTTATCCTGCTGAAAAGCTTTAACCACCGGCGCCATCTTAATGGCTTCCGGCCGAGTGCCAAATACGATTAATAGTCGATTTTGAGTCATTACTTTAATGATTAATGAGTTGAGCTAATTGCTCACCGCAGCTATTCCAGCTGAACTGAGTCCTAATAAAAGCTCTGTTTTCTGATGATTGAATTTGCGGTTGCGATAACAACTGACAGGCTTTATCGGCAAGTTGTTCGGCATCATCAGTCATCATGACATCCTGCTGCTCATAGCCGCTAATTCCCTCCATGGCCGCTGATGTGGCCAACACTATTTTTTCCATCGACATCGCTTCCAGCACTTTATTCTGAATACCCCGGGCTATTCTTAAAGGCGCCACAGCAAACATGGCATAAGCCAGATAAGGCCTAATATCTTCGACGCGCCCGGTCACGACAATATTATCTAGTGCCGCCAGAGCCTGAACTTCTTTTGTTGGCTTAGACCCCACTATATAAAACACTGTTTGTGGATATTGCCGGCGAATTTCCGGAAAAATATGCAGAGCAAACCAGACGACTGCATCGACATTAGGCCAGTAATCCATCGCTCCGGTAAACACGATGGCTTTTTCATGATCTTTATAAGGGGATAGCAAACCGCTCTGCAGTGAAAAATAGGCGGCATCGACACCATTGTTGATCGCCGTCACTTTGTGACTGACAGCAGGCGCCAGCCGTTTAAATAATTCAGCTTCCTGCTGAGAAACAAAAAAACTGACCTTAGCTTTTTCCGCCACTATTTTTTCAAAGTCCAGCAATCGTCGGGATTCTCTATGATAAACCCAGCTCTGCGGCCAATGTTTTTTTTGCGCATATTGTTGCCATTTATCAGAATCGACATCAACAAAGTCAACAATCATGTCAACATTGTCTTTATGTAAAACAAATTGCGCCATGACTGAGGAAAAAATCACCACCTTTTCAATATTCCGGCTGGCAATAATCTCATCCACCCAGCGTTGCATCGTTTGATCTCGATAATAAGGCAAACTAAGCGCCTGCTTTGTCAACAGACCGGTCAGACTTTTAACTTTTGCCGTTGACGGTTTGAGTGCCAAATAAAGTGAATCCGAACAATAAGACTTTAAATGTTCTGTATATTGCCAATCTTCCTCATCATCAATAAAAGCACCTAAATAAACATGATAGTGTTCCGCCAAGGCTTTAAGAAAATGAAACGATCTGATTTTATCACCCTTATTCGGGGGATAAGGAATTCTGTGAACCAGATACAAAATATTTTTCATACAACTAACCCAAGTCTCTTGCCAGCCAAGGGCCGACGAACTGACTAACAGCCAAGGGGAGTTTTTTCCAGGCTGCAATGAATAATTGGTACTTTGGGTTTAACGGATTTATATCAGGCAAAGATTCAGCATTAACCAAATAAAATTCATAAAATAAGGGTTCCGCTTCAAATCCCCAATGCTTTTTGAATCGATACGACCCGGTTCCTTCTTTACTGCGCCCAAAGTCGAATATTTTTATCCCTTTTTCGACAGCCCGCCGCATGACCTCCCAGTACATGAAATCATTACCCTGTACCGCTCTGGCATACGCTGTACCACCACCATAGTAGGGCAACACCTCATCCTTAAAATAAAAATTCATCACGCTGGCGATTAACTGACCGTGCGCATTGGTCACAGTCAGGATTTCACAATCCTGCTGGAAGACTGCTTTTAACATTTGAAAGTATTTTTTGGAAAAAACCGGGGTACCTAGATTACGCACACTTTCTGAATAGGCGCGATAAAAACGCTCAACAGAACTGTCAATTTCACTTGATAGCCCTGCCTTGATACCTTTACGAACCATAGCACGTTGTTTTCGTGGAATGGCCTGCATATTGGCGTCAACATCTTCAAGCAAAGACTTTCGAAATGTCACATAAAGTTGTTTGTGTAGCCTGTCCACTGTCTTCTGCGTTTTATTACGCATTTCCAGATAATCAACACCGAGTTCCTCCGCCAATTCACAAGCTCTTCTATCCAACAAGGATACTATTTCAGGATCATCGGCTACCACGCCGCCATAAACGCAGAAACTGGTGGAACACAACGCATTACCAAATAAAAGACTTTTAATATGCACAAGCGGCAATATTCCAATTATTCGGCCCTGATTTTCCACATAGAAAAAATAAGTTTTATGACCGAATGCACGTTCTATAACCTCCTTCCAACCGGCTTTATGAAAAAATGTCGTACGTTCTGAATTCTCAACATATTCATCCCATAGCTTAACTTGGCTGTCATTCAGTATTTCAATTTTCATATAGGTTGTATTTGTTATTTTAATTCAATCCAGTCGAGAAAATTTGATCCAGAAAACCACTGTACACCAGTTCTAGTCAATGTTATTTATTCATCATGAAAATCATCAAGAGCTTAACGATATTTTATGCGCCATATCAGCATGTACCGGACGCACAAACTGGCACAATTATTTTGTCATAAATATATTTTCCATAGTATCCCAGTTAAAATCCTTTAACAAAGCCCTTAATCGCGGTTCCATTCTCTTCAAATTTAAATAATGGCGAAATTGTGTTTTAAAACTAATTCCTTTTTGCCTGGGTTGATCAGGATCCATTTCCCATGGATGAAAATAAAATATAGCTGATTGTTTTTCTTTATGTGCAATATTTTTTAATGCCCACCTAGAAAATAAATAGGGATAAAACCTAAAAAAACCACCGCCGCCGCAAGGAATATTTTTATTCAGAAACTCAATCGTTGTAATAGGAATTTCTTTAAATGCTTTGTCGGGTAAGGGGCTATAACTAAATCTTGGAGCATCAGGAATACCGTATAAATCATGCTTGACCGGATAGATGCTTGAGCTATATTCAAAACCTTCTTCATACAACACTTTATGCGCCCATAAGTTATCTTTATTAATAGAATAACTGGCGGCCCTATATCCTCTGACAGACTTTCCCGCCAGATCTTCAAGAATATTTTTGGCTTGTTTTATATCAACACGAAATTGTGCTGGTGTTTGCTCTGTCACCCGAATATGTTCATAACCATGACAGGCCAATTCATGACCATCATTGACAATTCTTTTAATCAACTGGGGATACCGCTCTGCCACCCAGGCCAACGTAAAAAAAGTGGCTTTAACCTTAAACTCGGCAAAAATATCCAGAATTCGTTGAGTATTAGACTCAACTCGATGTTCCAGACTATCCCACTGATTTCTGGCAATATAAGGTTCAAATGCCGACACCTGAAAGTAATCTTCTACATCCACAGTCATGGCATGGACAATCAGCGCTTGTGCGTCTTCAATCTGAGTCATTATTTTATTGTAATTATGCCAATCATGGTGAAAATCCAGGTTACAGTTCTTTAGCCAAAATCATTCAGTCAAACATCAAATTTTTATTTTACCTTTAAGTATCACGGGCATAAACATCATCCATATCCAATTGAATTAAAATAGCCTTTCTCAATAAAGCTTGTTCTTTCTTAAACTTTGAATTTAACTCCACTACCATTTTCTCCAAATCTTCAACCTTCTGCTCTAAACTCACATCAGCTCTTGTAGAGACCGGTAATTCACCAACCATTTTTTTTGTTCGGAAAGAAAGAGACTTATCATCCTCTTTAATTTCAGCGACGACCTTTTTAATAGCATTCAAATCAATCCTATCCAGCTCCTCAAGGAATCCAAACAACAGCAATCTGTCGCAAAATTTATTTATTCGTCGGGGAATACCTTTGGTAAAGCTATAAATAGCCGTAAAAATATCATTATCAAACTTTGGATTATCCTGCCAACCGGCTTTTTTCAAACGAAACAAAATATAATTTTTGGTCTCCTCGGCATTCATGGCTTTTAATTGATACGTTGCCACAATTCTTTGCCTGACCTGCTCCATATCAGAAGCAAAAATACGCTTTCCCAATTCTTCCTGTCCGATAAGAAAAGTCTGAAAAATAATTTTTCCTTCCCATTCAAAATTGGACAACATCCTGAGTTCTTCAATAGATTGTTTGGGCAGGTTTTGCGCTTCATCAACAATCAATAAAACACGCTTCCCTCTTTTTGCCTGCTCTTTAAAAAAAGATTCTATTCTATTCAATAATGTCGCTTTGGTATCATCCAGCTCGGAAGAAATCCCAAAGGTCGCTATAAATAACCGTAGTGTATCTTCGGCGCCAACACTGGAGGTAACTAAAGATCCAATAATAACCGAATTATCCTTTTGCAGAAATTGTCCCAGTTCCTTTACCAACATGGTTTTTCCAGTTCCGGGAACCCCCGTTACCACAACAATACCTTCACCCTGAGCCAAACCATAACGCAAATAAGCTTTGGCTCTTTTATGCCCCGAGCTGTCGAAAAAAAATGCCGGATCAGCATTCAGCTGAAAGGGGTTTTGAGTTAATTTGTAATAACTTTTGTACATTTAAAATCTCATAAATAGGCTAGCACTTATTCTGTTTTCCGAAAAATTATTTCCCGCAAGACCTGACTGTTGTGAGATATAACGATATTCAAGCAACCCATTGACCGATCGGCTCTCCATAAAATTGACTATATTCCGGGTCACACTCACAGCCGCTTCAAAGCGTTCGTCTGTCGTCCCGTCCTGTCCATCAATTGTTTGCCAGAGCAAACGCACATTGGAACTGGTACGACGCATAAAATTCCAATTCCATGAACTACTGAAACCATACACGTCTTCTATATTCTGGCTGACTTGAAATATCCTTCTTGAGCGATACCCATTAAAGTTAATCGTGCTTTTTCCAGTTTGAAATGACACCGACAAGTCAGCTCTTTTACTGATAAAAACTTCATCCGTTAACGTCGGCAAGTTAATTGTAAAAAGAACTGGCTGGCCTGTTATTGGGTTCTGAATTCGATTTCCAAATGCGTCATTAACAGCAAACACCTGTTGTTGTAAAAGCAACTGCTGTGTTGTAATAGTGTTTTCGCTATAAGAAAACGTCCAAATTGAGCGTCGGGCATTGTAATTCAATGAACTTTGCCAGCGACTGCCTCTGTTAGTACCAATATCATTATTAAAATAAGTGGTACTCCAGGTTATCCTGCGTATTGGTAAAATATTAACCGTCACAAATGCATTATTGCCATAACCTGCTTGTACGCTAAAACGCGCACTGGGACGCCATTGTCCACCTGCAGTATAAAAAAAACCATTCTGGTTACTGTCGGTTGTCGTTTGAAATTGATTCGACTGTTGCCCGAACCGGACAAAAGCACTTAAAGTTCTGCTAAAAAAAGTCCTAAGTTCAGCCGTAGAACTCTGAAACTTCACATTATTTCCATTTTCATTGAACTGTTCTTGATTATCAAAATTGACAAACCAGGTAAACCGAGAAAAATCCCTGCCACTATTTAAACTGATGTTTTGACTAAAACTATTGGTATTAGAAAACGAATTCGGTCTACCACTGGCAGAAACCCGATCATAAGTCACTCGGGCAATACCATTGGCAAAATTCTTAAAATTGGGCGTCCAGTATGGAGAAATACTGAAAGTAGTAATATTTGAAGTATTTGCATCACCGGTAAGATTATCACTGACGATATTTCTATTGGAAATATTCTGCTGACTGATCGAACTGCTGGTGTCCATAAAAAGAGCATTTCTAACCAACTGATATCTTGAATTCAATTGTAACTGATTGTTAAAGTCCAGCCCGGAATCTCCACCGGCGTTATACAGACTCTGCATTCTGTAATTCAAATCAAAAGTATTGATTGATGACGTGGATCGAATCGAAACCCCCGGACTCACTTCAGTCACCCATGCACTCTGTTTATTAATGCTCTCCTGATTTATATTATCTGAAAAAACTTCTCTGACATTCAGATTCGGGCGTATTACCCAATCAAAAGCCAGGGATTGCTTGCTAAAACTAAAAAACAATGGCATCGTTAACAGACATAAAACTTTTCGGCCATTTCTGTATTGTTTATAAATATCAATATTGGCCATATCCGTAATAGCTGGCATCTAATGAGCGCTGAGTTTTATTTAATAATGTCAAAATAACATCGGCGCAACTTTCCAGCTTTTTCACCGATTCCATAACAATACTTTCCGGGGTCGATTCAGCAGCAATCACTAAAATCACTTGCCCCACCATACTGGCCAATACCTCGGCCTGTGTTGTCGCCAGCAATGGCGGCGTATCAAAAATGACAATACGATCCTGGTAGCGTTCACTCAATTCCTGTGCCAAAGCACCCATTTTATTGCTGGCAAGTAACTCCGTTGACAACTTATGTCTTTTACCGGCCGGTATAATACGCAAACCGTCAATTTCTGTCTGCACAATAATTTCCGACAAATCATTCACTTGTCCTTCCAAGTATTCAATTAACCCCACTTCCCTTTTAATTCCCAGTATTTTAGATATAGAAGGTTTTGATACATCGGCATCAATCAATAACACTTTTTTGTCCATTTCTGCAGAAATACTCAATGCCAGATTTATTGAAGTAAATGTCTTACCCTCGCCCGGCACACTACTGGTTATCAAAATCAGATTTGAACGTTGTATCTCATCTTTTCTTGCACCAATTGCATTGACTATTAAAGGCCTTTTAATGCTTCTATACTCTTCAACTAATTTCGAATGGGGGTTATCTGCCGAGATATAACCATTTTCTTTTAAGAAGTTCCAATCGAATTTTTCCACCTCTTCTGCCCGGCTATCATTCTTGGATAATTTTGAAGCCTTATTTTGATAAGCATCAGGATACTCTTTTTTTGAATCTTTAATTTCCGCAGAACTATTCTTATTCCCAATGTATTTCTTTTCCAGTTCTTCGGCTTTTTTTAAAGCATCTTCAATTGTACTCATTAAAATTCCAATATTCAGTTTTATATTGTTTTAAATAAAACAGCTCGCGAAATACCCTATCACTTTAGTCAATAATCCCGATTTAGCATTTTTATGTCTAAAAAAGTATTTCTGATACCATAAAACAACAATAGGCAACAATTAACAAAAAACTCGCCGAAAAAAACATAAAATTATTTATTTTTTGTTTCTTAATCTGTTCGTCAGTCATAAATTTGGAAACTGTGCCTAAAACCGGCAATCCTGTTACCGCTCTTAAATTTCTTGCTGAAGTAAACACCGGTCTGATTAAAACAAGTAATAGCGCGACACCCAAGCCAATGACCAATCCAATACCCAATACAACCGAATACAAAAGTTCCCTGTTTGGAGCTGTTGGATTCAAAGGCCTATTAGCCGGGTCAGCAATTTTTAATTTCAATGCCGAAGCTTGAGCATCTACTTTTTCTGAGAGTGATGCTTGCTCGCGTCTCTCTATTAAATTTAAATAATTACTCTTAATTGA
This sequence comes from uncultured Methylomarinum sp., assembly GCA_964397365.1. GTDB lineage: Bacteria > Pseudomonadota > Gammaproteobacteria > Methylococcales > Methylomonadaceae > Methylomarinum. The sequence goes on along the minus strand of CAYNIU010000006.1, from coordinate 2,412 downwards.
AGCATAATCCCGGTTTAGATTCTGCATTTCGGTTTCAACGGCTAATCGTGCATTAAATTCCTCATTCGTCTGATCTAATCTCGCTTTATACATTTTAGCCCTGGATGTTAAAGTCGCAATTTCCGCATCAACCTGATTGATCTGAATTTTGATAGATTGAACATATGGATTCGACATTGCTTCCAAACTGGGTTGTTTTTCAACCATTCCTTCTTTTTCCGCCTTCCGTTGCTTAAGCTCTTTAATAGTGGCATTGATGGCTTTAACATCGGGGTGATTTTTAGTATATTTAAGCAACAAATTATCCATCTGTTCCTGAAGATTGCTGATTTTTGAATCCTCCTCGGTTCCTTGTCCAGTTAGATCGGTCAGTCCCCATTCTTCATCTGACTCCAAGGCTTCATCCAACTGAATCTGTAAAACTCTTTTCTTGGCATTCATTTCAGATATAGTCATTTTAATTTGTTCTATTTCTGAACGAATTGTCTGTATTTTACTGACTTGGTCTTCGTTCTCTCCCGGAAGCAACCCCAGGTTTATCCGCTTAAAATTTTCCCGGGCTTTTTCAGCATTACGCAACCGTTGTTCATACTCTCTGATCTGATCGTCAATAAAGCGTTGTGCAGCTCCCATATCACTCAACGTAGACTGTTGAGTTTGCTCAGAAAACACAGATAAAATGGCCTGTACAATCTTTTGCGCCATTATCGGACTGGAGGATTCATAACTGATAGAAAAAATTTCTCCACGTCCCCCAGAAATTTCGGCGCCTTCTCTCAATTGATTAGTAATCGCATATCGACCTTTATCAGTTTCATAATCGCCCTCCATTCCTGCAAGTTCTGCAACTTTAAGCAAATTTTGCTGAGTAAACATCAGCTTTTTCATAATCGCAATCAACCCTCTGACATCAGATTGTACGGCAAGCCCTCTCATTAAAGGTCTAAGCATGGTTCTGGTATCGACTTGCACACGCGCCTCAGATTTATATTTATCTGGCATATTATGAATATAAATCCAACCAGCAATACAGATAACCCAGGCAAAAATAACAATTACCCATTTATGATTAATGACACCTTTTACATAGGCTAAAATATCAGCTAATTGATCCTGCATAAAATTAACTCACCCCTTTTATTATCAACACTTAAATTCGGGATATATTTCGCGCAACCATGGATACAGATTGCTATCGACTGATTTTTCTATGCTGAACATATTCAACATAAACAAGATCCAGAAAAGAATATATACAATTTATCCTTTGCCGCCACTCTATTAGAAAAATGCTGCCGGCACTATTACAATATCCCCTGGCATCATCTTAACATTTGCAGATAAGTCCCCATCCTCTATCAAATCATCAATTCTGATACCAAACTGCCGGTAATCCCCATCAACCTTTCTGATAATACTTGACCGGTTTCCATCCGCATATTGTCCAATCCCGCCAAGTTGAATAATCAAATCGAGCAAACTCATACCTTGAGTATATGGCAATGCCGTTGCAGTATTACGATATGCCCCGCCTCCGACGCCACCTCCACCGAAACTGCCGCCCCCGGCACTACCGCCTCCGACGCCACCTCCGCCGAAACTGCCACCCCCGGCATTACCTCCGCCAACACTACCCCCCCCCCCATTTATTTGCCCGATCACCCTGATTTGTTGTGAATAAATTCCTTGAAAATCACTCACAATAACAGCCACTTGCGGGTCTCTGACAAACTTGGACAACTCTTTTTCTATATCCCTGGCCAATTTGTTAGGCGTTTTGCCACTGGCCATTAAATCATCAATTAATGGGGTATTAATTTTCCCATCAGGTCTTACTGTCACTGATATCGATATATCCGGGTTACCCCATACAAATATCTGTACGCCATCACCAGGCCCAATGATATAAGTATAGTCGGAAGGAAAATCAACATCTTCCAGAGGAGGATAGCTGCACCCAGCTAATAAAAAAAGACCCGCAAAAAGAAACAAAATTTTATTTTTCAACATTAGAATACCCGAATTTACTTCAATCACCCTTAATTATTAATTTTCCAAGCCTAACTGATATTTTTATTTACGACAAACATGATCACTGCGTTATCTTTACCCAAGGTTACAGGTATCTACTCATACGGTAGTTATTTAGCAGGTGTAGGATATTGATTTTCAGGATACATCAATTCATCCCGGTGGCTCTGTACAACATCCTTGTTGCACAGGCCTGATCAATCATTAGCCTGCACCCACCTTTTTTGAAGAACGAGTAGTACAGTTACAGTTAATTTTTTACAACAAGTTTAATTACTCTTCAAGTAACTTATCAAGCAATTCTTTAGCTTCATTTAGTCCAGGAAATTCATCTCGTTTACTCAAACGCATAACCTCTCGCAGCTCCATAATAGCGTTCGA
>CAYNIU010000005.1:0-46503 GCA_964397365.1 uncultured Methylomarinum sp. | reverse complement strand
TTGTAACGTCTCAATAATTCAGGGCAAGTTACAGCATTTTCAGTTTACGTTAATACCCTTGAATTTAAGCGATACACTTTCGGTGGATAAGCAACGCGCATCCACCAAAGTCGTAACTACCGCAATATAAAAACGCCGTATGTCAAATGAGGAAATACTGTCAGTTTATAAAATGCTATGATTACCGAGTATTATTCTAGTTAAACGTTGATAAAACAAGATTCTTTTATGCCGCCTAATCAAGAAAATACCATTTATCCCTGCCCGTTTTCAAAAAATTATGGTATTCCTGTTAAGCAGGCCTGGCAGCTTCTGAAGATTTTTTTTATTTACCGCTTTATTGTCGCCAATTTATTTGTCATTCTTTTTTTCAGCTCATTCAGCCCTTCCGTTCTGGGCGGTTTTGACAAACAACTGTATATCGTTGCCAGTCTTTTATATCTGGCGATAACCGTTATTTCCACCCCTTTTATTTTTTGGCGTTTAATCAGCTATATCAGTCAGGCACAAATATTTATTTTTACCGACATCATATTCATTACCCTGATTATGCATGCCAGCGGCGGGGTTAGTAGTGGTATTGGAATATTGCTCGCTATCTCCATCGCTGCCGGCGGTCTGCTGATTGGCGGCCGCTGCGCCATGCTATTTGCTGCCTTGGCCAGCCTGGCTATACTCACAGAACAGCTATACGCCATACAGGTCAGCGCCTTTCAAACTACCACCTTTACCTATTCCGGCATGCTCGGCGCATCATTTTTCACCATTGCCTTTTTGTCCTATGTTATGGCAAAAAGGACAGAGCAGTCAGAATCATTGGCTCACGAACGTCAGCAAACCATTTCCAGACTGATAGAGCTTAATCGCTACATTATCCAGCATCTGCAAAGCGGCATCATTATCAGCAACCTGCAACAACAAATCCAACTTTCCAATGAAGCTGCCAAAAGACTTCTCAATCTGTCAGAAACGCCCTCACATCTGTCTGCTATTTCCGCTCAATGCCAACAAGCATTTGCACTCTGGCGGGCAGACCCAAACCAGGATTTTGCCATTATTCAACTGGATAACGGTGGTGAAACCCAGGCTCGTTTTTCTTCATTAAAACTACAGAATGAGACTTTATGTATGATAATTTTTGAAGATATTGCCTTACACAATCAGCGTCTGCAACAAAACAAGTTAGCGTCTTTAGGCCGCCTGACCGCCAGTATCGCTCATGAAATCCGTAACCCGTTAAGCGCTATCAGCCATGCCGGACAATTATTATCAGAATCTCCCGGATTAAAGGAGCAGGACAAACGCCTGACCGAAATCATTCAAAATCACAGTCAACGGGTCAATCACATTATTGAGGATATCCTCAAGTTATCCCGCCGGACACCATCGAAAAAAGAAAAAATTTTATTAGATTACTGGCTACCCGAATTTATCACTACACTGATTGCTGAACAAGGTTTACAAAACAACCGTATTCATTTGATTTTTACGCATCGTCCGCTTAACGCATTTATGGATAGCGGCCACTTGAAACAGATTCTTCACAATCTTTGCTCCAATGCTCTAAAATACGGCTGCAAAGAAAATGAATCCATTATTCTGGAAGCCAGTATGGATAAAGGCTCTCCATGTATCTCTGTCATTGATAACGGTTCCGGCATAAGCGCAGACACCAGGGTACATTTGTTTGAGCCATTTTTTACCACGTCCAGCGAAGGCACAGGTCTTGGTTTATATATTTCCCGAGAACTGGCCGAGCTCAATCAGGCAAAACTAAACTATGCTGTTAAAGATAATAAAAACTGTTTTTCCCTATACCTAGTTAATGCTGATCAAAGCGTTATTGAATTATGAACATGCCCGTTACCTTGGTCGTTGATGATGAACCCGATATCAGAGAGCTTCTGGAGATCACTCTGCACCGAATGAATATCAAAACATTCACTGCTGAAAATATTTGCAGCGCCAAGCAACTGCTGAAAAAAAACAAGTTTGATCTGTGCCTGACAGATATGAAATTACCTGATGGCAATGGTCTTGATCTGCTTGAATACATACAGACCTCCGGGCTGCAAATGCCGGTTGCAGTAATCACTGCTCACGGCAGTATGGATACAGCTGTTAAGGCAATGAAAAAAGGCGCTTTTGATTTTCTCTCCAAACCGGTAGACCTTCCGGCGCTCCGACAATTAATCAACAACGCCCTACAGCTTTCACACCCCAGGCAAAAAAACAAGGAACGTCGCACTCGAGATCTACTCTTGGGCGAATCAGAATTAATGCGCCAAATTCGCTCCAAAATTGACAAAGTGGCTCGTAGTCAGGCGCCCATTTATATCAGCGGCGAATCCGGTTCTGGAAAAGAACTGGTTGCCAAACTGATCCATCAGCAAAGTCCGAAAAGTGAATCCCCTTTTATTGCTGTCAACTGTGGCGCTATTCCTCATGAACTCATGGAGAGCGAATTTTTCGGTCATAAAAAGGGCAGTTTTACCGGTGCGGTAGCCGATAAAAAAGGACTTTTCCAGGCCGCCGATGGCGGCACCTTGTTTCTGGACGAAGTCGCCGATCTGCCCTTATCCTTACAAGTCAAATTATTACGTGCCATTCAGGAAAAAAAAGTCCGTCCACTAGGTGAACAAAATGAAATCGCTGTCAATGTCAGAATACTCAGCGCCACTCACAAAGACCTGGCTAAAATGGTTCAGGAAGGAAGTTTTCGCCAGGATCTGTATTACCGGCTCAATGTTATTGAATTAACCCTACCGCCATTGCGTGCAAGATCGTCGGATATTCCGCAAATTACAGAATTCTTGTTGTCCAAATTAGCCGCTGCCAACCAACTGCCAAAACCGCGATTATCAACCGCCGCCCTGAATGCTTTAAAACATTATTATTTCCCCGGAAACGTTCGTGAACTGGAAAATATACTGGAACGCGCACTGACTTTATATGATGGCGATATCATCGAACAGGAAGATTTGAACCTGCCTGTCGGTACCGAACTTGCGCCCACAGAAGAATTTAATCCAGACCGGCAATCCCTCGAAGATTATCTGGAAAAGATCGAAAAACAGGCATTGACTTCCACTCTTGAGAAAAACCGCTGGAACAAAACGGCCACAGCAAAACAACTGGGCCTGACTTTCCGTTCATTGCGTTACCGATTGAAAAAGCTGGGACTGGATTAAAATTTATCATTTATTTTTTACCCTGAAGGTAAAAAATAACATTGCCAGACCATTAATGCCATGCTTTAAGTTAATTTCAGGAAAAAACCATTTTGAATTGATTTTTATGCAGCAATTTTTCTATTTTTCAAACACACTATGAACTGGCAGAATTTCCCAAAAAAACGTCATTCTTGCCGTCTGAGAATTGATTTTTATGTATTCTGACCTGAGTTGGATAGGCAAATTCCAGGTTATTATTCTGTAAAATATCTGCTATTTTAAACAACACATCCTCTTTTACTGCCAGCCATTCCGCCCAATTAACCGTCTTTGAAAAACAATACACCAGAATATCAATCGAAAAATCTCCATAGCGATCCATAAAAACCAGTTGTGTCGCCTTAATCCCCTGAGTGTCTTCCTGAGAAGACAGCCTGAAGTGGCGACGGCTGACACTGTGTTTCTGTGTCGGATTGGCAATTCCCGGATGATGTTTCAACATATCTTTGATATCAACCAAAGCCTGTCGAATATCAGCCATGTCACTTTCATAGGTGACTCCAATATACAACTTGATACGTCGGCCTACCACCCGACGGTTCCAGTTCTTGACACTGGCCACTGAAACCTGGGCATTGGGTATGGTAATCAGGGCATTATCAAAGGTTCTGATCGTGGTACTCCGCAATCCAATTTCAGCAACCGTTCCCTCTACATCGCCTATATTCACCCAATCTCCCATTCTGTACACATCATCAAACAAAATGGTAATACCGCCAAACAAATTTGACAGGGTATCTTTTGCCGCCAGAGCGAAAGCCAAGCCACCAATCCCAAGTGTTGACATAATAGCGGTAATACTGATACCAAAGTGACTCAAACCGATGGCCAACACAATAATCAGGATAATACCTTTTCCAGCTTGCACCCCCAGGTTGAACAACTCTTTTCTTAATGCGGTATTGGTTCGGCTAAATTTCTGCACCTGAACCAATACCACGCTATCGAGAATTTTAAACAACAACCAGATAATAATCAGACTGTAAATCACAAAGGTGATATTTTCGATTGACGAGCGATAATCGGTTTTATAAAAAAAAGCATAGGTCGCCAGATCAATTCCAAAAAATACCACCAATGTCCTTGCAGGCCGTCTGATCTCATGGTAGATCAACGTCTGATTTTCAGCATCCTTGTCAATAATATATTTTTCCACGCACCAACTGGTACATTTAAAGACAAACGGGTAACTGAAATAAACTAACAGAATAATCACCAACGAGACACTCACGCCACCAACATCTATCTTGAAAGGGATTAATTTGAGATTAATCAGTCGGATCATTTCAAAATGATTAATATAATTAATGGTCGTCAGCAGAGAAAACTCCTGAAACCAGTGTGTTGAAACAATCTGTAGTGGATGATTAATGACATATTTTAAAATATCCTGATACGTCGCATTAACCAGAGCAAATTCCGCCTGATTTCTTTTGTAGTCCGCAAAAACTTTCCCTTCCATCGCCACCCCTGGCAACGACAGACCATTTGCAGCCTGCTGGGCTTTTTCCAGTCTTTTTTGAGAAACGCTGAGTAACTGGTCAATGCTTTCATAATTATTGGACGCTTGAATCAAAAATTCTAGATATTCTCTAGTTGCCTGTCGGGTTTTATTCGTTTCCAGTTCGGCCCGATCCCTTAAGACGGCCAGAGTATTACCTCTTTCCTCATTTATCGCAATACGTGACTCCAGAAAGCTCTGCCTTTTAGCCGAAACGGCAAGCGGCAAACGTACCACTGTTGCAGAACGCAGCAGTTGCACTAAAGTTTCCAGCTGAGTCTCCTGCTCTTCCAGCACGGTATTGATAACATTTTCGTCTTCAGTATCAAGCAACCGCTGATTAAAGCCTTCCAACTTACCGACAATGCCAAGGATCGTCTGCTGTTGCCTGTCTGCTCCAGCAAATACAGAAAAACTCAACAATAAAGCCAGAAACGTAACCATTCTGTACATTCGCAGCCCCACACCTTATTTAGAAAAACACAGATTATCAATCAAACGGGTATGACCTAACCAGGCCGCAACCAGAACCACCAAATCCCTATCATCCTCTGTTGCTTCCAACAAATCTCCGGTTCTGCAAATTACCAGATAATCAGGCCGGAAACCAGCACACCGTAAAGTCTCAAGTTGCTGTTTGATAATGAGCGCATAATCACCTTGAACGGCCAAAACAGCATCACGCACACGACATATTGTTTGATAAAGCTTTGGCGCGATACTTCTTTGTTGCGGTGTTAAATAACTGTTGCGGGAACTCATGGCCAAACCATCCGTTTCTCTGACTATCGGAACCCCATGTATTTGTATGGGAAAATTCAAATCAGCTGCCATTTGACGAATCACTGCCAATTGCTGAAAATCTTTCTCGCCAAAAAAAGCCTTATCCGGCTGTACTATATTAAACAACTTGCATACAACGCTGGCCACACCATTAAAGTGTCCAGGACGACTTCGCCCACAATGCAAATCTGCGATTCCGGTTACTATCACACTCACCAGAGGAGCCTGCGGATACATCTCCTCAACGCCCGGTAAAAATAACAAATCGACATTAGCCGCCTGCAATTTCTCGACATCGCGCCGTTCTGTACGCGGGTAAGCAACATAATCCTCACCTTCTCCAAACTGAGTTGGGTTTACAAAGATACTGACGACCACTTTATCAGCATGCTGCCGGGCAGTTGTAACCAGTTTGATATGCCCTGCATGAAGATGTCCCATGGTCGGAACAAAGGCAATAGTATCACCCTGTCGCCGCCATTGATTCATGACCCGCCTTACGTCCACAATAGTTTTGACTATATTCATAAGACTAATGATAATTTTCCACGATTCAGCTTGTTACTGCCTGACGAAGATAATGCCCGGAACAATAGCATTCCAGATTAATAACTGTGTTCTGGATCTGGATACTGCGCGGTTTTTACTTCCTGATGAAAATGCTGCACCGCCTCTTCGATACTGTTTGCTTCCGCCATAAAATCCTTCAAAAATCGCGGCTTTCTACCGTTGACAATATTCAGAATATCGTAAAGAACCAATACCTGACCATCACAGTCAACGCCTGCCCCAATACCGATGACCGGAATTTTTAGCTGTTGCCTGATTTCGCTCGCAAGCCCGGCTGGCACGCATTCCAGCACCAACATACTGGCTCCAGCCTGCTCAATGTTATCTGCATCATCAATGATTTTCCTGGCAACCAGCGGGTCTTTACCCTGAACCCGGTAGCTACCAAGCTGATTAATTGATTGTGGCAATAAACCCAGGTGTGCGCAAACCGGCACACCCTGGCTCACTAAAGAACGAATCACATCAATATGTGCACCTTCCAACTTAACCATTTGCACACCTCCCTGTTGCATTAATCGGGCTGCATTTTCCAATGCCAACTCTGTCGTTGCGTAACTCATGAAAGGCAAATCAGCCACGACCAATGCTCGCTTTCTGGCTGTCGTTACACAACGACTGTGATAGACCATATCGTCCATCGTCACAGGAATCGTGCTTGGTCGCCCCTGAACGACCATTCCTAAAGAATCACCCACTAAAATGACATCAATTCCGACACGGTCAAGTAGCGCACAAAAACTGGCATCGTATGCCGTCAGACAACTAATTTTTTCACCCGTTTCTTTCATCACCAACAAATCAGTAACTGACAAAGCTTTCACCTTCGACATATCGGGAGAACTATACAGTTTCTTCATACAGCCAACCTCTGTAGTCCGGCCAATGGACAACACGCCAACAAGTCTTTTAACAATCCTTTTCCAGGAATCAGTAAATGGTCCCCGGCAATCTCTTGTAATGGATATAGCACAAATGCCCGCTCTGCAATACCAACATGGGGCACTATCAATTCAGCGCTATGGATTTGCTGTTCACCATACAGCAATATATCCAAATCCAGCGTTCTGGCTCCCCAGCGTTCGTTCCTGATACGCCCTTGCTGATTTTCAATAACCTGCAACCGCCGCAACAAATCCAGAGCCGACAACACCGTCCTGATCGCCATTACCGCATTAATATAATCTGGCTGGTCTTGTGGTCCCATTGGCGGACTGCCATATAAAGAGGAAAACGCCACCTCATTAACCCGTTCCAATTGCGCTATTGCCAAACGTGCTGCTTCGATTTGCTTAACCGGCGCCGCTAAATTACTACCCAAGCCGATATAAACAAACGCCTCGGTACACCCTGCATTACTCATGACCCGGCTGTTTTCCTTGACTGATTCTGAATTGTCCTCGTCGTCGGCGTCCTTTTTTGGTTTTTTTTTGGGGTACGCGCGTCATACGTTGCTGTTCAACCTCACTCACCTGTTGAAATTGAGTCCACCATTCAGCCAACTCAGGATCAGTGCCCCCGGTTTCCGCTCTTAACAACAAGAAATCGTAGGCCGCCCTGAATCGCGGATGGCTTAACAAGCGATAAGGCCTTGATCCTATGCGACGGGAAAAACGCGATTGCAACAGCCATACTTCGCGCATTGATTGTGTTATTCGTTTTGGTATTGAGGTGATTTTGACCTGCTGTTTTAAAATTTCATTGGCTGCATTCTGAAAAGCAAAGATTTCATTTTCACCTTGTTGAACTTTCTTGTTGACCCTTATCTGTAAAGGCTCCCAAAGAAATGCGGCCAGCAAAAAATAAGGGGTAACACTTTTGCCGTCAGCAATTCTATTATCTGAGTTTTGCAATGCTTTTGCCAAAAACAGGCGTGGGAAATCATGGTCTTCCGTGGACAAACATTGCTCTGTCGCCGGAAAAAGCACCGCAAACAAACCGTAATGCCGTAACATCTCAAAGGTTTGCAAAGCATACCCGGATAAAAACAGTTTTAAAATTTCATCAAACAATCGTGCTGACGGAATACTCTTTAACAAATGAGCCAATTCATAAATCGGTTTCTCGGAATCAGGGTGAATGGTAAACCCCAATTTGACTGCAAAACGTACAGCTCGCAACATTCTGACCGGATCTTCACGATAACGGGTGACCGGATCACCAATCAACTTCAACTCCGCCGCTGCATGATCCTGCATACCACCGGTATAGTCGATGACAGAAAAATCGCTGATATTGTAATACAACGAATTGACAGTAAAATCACGTCGCCAGACATCTTCTTCGATGGTTCCAAAAACATTATCGCGCAACAAGCGTCCATCTTCATGCACCCTTTGTTGATCACTATTTTCTTCTTCCGAACCGCGAAATGTCGCCACTTCGATGATTTCCCGTCCAAAGAATACATGAGCCAGGCGAAACCGGCGCCCGATCAATCGACAATTACGAAAAGTATTTTTTACCTCTTCAGGACTGGCATTGGTTACCACATCAAAATCTTTTGGCTCCCGACCTAACAGTAAATCTCTGACGCACCCCCCCACCAAATAAGCGTCAAACCCGGATTTTTTCAAGCGATACAACACTTTTAGAGCGTTCTCACTGATCTGCGAGCGCGAAATATTGTGTTCTGAACGGGTATAAATCTTACCCACAACCGGAGCCCTGGATTCCAGTCGATCTGACGAACCCAGGAGTTTTTTAAAAAAATTTAAAATAGCTCTTATTCCCTTTGTTGTTACAAGCACACAGTCTATATTACAAACATACCGTGTCATTGCCTTTTTGTTAATTAATATACTTTTAAGTTGTCTTTCAAAATACTACAACAACCGTTGTTATCATAACATTTTGCCGGATTACAGCTCAATCTACAGCTTTCTTTTACATATCCCTTTTTAATATAGTAGAATTGGCCTATACGTTTTCGGTAAACGCCGCTAATAGCTTTTATTGCGTTTATTTTGCTTAAAACCTGACATGTTTTTTCACTTTGCATAATTATAGTGGCTGGCTTGACTGATGAAAACCCGAAAACCACCGCGCGTAATATACAACTCTTAGCATTTTAAGTTTTTTTCCCAGGGGAAACCTTATGTTTAAAAAAGTACTCAATGGCTTGATAGATCACCCAATATTAACCAGCATTTTTGTTGTAGATCTGTTTATTTTACTACTCCACAAACCCCCTTTTATTTTTTCTTTGCTGATGTTGGGCGCTCTAATTGCTATCAGTATGTATTTGGGGCAAAAACTGGCGCTTTTTAAAGTTTGATCTGCTACTATTTCTTAGCAACCATCGTTTTGATAACTCAGAATGTTATATCTGAAAATAGAAAAACCATTGTCTGCATTTTTGCAGACAATGGATCTGTCACTGAAACATGTAAAGAAAACCCCATAGACGACTGTCGCTGCGTTTAAATGACATCCTCGAAACTAAAGCAACCCGCCTGATTTCAAGCCATAAGTGCAACTCTTACCCAAAAGATCACCTCCCCATCAAACCGAAATATCGGCAATGCCATTCTTTCGCCGCCTGGCCGCTATTTTATATGACCTACTTGTATTGCTGGCCGTATTATTTTTCGCAACAGCTATTGTATTACCACTCAATTTTGGAGAAGCATTTTCATCCGAGCAATTTCTCTATCCTATCTATCTGTTGATCGTCAGCTTCATTTTTTACGGCTGGTTTTGGACTCATGGTGGACAAACTTTAGGATTACGCAGCTGGAAAATGACTGTACTGACGTTTGATCAACAACCCATTAACTGGAAGCAAGCGTTCATCCGCTTTATTACGGCAATTATTTCCTGGCTATGCCTTGGATTAGGCTTTGTTTGGTTTTTTGTTGACAAAAAACAAATGACTTGGCATGACCGCCTGTCTGGAACATCTTTGTTTTTAAAAAAGTAAATCTAAAATCGCACAGGATGATTGCCATAAACCACCCTGTACAAATAAGATATTGTTGATGGTTATCGTGCGACCTGTTTACATTTAACAGTCACGTCCTTCATATAACAACGATATTTGCCGACATAATCGCCTCCACATTCGTCGCAAACCACTTCACCTTCATTCACAATCGAATCACGGGTCCAGCCATAGCCCTCTTCTTCACAAAGCAGATTAGTATATTTTTTATAGCGGCTGTAGCCTTTATACGACTCAGGCTTCCTCATCACTTTCGCCATTGCTTTTTCTTTTGCCACACAGCCAGGTCCGGGTTTCAAGTTACCTGTCACCTCTTTGTAATTCCATTCATCTACAGCAAGAGCAAAAGCAAATCCGGAAAAAGACAACAACGCAATTAAATAAACAAATTTCAACTTCATAATGTTCACCTTTCATTCACCTTTCATTGTTATTATTTTGACTGAGATTCCAACTCTAACATTTACAACCCTATAAATAAAAGGCTTTATTTACATTTCACACCGTTAACGGCTACAAAAGCACATAAGAGCTGACCGTTACTCAAAATAATGAACCAGAAAAAAACAAATAACGACTCCGTTGTCCCTTCAGACATTAATCGCTGACAATAATGCTTATGCTATAATCAAAAATCACCATAATGCTATCAAAGGGGTGTTTGAATAATGAAAAAAATAACAAAATTATTATCTCTGGCCGCCATGTTTGCTGCATGTTCAGCCAATGCCGAAATCATTAAACTGGAAGATAATTCCAAAATACTGGGAAAATGGCATGTTGATGCCGCTGCTGCTGCTTTACATAAAGAAAAAAGAGTTCAAGATTCCATCTGGAATTTTATTAACGATGATACTGTTGTTGTTTCTGGAAAAGATGTGGTCAGCGGCCGAACAGGGATGATGTCCATTAACCTCAAGTATTCCATTGAAAACGGCATTATCAAAAAACAGACCTCACCCGGCCGATCAAAATATGAAACCTGTGCTGTTACTGACATTTCCACAGAAAAAATGATTTTAAAATGCACTTATCTGTATTACTTTCTGAGTAGAATGTAATCTTCACTTCATCTCTATAGTGATTTGAGTAGAGACAACTATTGCTTGTCTCTACTTAGGGAAGCGCTGAACAAATCATCCCTGATTTGTCAGCACCCACAAAGCGGAAATGCGATTTCCACTTTGCTTACAAAATCAATGGCTTGCAGCCATAGATTTTGGTGGCATATGTGCCACAGGAAATGCTGGTAAATCAACGACTCCTTAGCGTACCTGCCTAACCGCATAAATGGCGCCACAAAACACCAAAATACTGGGTAATATTGCCATCAGCATCGGATTAAAACCATAAACCAAACCAAGGTGACCGGCAATTTTGTCGAAAATATTAAAACCCATACCGATAAGAATACCGATCATCATTCTTCCACCGTTACCAACCCCTCTTTTGACGCCGATTACAAACGGCACTGACACCATTAGCATAACAAAAGTCACCAACGGATTAATCAGTCGCCCCCAGAAAGCCAGCTCATAAGTCTGTGACTTCTGATTGTTTTCTTTTAAGAAGTTGATATACATATATAAATCGTATAAAGACAGATTCTCTGATTTCACCACAACAATATCCAGCAAATCCGGATCAATAGAGGTCTTCCATAACTGTCTGTCTTTATTATCAGCAAAAACCTGCTTCGAAGTTATTTCCGATTGCCTGACTTTTTCCAGCCGCCATTGCTCATTCCCAAGGTATTGCGCATGCTCGGCATGGAGCATTGTTTCCAGTCGTCGCTGATCATTTAACTGATAAATGCTAATATCGCCCAAGGAACCATCATCATGCACCTGCCGAACATTGATAAATTGATGTCCCTCTCTTAACCACATACCATACCTGGAATGCATGACAACCTTATCATTCTGGGCTGTTGTTCTGAGCATCTGCGCCATTCTTTCCGCTGCCGGCGCCACAAACTCCCCCACCGCAACCGCAAGCATCATCAATATCACCCCGGCCAGCATAATAGTCCTGATAATCCAGAAAACAGACAGGCCGGCCGCACGCATTGCCACTATCTCTCGATTATTGGCCATTGCGCCAACCACAAACAAACTACCTAACAATGCAGAAGACGGCACCAACTCATAAAACACCCGTGGCGATGTCAGCGCCAGATAGAGAAAAATTTCTTTCAACCCGTAACTGCCTTTTCCCAGGTCTTTCAATTCATCACTGAAGGTAAACAGATTAAACAAGGTCAACAGTAATAACAAAGCAATCAAAGAACCTTTAACCACTTCACGAACAATATAAACGGTTAAAACATTCATGGTTTAATCATTCCTTTTAGCTGCATTTTAATCCATTCCCAGCCATATAAGCGTATCAGCAATAGCGTTCCCAAACCTACCAACAGCCAATAAATCCAGCAATACCCCACCCAGACAGGAATTATTCCATTAACCACCCAGCTATAACTGACTCTTTTCAGATTGGCATAAATAAAATAAACCCCGAATGCAATCAATAAACTGGCATATATGCCACTCCGAGGAGATAATTTAGCTAAAGGAATCGCCAGAAAAGAAAGAAAAATAATTGCCAGAGGAACAGACAAGCGTTTTTGTATTTCCGCCTTATCAAATAATTGTGGCGACTGCCACAATTTCAGCGTCGGCACTGCATCTCGTTTTAAGGTTATCACCCTGTTTTTCTGCTTTATGAGAACACCATATTCACTAAAATTTTCGATGACAAAATTTTTGTTACCGGGAAGCCCCTGAATTCGTTCACCATTTTCCAAAATTAAATAAAGTCCGCCGGGACGGTATTCCATATGCCCATGTCGGGCACTCACCACCCCTAACTTGCCATGCTCACGGTTTTGCACAAAGACATGCTGCATCTGCCCATTCGATTCAACATGTTCAGTATAAAATACCAAGTCACCGTCACTATACTCACTAAAACGACCCGCTGAAATACCCCTGATATCGGCAGAACTTTGATCCTCATTCATTAATAATTGCACCTGGGCTTCAGCCCAGGGCGCCGCTTTCATAGACAAACCACCGCCGACGACAGAAAGAGGAAAAATCAGCAAAAATACGGCATGATATATTGTTCCGGCCCCCCCCCCTGCTGAAGCGACAGCCGCCATCTCCTGATCTCTGTACATGCGTCCCAGCACCATCAAAATCGCCATAAATGTAGCGACCGGTAAAAAAGCGCTGATTGCGATAACAACCCTCAGTCCGAGAATACTCAATACGGTTTCATTGGAAATATTACCTTCAATCGCTTCTGCCAGAACCCTGATGAATTGCCGACTAACAATAATAACCACCAAAACCGATAAAACTGCAATGACTGTTTTCAGCAAATCCTTTACGATCATCCTGTCAACGACCGAAATAACGCCATATTTCCGATTTTTATCTGTTCTTGCCGACTTAATGTTCAAACAACTTTCTCCAACATTCTCATGTATAATTTGTAAAATGAATATAATTATTCGATGTTGTCTCTGCTTATTTTAAATTGAGAAAAATGACCATGCAGCAATCCTTCGGGACAATTTTTGAGCGTTCAAATATTTCGTTTTCGTGTTATCGACATCAAAGACAACTGTCACCGTACGAATAGTTATCCAATCATTTCGACCTTTACTGAGACTTAAAACATACCTCTTATGGACTATTCTATAGAAAGCTTACCTTTAGACAAACTACAAAGTGACTGCCTGATTGTCGGTATCTACGAAAACCGGCAACTCAGCACATCTGCTGCGACTATTGACAGTATGACTCAGAAAACCATCACCACGCTGATAGACCGTGGTGACATTAAAGGAAAAAATGCTGAAACATTACTGATTAGCATAGTCACGGACTGCAATGTAGACCGTATTTTATTGGTTGGAATGGGATCACAAAACAAAGTGACTCGCAAGCTTTACCGAAAAGCCCTGACTGCTGCGGTAAAAACCCTCAGAAACACCTCAATCACTTCGGCAACATCCGCATTGGGCGATATTGATGTCGAGCATGCCGACTGCCAATGGAAAACTCGTCAAACTATTGAGGTTTTCAATGACGGCCTCTATCAATACAACCGAACAAAGAATTGTGATGATAAAATTACCCTGCAAGAAATCAAAATAGCCGCCGATAATGAAATCAAAGCTTTGGCGGAATCGGGCTTACAACAAGGCATTGCCATTGCTCAAGGAATGGAGCTGACGAAACTGCTTGCCGACCTGCCCGGCAATATCTGCACCCCAACCTATCTGGCTGAGCAAGCTGTCGAGCTGGCGGAAAAACACGACCGGCTTAGCGCCGAAATTCTGGAAGAAAGTGATATGGAAGCACTCGGCATGGGATCTTTTCTATCGGTATCACGCGGCAGTCGTCAGCCGGCTAAACTGATCACCCTAAATTATCAGGGTGGCAACAGCAAAGATAAACCGATTGTCCTGATTGGCAAGGGATTAACCTTTGATGCCGGTGGTATTTCCTTAAAACCGGGCGCCGGTATGGATGAAATGAAATACGACATGTGCGGTGGCGCAACTGTATTGGGGGTATTACAAGCGGCTGCACAAATGGATCTGGCTATCAATATTGTTGCCTTGATTCCTTCATCCGAGAATCTTCCTGATGGCGATGCCAGCAAGCCCGGCGATATTCTCACCAGCATGTCCGGAAAAACCATCGAAGTACTCAATACCGATGCTGAGGGACGTTTAATCCTTTGCGATACCTTAACCTATGCCAAAAAATTCAACCCGGAAGTCGTCATAGACATGGCCACCCTGACCGGCGCATGCCTGGTGGCATTAGGCCGGGTTCCCAGCGGACTGCTGGGCAATGATGACGATTTGTGCAATGATTTGATCAGCGCCAGTGAAAATGCTTGCGACAGCGTTTGGCGTCTGCCGCTTTGGGAAGAATATCAAGAACAATTAAAATCCAACTTTGCTGATCTGGCCAATATCGGTGGTCGCGATGCCGGCACCATTACCGCCGCCTGCTTTCTGTCTCGTTTTGCCGAAGACTACCGCTGGGCACATCTGGATATTGCCGGTACCGCATGGCGTACAGGACAAAATAAAGGCGCCACCGGTCGCCCTGTCCCTTTACTGATTCAGTATTTAATCAATCGGGCGGGCAGATAATTGCTCCTGCATGATCTGCATTCACCACATCCTTGTGGCTCACAGATAATTGCTCCCCCGTATGATTTGTATTCATCACATTCCTATGGCTCATGACTGAGGTTACTTTTTATATTCTGCCATCCCAATCGCAACAGGAACGGCAGACCTTTGCCTGCAAACTGACTGAAAAAATCTACCGTAACGGTCAATTCTGCTATATTTTGACCGACACGGAACAACAAAACCAACAAATTGATAATCAATTATGGACATTCAGAGCAGGTAGCTTTATCCCACATCAGATTTATCACGGTGAATGTCCGCAATACCAAGGAACTGTTTTAATCGGTACCGAACCCATTCCCGAACAATGGCAAAAGGTTGTGGTAAATCTTTCATCGACACAACCACAACCAACAGAACACTGCGAACGTATTCTGGAAATTCTGGATAACGGTGAAACAACCAAACAAATGGGCAGGAATCGTTACCGCCACTATCAACAGGCTGGACTAAAAATTACTACGCATAAATTGTAAGACACTGGAATATATCCCAACATTTAAATAAAATTACCATAATTACTCTTGTTTCCTGTGTTCCCACTGTCCCCTGTGGTAAATTTAAATACCTTACTAAAATATTACCTTTTTATTTAATTATCAGACATCCATGGAAAAAACGTATTCACCCCATTCAATTGAACAACGCTGGTATAACCACTGGGAAGAAAAAGGCTATTTTGCCGCCGAACAGGACGGCGAATCCTATTGCATCATGATTCCGCCGCCCAATGTCACCGGTAGTCTGCACATGGGGCATGCTTTCCAGGATACCATCATGGATGCCCTGACTCGTTATCACCGTATGAAAGGTTGCAGCGCCTTATGGCAACCGGGCGCCGACCATGCCGGCATCGCCACACAAATGGTCGTCGAACGATTGATTAATGCCGAAGGTAAAAGCCGTCATGATTACGGCCGGGAAAAATTTATCGAAAAAATCTGGCAATGGAAGGAGCAATCAGGCGGCGCCATTACCCGCCAGCTGCGTCGCATGGGTTCCTCGCTAGATTGGGAAAAAGAGCGCTTCACCATGGACGAAGGCATGTCTGAAGCCGTTCAGGAAGTTTTTATCAAACTTTATGAAGAAGGTCTGATTTATCGTGGCAAACGCCTGGTTAACTGGGATCCGGTTTTGCATACTGCAGTTTCCGACCTGGAAGTGTTATCGGAAGAAGAAAATGGCTCTATGTGGCACATGCGTTATCCGCTGACTAATGGCACAGGCCATTTGATTGTTGCGACTACGCGCCCCGAAACCATGCTCGGTGATGCCGCCGTGGCGATTCATCCTAATGATGAGCGCTATAAACATTTACTGGGCGAGTTTGTAGAACTCCCCTTAACCGGCAGACACATTCCAGTCATTGCCGATGAACATGTTGACCCTGAATTTGGCACCGGTTGTGTCAAAATCACTCCGGCCCATGATTTTAATGATTATGACGTCTGGACGCGACATAGAGACCTATCGGCCATTGCGGATTTACCGCACGGCGGCCTGATCAATATTTTTACCGTCGATGCCAACATTCGCAGCAATGATGATGGTTTTGATATTATCCCGGAACAATACATCGGTCTGGAACGCTTTGAGGCACGCCAACAAATCATTACTGACTTGGAAGCCCAAGGCTTACTGGAAAAAATTGAAGATCACAAGTTGATGGTACCCCGTGGCGATCGTACCGGCGCCGTTATCGAACCCTTACTGACCGACCAGTGGTACGTCAAGATCGAATCCCTGGCAAAACCCGCCATTGAAGCCGTCGAAAAAGGCGATATAAAATTTGTACCCGACAACTGGAAAAACACCTATTTTGAATGGATGCGCAACATTCAGGACTGGTGTATTTCCAGACAAATCTGGTGGGGACACCGTATCCCGGCCTGGTATGACGAACAGGGTAACGTTTATGTCGGCAGTTCCGAGCGAACAATCCGTGAACAACATAATTTAGCGGATGACTATCCACTCAGACAGGATGAAGATGTTTTAGACACTTGGTTTTCATCCGCCCTATGGCCGTTTTCCACCTTGGGCTGGCCGGATAAAACAGCAGAACTGGCAAAACATTATCCGACCAGTGTACTGGTAACCGGTTTTGATATTATTTTCTTCTGGGTCGCCAGAATGATTATGATGGGTCTGAAATTCCAGGGTGAAGTGCCGTTTAAGGAAGTCTACATTCACGGCCTGGTACGCGATGCGGAAGGCCAGAAAATGTCCAAATCCAAAGGCAACGTACTCGACCCTATCGACCTGATTGACGGCATTGATCTGGAATCTTTAGTCGAAAAACGCACTTCCGGCATGATGCAACCGCATCTGGCCAAGAAAATCGAAAAAGCCACCCGCAAACATTTTCCCGATGGCATTCCCTCTTTCGGCGCCGACGCCCTGCGTTTTACCTTTGCATCACTGGCTTCCACCGGTCGCGATATTCGTTTTGATCTGGCTCGTACCGAAGGTTACCGCAACTTCTGTAATAAATTATGGAATGCCGCCCGTTATGTACTGATGAATACCGAAAATCAGGACAACGACTTATCCGCAGAGTCGTGTGAATATTCACAGGCTGATTTATGGATCACCTCACGCCTGAACCAGGTCATCCTCAACACCCGCGACGCTATTGAGAATTACCGTTTCGACATGGCCGCGCAGAGTATTTATGAATTTACCTGGAACGAATATTGCGACTGGTATCTGGAGCTGTCGAAAATTTCCCTGCAATCTGATAATGTGGCATTGCAACGCGGCACCCGTAAAACCTTGCTGAATATTCTGGAAAACATATTACGCCTGACTCATCCGCTGATGCCGTTTATAACCGAAGAAATCTGGCAACGGGTTGCACCCTTGGCCGGAATCGAAGGCGAAACCATTATGTTGCAGCCTTATCCCGAAGCGAATAACAAGCAGATTAATGAACAGGCTATCATCGAAATCAATTGGGTAATGGACTTTATTCTTGGTATCCGCCGTATTCGAGGTGAAATGAATATTGCCCCGGGCAAGCCTTTACCGGTATTGCTGCAAAATGGTTCTGACAGTGATCAATCATTTTTAAAGAATAGCGAAAACTATTTACTAAAACTAGGTCGCCTGCAATCCATCACCTGGTTAACAGGAAATGAGAATATACCGGAATCCGCCATTGCTCTGGTTGGCAATATGAAAATCCTGATTCCAATGGCAGGCTTAATCAATAAACAGGAAGAACTGGCCAGACTGGAAAAAGAAATTCAGAAAATTCACAAAGAATTGCCCAGAATTGAAGGTAAGCTGAATAATCCCAAGTTTATCAATAAAGCCCCTGCTACAGTGATTGAGAAAGAAAAGGACAAATTAGTCTCCCTACAGTCTTCACTCAACAACCTTAATGAACAGCTGGTTAAAATTAAAGCCTTGTAAATGACTCACCTACACGAATCACCGCAAGACCCGGAGTCCATTGATGAATGGACACGGGTTTTGCGTGACCAGGAAATGCCCATTTTTTCCAATACAGCCGGCAAAATATACGCCACCTTGAATGACCAGAAAAAAGGCGCCCTGGAACTGGCTTCCATTATCCTTCAAGATCCAAATTTAACCGCCAAGTTACTCAAAGTCAGTAACAGTTCCTATTACAATCCATCGCGCCAGAAAATGAGTACAGTGTCTCGCGCTATCGTTATACTGGGTATAAAAACCATTCGCGAACTTACAATTGCCTGTTCATTCTTTGAAGCGATTCTTTCTGATGAAAATAAAGATCACGCCAACCAGGAAATTGCCGCAGCCATTCATGCCGCAGTGCAAGCCAAAGCATTAGCCATTACCACCAATGACTCATCACCCGAAGAAGTGTTTATTGCCGCCTTACTACGCAATATCGGCCATATTGCATTCTGGTGTTTTAATCAGCAACAAGGCATCCAGATTAATGCGTTAATTCGCTCAGGCAGTTTCACCGAGTCTGAAGCAGAAAAAAAAGTTCTCGGTTTCACCTTACAGCAACTCGGTAAAAAACTGAGCGCTACATGGCGGCTAGGTGGATTAATAGAACAGGCTGTTAGCAATACACATCCGCTCAATCAACGCACCCAGCTTGTACAACTCGGACACAAAACCCATCATGCTGTAAAATCAGGCTGGGACTCAGATCCCATGCACCAGTGTATCAAGGAAATTAAAGAATTAACTGGTCAGGGTGCCAATGTTATCAAAACACATATCCAGCAAGGTACTACTTCTGCAATTAAAATAGCCCAACAATTCGGAGCGCATGATGCTTCCAGATTCATTGATTTGACAACAGAAAACCTACAACCGGAAAAAACTGCAACCGCGCCAACTATTGATAAAACACAAATCCAATTTCAGATATTACAAGAGATAACTGATCACATCAGCAAAACAATTAACCTGAATTTTTTATTTCAACAAATCCTAGAAGGCATTCATCGCGGAATCGGAATGGACAGAACATTGTTTATGCTTCTTAGCGCCAACAACCAGGGACTGCATGAAAAATTTTCACTGGGGTGGCAGAAAGTTTCACAAAATGACAAAATACAATTGGCCGATAACGCTGATTCCAATCTGTTTTTCCACGCCCTGCAAACATCTACCTGTCTATGGACAAATCCACAACAACACAGCAATCTGTATAACAGGCAAGTCATTGACAATTTTGGAGAAAACGAATGCTTTGTAGTACCCATTCAAACCCAAAATAAGGGTATTGGAGTGATTTACTGTGATCGAGCCATTAGCCACACACCGTTGACAACAGCTGACTTTAATACAGCCAAACACTTTGGCAACCAGGCCTGTATAGGCTTAACGCTTTACCGTATGAGATCCTCTTCCTGATTCTGCCCTGTTCGATGCTTTGTCGCCATCAATATGAGAATTTTCATCACAGGAACGTCAACAGTCTCCATAATCCTAGAGAAATCAGTTGATCACCCATTGGTTCTGTCTATTTCATGATCCGTGGATCATATTTCAGATAAAATTTGATATAGACAAAATCCTTATTTCAGCTATATTTTCTATCACAGTAATATCTAAATCCATTCCTTTTTCATGTCAACAGCAGCAAGTGATTTACAATTTAGCGGCTTAACAAAATGCCTGATCCGAGAGGGCTTGCTGACTGAAGAAAGCGCTCAAACCGCCCTCCAGGAGGCCGCCAGACAAAAAATCTCTTTGATCAGCCATCTGGTCAATAACAACAATATCGACAGTAAAGCGATAGCCTCTTTTGCGTCGGTTGAATTTGGCGTCCCCTTTTTTGATCTGGATGCCATTGATATTCGTTCGCTCCCCATTTCTTTGGTCAGCGAAAAACTGATTCGCCAGCATCACGCCTTACCTTTGTTTAAAAGAGGCAACCGCTTGTTCATAGCCACCTCTGACCCGACTAACTTTCAGGCTCTGGACGAAATAAAATTCCATACCCGTCTCAACACCGAAAATATTCTGGTTGAGGAGGATAAATTAACTAAAGCCATAGAAGCCTCTCTGGAAGCTGCTGATACGTCAATGACCGACATGCTGGATGAAGATCTCGACAACATTGACATATCAGCTGGCGAAGAAGAAGCACCTGTAGATGAAACCAACTCTGAAATTGACGACGCCCCTATTGTACGTTTTGTCAATAAAATCCTGTTGGATTCAATCAAAAAAGGAGTGTCAGATATCCACCTCGAACCTTTTGAGAAAAACTTTCGTATTCGTTTCAGAAGTGACGGCATTTTATACGAGGCTGCAAATCCTCCAGCCAATATTGCCACCCGAGTTATTTCCCGAATCAAAGTCATGTCGAGGATGGATATAGCCGAAAGACGGGTGCCACAGGACGGCCGCATCAAAATGCAATTATCAAAAAACAGGGCTATTGATTTTCGTGTCAACACCTGTCCAACATTATTTGGCGAAAAAGTGGTTCTGCGGATTCTTGACCCCACCAGCGCTCAAATTGGCATTGAAAAACTGGGTTTTGAACCCGACCAGCAAAAACTTTTTCTGGATGCGATTCATAAACCCTATGGCATGGTATTAGTGACAGGTCCTACCGGGAGCGGAAAAACCGTTAGCCTTTATACTGGCCTCAATATTCTGAACAGCATGGAACGCAATATCTCTACAGCCGAAGATCCGGTTGAAATTACTGTGGAAGGAATCAACCAAGTCAATGTCAACCCCAAAGCAGGCCTGACTTTTGCCGAAGCGTTAAGGGCTTTTTTACGGCAAGATCCGGATATCATCATGGTCGGAGAAGTTCGTGACCTGGAAACGGCCAGCATTGCCGTCAAAGCCGCTCAAACAGGTCATCTGGTACTATCCACCCTGCACACCAATGATGCGCCACAAACCATTAACCGCTTGATACAAATGGGTATAGAACCCTTTAACATCGTCTCAGCGGTCAACCTGATTATGGCGCAAAGATTAGCTCGACGCCTCTGTGAACATTGCAAAAAACCGGCTGATTACCCTGATAACATCTACCTGGAGGCCGGTTTTAAAAAAGAAGATCTGACCAATATAACCTTTTACAAACATGTCGGCTGTGAACATTGCAATGGCGGCTACAAAGGTCGTGTGGGCATTTATCAAGTCATGCCGATCACTGATGATATGCGAGCACTCATTTTAAAAGGTGGAAATGCTATGGAGTTGGCAGATTTATCTTTGAATGAGGGGATTAATGACCTTAGGGCTTCCGGACTGTTAAAAGTTCGTCAGGGTATTACCACACTGGAAGAAATTGACAGAGTAACCAAGGAATAATTATGGCGGAAAAAACAGCAGAACAAATTGATTTCATCTGGCAGGGCATTGACAAGCAAGGCAAAAAAACCAGCGGCGAAATCAGTGCTAAAAGCGAAATAATCGCCCGGACTGACTTGAGACGCATGAATATTCGGGTCATTAAAATCAAACCCAAACCCAAACCTCTGTTTGGTGCTAAAGTGCAAAAAATCACCCCCGGAGATATTGCTATTTTTGCCCGACAACTCGCCACTATGCTGGAAGCCGGTGTACCGCTGGTACAATCCTTTGACATCATCGGCAAAGGCCATGAAAACGCCAGCATGTCTGAAATGCTGCTGTCCATTAAAGCAGACATTGAGGGTGGAGATACTCTAGCTCAGGCATTGAGGAAAAAAAACCTCTATTTTGATGATTTATTTTGTAACCTGGTTGATGCCGGCGAACAAGCCGGAGTCTTGGAAACCTTGCTGGATAAAATCGCAACTTACAAGGAAAAATCCGAATCCATCAAGAAAAAGGTTAAAAAAGCGTTGACTTATCCTGTTGCTGTTTTGGTCGTTGCCTTTATTGTCACCGCCATTTTATTAATCTTTGTGGTGCCGGTCTTTGAAGACTTGTTTCAAAGCTTTGGTGCTGACCTGCCAGCCTTTACCCAATTTGTTATCGGTCTGTCGGAATGGGCCCAAAAATGGTGGTGGGCAGTTGTTGGTATTATCGGTATTTCGATTTATGTGTTTGGCTATTTTAAAAAACGTTCACGTTCATTCAATCATTTTCTGGACAAAACCTTGTTAAAAATACCGGTAGTCGGTATGATTCTCGACAAATCGGCCATAGCCCGTTTTGCCCGCACCCTTTCCACCATGTCAGCGGCCGGAGTACCCTTGGTTGAAGCGCTGGAATCCGTCGCCGGATCTTGCGGCAATATTATTTACCATGATGCCGTCATGAAAATGCGTGAAGACGTCTCAACCGGCCAGCAGCTACAATTTTCCATGACCCAAACCAACCTTTTCCCACATTTGGTTATACAAATGGTCGCTATTGGCGAGGAATCCGGTTCCATTGATGCCATGCTTGACAAAGTCGCCGATTTTTATGAGGAAGAAGTCGATAATCTGGTCGATAATTTAAGTAGCCTGATGGAGCCTATTATCATGGCCATCCTAGGAGTACTGGTTGGCGGTTTGATCATCGCCATGTATTTGCCTATTTTCAAACTGGGCGCCGCTGTCGGTTAAACCTGACAAAAAAATACCCATCAACAACGAAAAATGGATGCCATATTAGTTCTATCAACACCGGTCATTTTAATGACGCTTTCCGCATTAGTCGGATTATTAGTCGGCAGTTTTCTCAATGTCGTCATTTTTCGCCTGCCGATTATGATGAAAAAAGACTGGCGAAAGCAATGCTATGAATTTCTGGAACAGGAAGCTGCCGAAGAAATAGAACCTTTCAATCTGTCTTTTCCCTCGTCTCATTGTCCAAATTGCCAAAGTCCCATCAAACCCTGGCAAAATATTCCAGTACTCAGTTACCTGTTTTTGAAAGGAAAATGCGCTAGTTGCTCAGCCACTATTTCCCTACGCTATCCTTTAATCGAAGCATTTACAGGTATTTGCTCGGCAATAGCGGCCTGGCATTTTGGCTATGGATTTGAACTGTTGTTTGCTTTATTGTTCACCTGGAGCTTAATTGCCCTGGCCTTTATTGATATCGACCATCAATTACTGCCTGATTCAATTACACTCCCTCTGCTATGGCTGGGTTTATTTCTGAGTCTGTTTTCGCTATATGCTGATAGTCATTCCAGCATTATTGGCGCTATTGCCGGTTATTTGAGTCTATGGAGTGTTTATCAACTGTTTAAACTGATGACCGGAAAGGAAGGTATGGGATATGGTGATTTCAAACTACTGGCCATGTTTGGCGCCTGGTTGGGTTGGCAGTATTTACCCCTGATCATTTTATTGTCTTCATTAGTCGGCGCGCTAATTGGTATCATTATGATCATAACGATTAAACATGAGCGCAACACCCCCATTCCTTTCGGCCCTTATCTTGCCGCAGCCGGATGGTTGGCTTTTATTTGGGGGGATGAGATCAATCGCCTTTACCTTAATGCCGCCGGTTTGTAGATATGCTAAAAATCGGCCTGACCGGAGGTATTGGCAGTGGTAAATCAACGGTTTCCAGATTGTTCCAAAATCTGGGCGCTCCTGTTATTGATGCCGATCAAATCGCCCATCAGTTAACGGAACCCGGACAGCCTGCTCTATGTCAGCTGCAACAAATATTCCCGGGGGTTGTTAATGCAGACAACCGTCTCAACAGGGCGAAATTACGCGATATTGTTTTTTCCGACAGCCGCAAAAAAAAATTGCTGGAAAATATCATGCACCCTCTGGTTTATGCTCAGATTGAATCTGAAATCAAAAACCTGGACGGCCATTATTGTATTCTTGCCATTCCGTTATTATTGGAAACTAACATGACATCTATAGCAGACAGAGTTCTGGTGATTGACTGTTCTGTAGAAATGCAGATAGAGCGCGTAAGTAAACGGGATAAACTCTCTAAGCAGCGTATTGCCAGCATTATTGCCACTCAGATCAGTCGTGAAAAAAGATTATCACAGGCAAATGATATTATTGATAATTCAAAATCAGCCACTCAACTTGCAGAACAGGTCAAAAAGCTTCACAATTTGTATATTTCTTTAGATAAATCTTAAGGCAAACGCGGCTTGAATACACTAACCACTTACGAGTTCCCTCTCAACGAGAGAATTCGGGTATTTATGCGACTGGAACAACTATTCCTGCAACTTAACCATTTTATTGTCGGCTCTACAATTTTTGAAAAACGCACGGCAATCTCAATCTTGCTTGATATATTGATGATTTTCAGCCGCAATGACTTAAAATCAGAACTACTGAAAGAACTTGATCGCCATATCAAAATCTTAAACCAACTGACCAATAGTCAGGCCGTGGATACTGACAAATTACAGCAAATTCTTGAGCAACTTAAACAGGTGAGCAAAAATCTCTACAAGTCTAATGGTAAAATCGGCATCAATGTCATGGAAAGCGATCTATTCCAGAGTATCTCGCAACGCAATGCCATTCCCGGCGGCAGTTGCTCGTTTGATTTGCCGGCCTTTCATTATTGGCTGGAGCAAGATTCGGTAGAGCAACAACAAGATCTGGAACGCTGGACCCAACCTTTTGCCAACATCAGTACGGCTATTGACTTGATTCTTAACTTCATTCGCCAAAGCAGTATGCCAAAGCAGAAAATAGCGAAAGCCGGCTTCTTTCAACTCGGATTAGACAGTAGTCAACCAATACAATTACTAAGGGTTATGCTGGATTCAAACATCCCCTGTTTCGCAGAAATAAGCGGTGGTAAACACCGTTTCACTATTCGTTTTATGCAACCTTCCAGCGACAAAAGCCGTCCGACTCAAACATCCGATGATATTCCTTTTTCCTTAATCTGCTGCCTGTTCTAATGAATTCTAAACAGCCTCTAACAGTAAAATGTCCGACCTGTAAAAAACCGGTTCGCTGGGTCAAGGAGGAAACATTCAAACCATTCTGTAGTCATCGCTGCAAATTAATTGATTTGAGTGAATGGGCCACGGAGAATCATAAGATCCCAGGTGACTCGGCTTTTACTACTTTGGATAATCCTGATGAGACGTCCTTACACTGAAAATCATGCCTTTATCAAACATAAGCTTAATGTGGCAAAACTTATAGCAACAACATCAATAACCGTCACACTTTCATACCAATCAGTTCAACCCAGGAAACGGTCGAATGATGGATGATTCTACCTCGACAACCTCTTAGAAAAATCAGTTGCTCACGAATTATAGCACAAACTAAGATTCCACAGTCACAGTACTGCCTAAATTCCAGGCGAAATGGAAATGACAGCTATTTTTCAAGGGCTACTTTTAGCTGATGCACCCGTTTGTGAAAATCGTTTAACAAGCGTTTAATTTCCATAACGTCAAAACTGGCAATCGCACTTTTTAATTGTTGAGCATAATCTTTAATAGTCGTTACAGGATATTCAGTCAAAACAGCTTCCAACTCATTAGAAAATGCGTTAATTTGAGCGATATTATTCTGTTGCTCCGCTACTTTACATTGTTTCTGTAAAGCGGTTAGCTGCTCTAATAGTGGCACGATCCATTTTTGTTCATTCTCAGCGAAACAGACATCTGCTACAGCTTGCGTATGTTCCGGTTTAATAGGTTCATTAAGTACGACCGGCAAAAATCGTTTCATCTCATCAAAAAGTGTTGATATTTGTATTGGTTTGTATAAATACCCATCAAACAGGGATAAATCCTGTTTCCCTGATTTTATAGATGCGGTTAATGCCACAACAGGCGCCTGAGTGATTTTTTTAATTTCACGCGTGGACTGATAGCCATCCATTTCTGGCATGCGAATATCCATCAATATTAAATCAAATTCTTGCTGTCTGGCCTGGTTAATCGCTTCCCAACCATTTTCCGCCTCATAAACCTGTAATGCTGTCTCGGCCAGGATAGCCTTGATTAGCCGGCGATTGTCATCCACATCATCCACCAGCAAAATTTTTCCTGTGGCAAATTGCCAATCTATTGCCTTAAATCTGTACTGTTGCTCGCCGTAACAGGACGCTATATCCACCCCCTTGAGTTTGATGATAAACCGACTGCCTTTTCCAAGCTGCGTTTGCAATTCCAGTGTTCCGCCCAGTATTTCCACCAAACGCTTGCTGATAGCCAACCCTAATCCTGTTCCACCAAATTTTTTCTGATCTTGACCTTCCGGTTGTTCAAAAGCCAGAAATACCAATTTACGATTTTCCTCCGAAATTCCGATTCCCGTATCTTCAACAACAATCACCAAATCCACTTGACTATGAATTTCATCTTCATTTTCCGCCTTGACCTGCAAGCTGATATATCCTTGCTCTGTAAATTTTACCGCATTACCAATTAAATTAAACAGTATTTGCCGCAAACGAACGGCATCCAACATAAGTCCGGGTGGAATACAAGGGGCTATTTCCAGTTTAAATTCAAGCCCTTTTTCCTGTATTTTAACGGCAAAGATATTGGCAATATCGTTAAATAAATCATGAGGATCATAAGCTGTTTTTTCAATTTGTAATTTTCCAGCTTCAATCCGGGATAAATCCAGAATATCATTTATCAATACCAGCAGGTTTTTACCGGCAGAACGTATGCTTTTAACAAACCCCTTGAGTTTTGGATCATCCAATTGTTCCTCCAACAACTCGCTAAAACCTAAAATGGCATTCATGGGTGTTCTGATTTCATGACTCATGTTTGCCAGAAAAATAGATTTGCTACGATTAGCGGTCTCGGCATTTTCCTTGGCGGCAATTAATTGTGCTTCCAGCATTTTGCGCCGATTGATTTCTGCCGATAACTTTCTGAGCCAATACAAAATAATCAGCAGAATCAGCAAAAATAACAGACCTATTTTGACAATAGCGCCATAATTGGTTCTTTCAGCATATTGGGGTTTCCCCCAACGGGTAAAAATTTGTCTTTTTTCAGTTTGACTCATTCCTTGCAAAACCTGATCAATAATTGTCCGCAATGGCGCCAAATCTTTGTGAATGGCAAAAACCAGTTCCGCATCATATCCGCTTTTCCCCACAATCCTGATATTGTTAATCCCTAATTTGGCAATGTAATATCCTGCCTGAGCCAATGTCATCAACACCGCATCAACCTTGCCAATAGATACAGCAGTCAAGCCTTCTTCTATACTGTTCATATGGTTGAAAACAATTTCGGGATGGTTTTTTTCAATGGCCTCCAGGTAGCCATAATCCTTGATAACAGCCAGTTTTCTATTCCTTATTTCTTCAAGACTTTCCACATAATTTTCGTTATTCCTCATCACAATAACGATAGGCCCGGCAACAAAAGGCCGGGTCAAAAGAAAACCCGCTTGTAAATGACCTGTTTTACTAGCCGCCAATATATGAACCCTTCCATGAGTCATTAAATCCGCCAATTGCTCCTGTGTCTGATATGGTATTGGCTCTATTTTGACTGCCAGTTTTTGCTGTATACCCTGCAAAAAATCCGCTACAATACCAATATGCTCCCCTTGTCTATTAAAATGCTCATAGGGCAAGCGACTCTGTAGTCCGGCAAAATAAAGATGTGAATGATTTTTCAGCCAGGTTTTCTGCTCAGGATTGAGCATATCGAGAAAATTATGGGGTCTTGGATTAATACCCAGCCATTTTTGATAGATAACCCTTTTTTCTGTAGCGCTAATAGCCTCCAGACCCTTTTCAATTATTGACGCAAGCACTGGCGCATCTTTCCGGGTCACCATATGGATAGGATTGGTTCCAACAATATCACGGGAAGATTTGAACGGCACAATTGTGTTGATACCTTCCTTTTCCAGTGTGTATATCAATGCACCATAAGTGTCATATAACAGATCGGCGCGTTTTTCCAATACGGCATCAATGGTATCGCCAAACGTATCCACGGTGACAATATCAATTTTGGGAAAGTACTTCTCTATCAGTTTAATATGTGCATAACCTTTTGGAATTGCAACGCGCAAACCGTCAAGATCAGCAAAGGTTTTGACCTGTAAATCATTGCGGACAAAAAAATAGTCCAGCACATCAAAATAGGGCTTGGAAAAAATCAGATACTGATCGCGCTCTTCAGTGTAATAAACGGCCGGTAGAACATCAATTTTTTGTTTATGGATTTTTTCCAGATTATGGCTCCACTGATCAATAATAATCTTAAATTTCAAGCCGGTTTTTTGACTGATCAGTTGCAGGTAATCATTGGCAATACCACTGTATTGCCCTTTTTTATCCACAAAATTAAAAGGGGTCCAGTCAGGACTGCCACCTATGGTCACAAGAGGATGATTTTTTAGCCACGTTTGTTGTCTGTCATTGAGCTTGATGAATTCAGATTGATTAGCCCAGCAAACAGAAATAGTGAAAAACAAGATAAAACCGCCAATCCCGCAAGATGCCAATGCCTTGTTCACTAAACAACTATCGTATCTGGACGATGGCAATAAACTCATCAAGATGTTCCATAAAGATATCAACCAATTCCGGGTCAAACTGGCTTCCACGATGATCGCGAATATACTCGACAGCCCTATCAAAAGACCATGACTCTTTATAACATCGTTTATGGGTCAGAGCATCTAAAACATCGGCCAACGCCACAATCCGTCCGTAAATATGGATTTTGGTTTTTTTTAACCCTCTGGGATATCCCGTTCCATTCCATTTTTCATGATGCTCATGGGCAATAATTGCCGCCGCTTTAAGCAGTCGCCGCTCAGAATAACACAACAACCTCCAAGCATTAGTTGTATGTTCCTGCATAATTTTAAACTCTTCCTCTGTATAACGGCCTTCCTTATGCAAAACATCATGAGGCACAGTCAATTTGCCAATATCATGCATAGGTGAAGCAAAAAACAGAATATCCCTGTCTTCGGCGCTCACAGCTGGATGATGTTTTGCCAATAATGCAGATATTTCCGCAACCCGCCGGATATGTTTGCCCGTTTCATCAGACGTTGCTTCCATCAGCTCGGTTAACACCCAGATCATTTCCTTCTGGTTTTCTTCCAGCTCGGTCAGTAAACGTTTATGCTCAAATTTCAATTTACTTTCCAGAGCAATATTGTGTTCCTGCAATAGTTTTCTGGCATGATAAAGTTGTAAATGATTTTTTACCCGCGCCAATAGTTCATCGGCCTGGAACGGCTTAATAATATAATCAACAGCACCCACGGCAAAACCTTTACTAATAGCATCTACATCGGCTCGTGCAGTCAAAAAAACAACCGGAACATCGGTGGTTTCAGGGTTTGCTCTCAGTTGCTGACAAACCTGATAGCCATCAATCCCAGGCATCATGATATCTAATAAAATTAGATCAACCGGGTTGTTTTTATGTCGCAACAGTTGCAAACCTTCCTTGCCATTCGTTGCAAAAGAAAAGTCATAATTTTCTTCCCGAAGAATATTCATGGCAACCTGAATATTTTCAGCAATATCGTCAATGATTAGAATATGAAATCGGGCGTTCATGGTCATTTTATGTTTGGCTAACAACTTCAGTCATTGCTCCAAGTATAAATACCACACCATTGTTATGTCCAATTCTTAGAACGGTATTTTGTCGCCAGTCCCTTTAGCAGACATTCCAATACCCGAATTTTGAGCAGCAACAAGTAATAGCAGGGGAAACAGCTTAAGAATCAATACCCATAGATTCAACAAAGGCGCTGATACCCGCTATTCCTTGAGCGCCGGCATAATTAGCCCGATTAAGATCTTTTTGCTGCAACCCGCCCAAGGCATAAACAGGTATGCTGCTTTGTAATGTTAACTCGGTGAATTTTTGCCACCCCATTGGGGGAATCCCCGGATGACTGTCAGTTTTTTGCACGGGGGCCAACACCACAAAATCTACCCCTGTTTTTTCAGCTAATTTTAGTTCCTGAAGATTATGGCATGAGGCGGCGACCCATTGGTAACCTTCCGGGCGGCTTTGGATTTGCAACAAATCGTTACTGCTTAAGTGTATCCCCACCCCGTCCTCATGATTAAAATGCTTTAATGCCGAATTAATAAGTACAACAACCTTTTGTTTTTCACATTTGGCAATGATTGTCTTCAGCAATTCTTCCGAAACCTGTCTCCTCAGTAATTTCAATCGCACCTGTATCAGCTTTATGCCTTGTGCCAAAATATTATTCAAATTAAAGATAACCTGCGCCTCATCACACCCTTCCAGAATAGCGTAATGGGGCGGCAATGTCGCGGCCTTAATAATCGGTAAATTAGCAGCGGGGAAATCATACGCCGATAAATGTTGTCCACCAACCCATTTTATAGTTTGCCCTTCACGACCACTGACTTTGCCTGAGAATTCGGTCACTCGCCAAACATCAAGCAACACCGTGAGGTCAGTATATTGATGACAGATTTTAATCAACGGTATGGCGTTATTCACTTGTATACCCAATTCTTCTTCAAGCTCTCGCTGTAATGCCTGTTGAACAGATTCACCCGGTTCAAGCTTCCCACCGGGAAACTCCCATAGCCCACCTTGGTGGACGTCATCACTACGCTTTGATAGCAGAATCTGGCCTTTGGAGTTATTAATGACGCCGACAGCGACATGCAATGGTTTTTTATCCCCAGTCACGCAGCTAAGTCCGATACTCAGCATTGATTCTGACATAATCATAGGATAAATCGCAGGTCAATATCTCCTGACGAGCTTGTCCTCGCGCCAGCACAACACGAACAGTGATTTCTTCAGCATTCATAACCTTCTGTCCTGCTTCTTCAGTATAGCTTCCCGCACGACCGCCATTTTCCACGATACAGACATCACCCAGATAAATTTGCACTTTTTCCAACTGCATATTCACGACGCCGGCACGTCCTACAGCGGCAAGAATTCTTCCCCAATTGGGATCGCTGGCAAAAAATGCAGTTTTCACCAGCGGGGAATGAGCAATCGTTTTGGCAACTATCAAAGCTTCTTCATCGTTTTCCGCCCGTTCAACGAGAATCCGAATCAACTTGGTAGCGCCTTCACCATCCCTGATAATGGCCTCCGCCAGTTGCTTGCAAATCTCCTGAACAGCCATTGCAAAAGTTGCATAGCGTTCGCTATCTGCTGTAATTTCCGGCGCTTCAGAACAGCCACTGGCTAACAGCACACACGCATCATTAGTCGATGTATCACCATCAACCGTAATGCGATTAAACGATTGCTCAGCGGCCATGGACAAACATTGCTGCAATAAAGGCTGACTAATTTTCGCATCAGTCGCAACAAAGCTCAGCATAGTGGCCATATTGGGCTGAATCATCCCGGCGCCTTTGGAAATGCCGGTAATCGTTACCGGATGTCCATCAATTTCTATAATTTTTGATGCCCCTTTGGCAACCGTGTCGGTAGTCATAATAGCCCGGGCGGCTTTATCCCAATTTGAAGCCGCAAGATTATTGACCGCCACCGGCAATGCCGAAATCAGTTTTTCCATAGGCAGGTTTTCACCAATCACCCCGGTAGAAAACGGCATAACCTGTTGTTTTTGAGCTGCTACAATAGCGGCAAGATGCACACAACTGGACAAGGCATCGCGCATACCCTGTTGGCCAGTACCCGCATTGGCGTTACCGGAGTTGATCAACAACCATCGAGGCTTTTGTGATAGGTGATCTCTGGCGACATAAACAGGCGCCGCACAAAATGCATTCTGCGTAAACACAGCAGCGCAAGCTCCATCTTCAGCCATTTGTATCACCAGCACATCATCGTGCTCAGTTTGTTTAATTCCGGCATTAGCGGTTCCCAATAAAATACCGTCAACTGCATACATTTCGGGAAACTCACATTTTCCAACGGCCATATCAAATCCTGTTTATACTTCTATTTTTGTTTCAAGCCTTAAAAAACACACTAATTTTACTAATCCTGTCGACCTTCTTTTCAAGTAAAGAGCAGTGTTGTTTGATCTTTTCAACTTTATGTTGTTCGCTTAACATTAAATGAGGCAACATGACTTCAACTTCAAGCTGTCCATCCAGATAATGAATTCTAAAATCATCTATATATTGAGACAACTCCCCTAAATATTCCGAAAAAAAGGCTTCCATTTCCCGGCGGGTTAAAATTTCACTGCCACTTTCTTTAAATTCATCATCCTCGGGGTCAATATGCACCAAAACATCAACAATATCATCAAATTCACTTTTCAATTTATCTCTGACAATATCGGCTATCAAATGGCCTTCTGATACTGTAATACGCGGATCAACTACGATATGCGCATCAATATAAGCGTCTTCTCCCATTTGCCGGGTACGCAACAAATGAATACCCCGGACACCACGGGTCGTTTTTATTGTCCGCCTGATGTCTTTGACTATCCTTTCAGGTAAAGAAGTATCGACCAGCTCATTAATACTCTCCACAACCAGGTTCAAGCCTATTTTTGCCACCATCAAGGCAACTATCACAGCCGCTATGGCATCGGCAAAATGGAACCCGGCCAATACGGCGACAATACCCAATAATACAACAATGGATGAAATGGCATCGCTACGATGATGCCAGGCATTGGCCAACAATAATTTCGATCGGGTTTCTTGGGCAACTCTTTTGGTATATTGGTACAACCACTCATTCGTCAGAATAGAAATCAAAGCGATAGCCATTGTATCCTTATTCGGGATCAACAATTCTTCGGGATGCATCATCCGCTCAGTGACATCCCAAACAATACCACCGGCAATGATTATCAAGCCCATTCCCAACAATACCGTAGCCATAGTTTCAAAACGACGATGCCCATAGGGATGATCATAATCAGCTTCACGGCTACCCAACTTTATAGCGACAATAACAAACAGATCGCTCAATAAATCAGACAAAGAGTGAATGCCATCGGCAATCAGCGCCGCTGATTGTCCGAGAATGCCCATAGCAATTTTAATGACCGTTAAAAATATATTAACGGCCGCCCCGACATAGGTCACTTTAGCCTTTTGCCTGGCCAGCCGGTCAGCGTCATAGACTTCAACCATATCAACCGACCTCTAAAACAATGATATATTCTCCATCCTCAGAATGAGTTTTCATTACCTGGTGTCCATTAATACGGCACCAGGCTGGAATATCCTGCATCACCCCGGGGTCGGTACAATAAACGGTCAATATATCGCCGCTATTCAGCTTTTTTACTTTATCCTGAGTACGAATAACCGGCAACGGACATAATAATCGCCGGGCATCCAAAGTTTCCTGACTCATACAAACCACTCCTGAGGAATTTCATCAGCCTTAAATGGCCTAACCTGAATGATTCTTTCTTCCCTACCTTGTTCTCTGATGGCAATTTCCACTGTTTCTGTATCCCGTCCCTGTCCATAACGGGCAGTAATTTGCCCAGCCAGTTTTAAATCATCTTCCGACGGAGAACCATCAATCAACACCAATGGCCCTCGATGACTGGCGCAGTTCATATTAATAAATTCTTTTTTATAACCTTGCATAAAACGCGCTTCACCATCCTCTCTGGCCACAATAACTTTAAAGTTTTGTTTTGGCCGAATATGTCGGCCCACTTTAAGCAGCATTACATCATCCAGATCATAATCTTTTTCGCCGCGTGCTTTCCATAAATCTACCAGTTTTAATGAATAACTTTCATCCGTCAGAAAACAACAGCCACCAGCTGGTTGGGCATAATCATCAAAGCCATATTGTTTTGCCAATGCCATTTGCGGTTTACGCGAACGTCCACTGAAATCATACAATTTTCCCCTATCGACCCAGCCTTCTCTTTCCGGTAAGGTCGCCGGTAAATTCTTGGCACATAAAGGTCTTAGCAATAAGTCATCGGCTCCTGACTCACTGGCAATAACCGGCATGGTCTCGCGCCGTTGTGACATAGGTCTTTGGCCCATAACCTCGCCGGTAATAATAAAATCAAAATCCTTTTCCTGTATCCATTGTTTGGCTTTATTCACCATAAATATTTTACAATCCAGACAAGGATTAAGATTTGCGCCATAGCCGTGTTTGGGATTAATCAGCACATCCTTGTATTCTTCGATAATATCAACAATATGTAGTTTGATACCCAGCTGTTCCGCAACCCAAAGTGAATTATTCCGTTTAGGCTTGGCCTTATCCTTTTTCCGGATAGCATGAGTATGGCCTTCCACACAAAAACCGGTAAAAAAATTAATTCCTTCGACATGCACACCTTGTTCCAACACCGCTTTGGTTGCCAGCATTGAATCCAGCCCACCGGAAATCAATGACACAGCTTTTCTTTGTTTATTCATAATGTTAAAAGATAATTAATCTGCAAACTGGTTTTAGTTTCAAAAATCCTGCGATTATACCTGTTTAATGGCTGTTTCGGCTTTAACTTGTTGCATTTTTAACTAGACTTTAAAAACACCTATAACAAAAACGGCATCTATTATGGAATTTAAAGACTATCTGAAAATACTGGTACATAAAGACGGTTCCGATCTGTATTTGACTGTCGGCGCCCCGCCTGCGGCAAAATTTCAGGGCGCCCTGAAACCACTGGAAGCCATCATACTGACAAAAGAACGGCTCAAGGAAATTGCCGACAGCATCATGGACGACGAACAGCGTGAACAGTTTGAACAAATTCCGGAAATGAATCTGGCTATTTCAGAACCCGGAATAGGCCGGTTCAGAATCAATATTTTCAAACAACGAAATAACCATGCTCTGGTTATACGTAACATCAAGGTAGACATTCCTAACGCCGATGACCTCGGTCTGCCATCAATCCTGAAAGATAAAATCATGGAAAAACGCGGTCTGATTTTATTTGTCGGCGGCACCGGTTCAGGAAAATCGACTTCCCTGGCGGCACTGCTTGATCACCGTAACAGCAACTCATCAGGACATATTATTACCATCGAAGATCCTATTGAATATGTTCATCCTCATAAAAAATGCCTGGTCAACCAACGTGAAGTCGGTGTTGACACCCTGACGTATGAAGATGCCTTAAAAAATACTTTAAGACAAGCGCCAGATGTTATTTTAATTGGTGAAATTCGCAGTCAGGAAACCATGGAACATGCTCTGGCATTTGCCGAAACCGGTCACCTGTGCCTGTCCACATTACATGCCAACAACGCTAATCAAGCACTGGACAGAATAATCAATTTTTTTCCAGAAGAACGTCGGGGTCAGTTACTGCTGGATTTATCCTTGAATTTACAGGCTTTTGTATCACAGAGACTGATTCCGACAATAGATGGTAAAAGAACCGCCGCTATCGAAATCTTATTAGGCACTCAATTGGTCAGCGACCTGATACATAAAGGTGAAATCCATGCTATCAAGGAAGCCATGGAAAAATCAGAAAATATTGGCATGCAGACTTTCGACAGTCATTTATTGAAACTCTATAAAGCTGGCAAGATTTCCCTTGAAGAAGCATTGCGCAATTCAGATTCGCCGAACAACCTGAAACTTAAAATAAATCTGAGCGAAGGCAAAGGCTCTGCTACAGCGGAAAAATCTACAAGTCTAAATGATCTTTCATTACAAGCTAAGGAAGAAGAGACAGAAGAAGATGACGACGAGGAAGATTCGTAAACACCATAACCATCCATCATGAAATATCAGCACTTATCAGCAGGATCGAGGGAAGCCAACGTATCGCCTGTAAACACTCATGGTCAAGTATTTGTTCTCTACAATCTCTATATTTCTACATCCATTATCCCCCCCCCCTGTATACCGGATTTTGGACAAAAAAAAGGCCTACTTTTACATAAAGCAGGCCTTTTTTTTGATCTATTGCTTAACTTAAAGCTGAATAGAAGAAGTAGAGCTTGAAACTTTTTGTTTAGAACCGTCAGGGTTATCCATGCAACCAGTCAAACCAACAATCATTAAAGTCATAGCTAACAGAGATAATACTTTTTTCATAACATCCTCCAATAAAGGTTTTTATATTTATTTTTGTACTAGTTAAGCACGGGTAATTTATATCATGGCTAATTAGGCAAATCAACAGTATTTTTATAAAATATTTATATCCTCAGGCAGTTTGATGTTTATATTTTTTCCTTGCCAATTTGCTGCTCCAATAGTTATCCATCTTCCAGACAGATTATCATGCAATAAATCTTTCCGCCATGTAAACGGCGCATCAATTTTTTTCAGTTTAATCAGAAAAGTGGTTTTATCAAGGTTCAGTCCTGACTTGATCCCCCAAAACGCCGTGACCTTCATAATAAATTTTCGTAGTCGCAAATCATCTATCTTAGGGGTCACAGCAATATTAGCCCACATGGAATGCACACGTCCCCAGTTAGGCGCCAACAATCGCCCCTGCTCATCTACAAACGGCAACCATTTCTCCCGCCCTGACTTATCCAGATAAACCAAGGCAATCAATCGGTTATAGCCTTCAAAATGATCATGCAAATAAAGTGCGTGCGGGGTAATACCCAGAAATGTCTGGGACATCATGATGAGCGCATTGCTGGCATTTGCAAGCACATGTGTCACCGGCGACTTACCTGTATTGACAT
Organism: uncultured Methylomarinum sp.; assembly: GCA_964397365.1. GTDB lineage: Bacteria > Pseudomonadota > Gammaproteobacteria > Methylococcales > Methylomonadaceae > Methylomarinum. The sequence goes on along the minus strand of CAYNIU010000005.1, from coordinate 9,298 downwards.
CAAACCGATAAAGAATACCGTAATGAATACTGCTGTTAAGCTGCAATAAAAATAACAGCATCAATACTTTTGTCAGCCTGTGGCTATAGCGTTTAATGATTTTTTTATCCGTTGCACAAAAATATTGATCATAGAGCGTGGGTTTAAACGAATCTGTCTCATAAATACAGCTTTCATCGCATTTCAGTCGAACTCTTGAATCAGCGATCCGACGATAATAGCGCTTGGCCAGCGTATAAATACCTGGTACTCTTAATATCCAGCCCAGCAATATGCTATAGCGCATTTTAATCAGAATTTGTGCATAAGTATCGACACCTGAGTAGATACGACCCTGTTTGTCCAATGCATATAAATCTGTTAGCAATTGTTTATCATTAATGTGCTTCAAAGCAGGATAATGCATTGCATGGGCTTGTGCGCCTTTAAAATCAATGCATGAGAAAATATCAAAATGATTAAGTATTAATACCGTACGGTTGCATAAAGGACAGTTCTCATCATAAAAAACAGTTAATGAGCTCTGCTTCGCTGTCAACAACTTAGCGCACAAGCGATACCATGAAAAAGGCGCAACCAGTACATAGAAAATCAGCATTCCCATTCCGAACGGATAAATATTGAATGTCAGTGTAATTCCCGCATGCAAACCGACCCCTACTACCCAATAAACTGGCCTTAAACGTCTGTTATGAAACAGAAATATAAAAGTAAACTGAAATACAATAATGGTGTAGCCAATGGTTTTCTGTAATATTTCATTATTCAGCAACCAGGACATATCCAGCGCTGACACATAATAAGGCATGGAAGACGGTAGCCAAGCTCCCAAGCCATTACGCCAATGTTCGGCAAACATTTTATGTATTGCAGAATCAAAATACAAAAACCCCAAACAGATGGTAACCGGCAGATAATAAGCCAGAATACTGACCTGCTCTTGCTTATATGCAGAATAATGAACAAACGGTTTCGCCAGTTTTTTCCTTAATTGATCCACGGCAAAGGCTTTGTCAACGGGCATAAATATCAGAAAAAAATTTGCCCCGATCATAAACAAATCAAATCCGCCGTCGAAATCACGCTGCATTGGCGTAAAATTAACAAAAACTATCCAGAAAATATAATTGGCAATAATCGACTGCTGACTGCGATATCCCAGAGTTACAAACAAAGCAACAAGGATCCAGATGCAAATAAAAAAATAAATCATCGGAAATTCGACATCCAGATAAGGAATCGGATCGAAAATCAGATGATTAAAATAAAGAAGGAAAAGTGTTTCCTGCAATGTGACCAGACCAAAAAGCATCCGAAACAAGCCGATACCGGTTGCCGGAACCTTTTGTTGATAGAGATGGTTTATTTTATTGAAAAGAAGTTTGTACATTTTTATCGCCAGGAAGCGCACAGTTATAAACAAAAAAAGTACAAATTATAAGGTATTTATATCGACAAGTCCCATAGCCATACAAATAAAAAAGGCTGTTACTGATAACATCAGTAACAGCCTTTAAAAAGCTATAATAGCTATATTCAGCTTATTCGTCGTCTTTTGGCTCAGCGAAAACCCATTTTACGAAAAAATATCCTGCTGCGATAATCACAACCGCTCCAATCATACCTGCTGGCTCTTTTAACAGTTCTGTTAAGTCTAAGATCGCTCCCATGAGTGTCCTACCTTTATAAGTTGTTGTAAATAAATGTACCAATATACTGGCATCCGAAGTTCATATGTTACTTTGGATCAGTATAAAGTCAAGTAATTCGTCAGTTTTAAATTTGCACACCGGCAATAAAACAAATAACTCTCTTAGCATTTAAATAAGCCTACAGCTTATATACACTAAGGCTTTACAGTGATTTGGATCACAAACAGCATCCCTGACAAATACTTTCCAATAGCCATTCAAAACAATAAAAATTTCGGCAAACACATACCCTAATTCATACACCGAATAACAAACCTTCCAGACTATAAATTGCCATCTCATCTGAATATGAGTAGTATAAGCAACTGTTATCCTGTAACTATTAGACTCCCGCAGTTTAGTTCAATTACTGCGACAATCTAAACCATTACTGGATTGATGCTAAAGAAATTGCGTTAAAAACACATTATAAAAACAATGAAGAGGAAGATATAAAATGATCGGTGGCATAATTATGGTTCTTACAGCAATCTGGGTTTATCAGGCTGTATTAAAAGTAAAAAAACCTCAAGGCTTATTTTGGGTGGCCGGATGCGTTGCTGTTTTTTTTGCAGTCCAATGGCTTTTTGTTCAACTCAATATCGTTATTATTGACACCTACCAAGGTGAAGATGTCGGCGCTGAATACGACCGCGCTTTAACCAGCATTGGTGACCGCAATACAAACGAACAAGGTTCAGGCGGTGTATTTTTAAATGTTCTTTATGAAATTCTGCCACCATTTGCAGGATTTATAGCCGTAGCGTTTATCCGAACCAAATTCATTTTGAATGAGGCATTGAATGCGGCAAATCTGTTTGGCGGCATTAAAGAAATGTTTATCAGCATCAAAGACAGCTTTAAAACTTCAGATTAAGCACTCTTGTTTTGATTAAAAAGCCCGGCCTGCCCCGGGCTTTTTGCTTTGTCAGGAATTCTCAACCATGCCGCACAAAGCTTGCGAACATATTAAAACGTGAATAACAACACGTTTCTTCACCCTGTCACTATTGATACAATAAAGACCAGTGACGATATAAACAATACAACTACAATCAAACCAACGACAATATAACTGGACAACGACCCTTGTTCAAAGTCCACTTTCCGGTTTTTGTTGCTTTGCACACCAATAGCTGCAGCAACGACACTTTTTATCACATGCAGCAACCCTGGTTTTGACATTGTTATCTCCTGTTTTAGCTATTTAGTTTTTTTATAATATATCCTTATTAGAATCAGAACAACGGCTAACACACAGCTGATGAATATCACCACTATTGGATCAAACCGGCTTCCAAACCTTTAAACTCTTATGAATAATCTTGAATTATTAAAACAGCAATTATCGCATCGAATTCTGTTCCTTGATGGAGCAATGGGAACGATGATACAAAGTTATCGACTGGAAGAAAATGATTATCGGGGCGAACGTTTTACCAACTGGGACTGCGACCTCAAAGGGAATAATGATTTATTATCATTAACGCAAGCCGATATTATCAAAGCGATACATCGGGCTTATCTGGATGCAGGATCCGATATCATCGAAACCAATACTTTCAATGCAACACGTATTGCTATGGCCGACTACAAAATGGAGTCGCTGGCTTATGAAATCAATCTCGAATCTGCCCGTCTGGCCAAACAGGCTGCCGAAGAAGTCACCGCTATTACCCCGGATAAACCCCGTTTTGTTGCCGGTGTCTTAGGGCCAACCAATCGCACCGCATCCATGTCCCCGGATGTCAATGACCCCGGCTTCAGAAACATTACTTTCGATGACCTGGTGGAAGCTTACAGTGAAGCTGTAAAAGGCCTTATTGATGGCGGCACCGATATTATTCTGATAGAAACGGTATTTGACACGCTGAATGCTAAAGCCGCTATCTTTGCCGTCGAACAGCATTTTGAAGAAATTGGTTACAAATTGCCGGTCATGATATCCGGCACTATTACCGATGCTTCAGGCAGAACCTTGTCAGGACAAACTGCCGCAGCATTCTGGACATCGCTGAGTCATGTCGAACCCATTTCCATTGGCTTTAATTGCGCCTTGGGCGCTCGGGAATTACGTCAATACATCGAGGAATTATCAACCATTGCCGATACTCATGTATCGGCACATCCAAATGCCGGATTGCCCAACGAATTTGGCGAATACGATGAAAGCCCGGAAGACATGGCTAAAGAACTGGCTGACTGGGCGACTAGCGGTTATATCAATATAATCGGCGGTTGCTGTGGCACCTCCCCCGAGCATATCAGAGCGATTATTGAGGAAGTACAAAAATACCCTCCCAGAAAAGTGCCCAATCTGGAAAAACAATGCCGCCTGGCCGGCCTGGAACCCCTGAATATTACCAAAGACACACTTTTTGTTAATGTGGGCGAACGAACCAATGTCACCGGTTCAATACGCTTTAAACGACTGATTGTTGAAGAAGATTATGAAACCGCTCTGGATGTCGCCAAACAACAGGTGGAAAACGGCGCTCAGATTATCGATATCAACATGGATGAAGGCATGCTTGATTCTCAAGCCGCAATGGTGCGTTTTTTGAATCTGATCGCTGCTGAGCCAGATATTGCCAAAGTCCCAATCATGCTGGATTCTTCCAAATGGGATATTCTGGAAGCCGGACTGAAATGTATACAAGGCAAAGGCATAGTCAACTCCATTTCCATCAAGGAAGGCGAAGAAAATTTTATCCATCAGGCTAAGCTGATTCGCCGTTACGGAGCGGCAGCAATCATTATGGCATTTGATGAAAAAGGTCAGGCGGATACTTTCGAGCGCAAAGTCGAAATTTGTCAACGCGCCTATAAAATCCTCACTGAGCAGATTGGCTTTCCCCCTGAGGATATTATTTTTGACCCTAATATCTTTGCCATAGCTACCGGCATCGAAGAACATAACAACTACGGTGTGGATTTCATCGAGGCAACCCGAGAAATCAAACGCACCCTGCCGCATGCCCTGGTATCCGGCGGCGTATCCAACGTCTCTTTCTCGTTCCGCGGTAATAACCCGGTACGTGAAGCCATTCATGCGGTATTCTTGTACCATGCAGTCAATGCCGGCATGGATATGGGTATCGTCAACGCCGGACAATTAGCCATTTATGCCGACATTCCCGACCAATTGCGCAATACTGTTGAGGATGTGGTTTTAAACCGCCATCCAGAGGCCACAGAGAAACTGCTGGATATTGCCGAAAAATATCGGGGCGACGGCAGTAGCGCCGGCAAACAGGAAGATCTGGAATGGCGCAGCTGGCCAGTCAGCAAACGCCTGGAACATGCTTTGGTAAAAGGTATAGATAGCTATATTGAAGAAGATACTGAGCTGGCCAGGCAAGAAGTTGAAAAATCACTCCTTGTCATTGAAGGCCCTCTCATGGACGGCATGAACGTAGTCGGAGACCTGTTCGGCGCCGGTAAAATGTTTTTACCACAGGTTGTCAAATCAGCACGGGTCATGAAAAAAGCCGTAGCCTATTTGATGCCGTTTATGGAAAATGAAAAAGACAGCGACCTGCAAACCAATGGCAAAATATTAATGGCAACGGTAAAAGGCGATGTTCACGACATTGGTAAAAATATCGTTGGCGTGGTATTACAATGTAACAACTACGAAGTGATAGATTTAGGGGTTATGGTACCCGCCGAAACCATTCTGAAAACCGCCCGCGAAAAAGGTGTTGATGCCATCGGCTTGAGCGGCCTGATTACCCCATCACTGGATGAAATGGTGCACATGGCCAAGGAAATGGAGCGCCAGGGCTTCAAAATCCCGTTATTGATCGGCGGAGCAACAACATCCCGCGCTCATACTGCGGTAAAAATTGAACCCAATTATCATGGAGCAACGGTTTATGTCACCGACGCATCTCGCAGTGTCGGCGTCGTCAGTTCACTATTAAGTGAAGATTCACAAATCGATTATATTCGCAAAATCAAAGCCGAATACACACAAGTAAGAGACCGGCATAAAGGTCGCAAAGCCAAAACCTCCCAACACACACTGGAAAAAGCCCGGGAAAACAAATTTGATTACAGTGATTATCTCCCCGTTAAGCCTTCTTTTCTGGGTACAAAAGTCATTGACCGCTTTCCCCTCGAAACATTGGTCTGGTATATTGACTGGTCGCCATTTTTTCAAACCTGGGAATTGGCCGGGAGTTACCCAAAAATACTGGATGATAAAGTCGTCGGCCATGAAGCCCGAAAACTTTTTGCCGATGCGCAGGAAATGCTCCGCCAAATCATTAATGAGCAATGGTTGGAAGCTAAAGCGGTTGTCGGTTTTTTTCCGGCTAACAGTATTGATGATGACATCATCCTGTATACTGATGACAGCCGCACGAAACAATTAGAAGTCTTGCATCATCTGCGCCAACAAAATATCAAAGCGCCGGGACGTCCGAATTATTGCCTGTCAGATTTTATCGCTCCGGTTGACAGCGGCAAGGCTGATTATATCGGCGGTTTTGCAGTCACAACCGGCATCGGTATTGAAACAAAATTAGCGCAATTCGAACAGGATCATGACGACTATAACGCCATCATGCTCAAGGCGCTGGCCGACCGACTGGCGGAAGCGTTTGCTGAATATATGCACCAGATCGTCAGAAAAGACTATTGGGGTTACGCCAAAAATGAGCAATTGAAAAATAAAGAACTGATTGACGAATCCTATCAAGGCATTCGTCCTGCTCCCGGTTATCCAGCCTGTCCTGATCATACCGAAAAAAGCAAACTGTTTGAATTATTGAATGTAACTCCGAATACCTCCATTGAATTAACAGAAAGCTATGCCATGCTGCCGGCTGCTGCTGTCAGCGGTTGGTATTTTTCGCATCCACAGTCACAATATTTTAATGTTGGCAAAATCACTCAGGAGCAGTTAAGGAGCTATGCAACACGTAAAAATATGGCCGAAGAAGTAGCAGAACGCTGGTTAGCAGCACATTTAAATCACTAAGGTTTGTTTATGCCCATAAAACAAATTATAGAACAATCACTTGAAAGACTCATGTATACCAGCCGCTGGATTATGGCACCTGTTTATTTTGGCATGAGTCTGGCGCTACTGGCCTTGTCAGTTAAATTTTTTCAGCAACTTTATGCCTTTATTCCACATATACTGGAAATAGAAGAATCTGAACTTATTCTAACGTTACTGACGCTAATAGATTTATCTTTAGTAGGCAGCCTCATTGTCATTGTCATGTTCAGCGGTTATGAAAATTTTGTCTCGCAGATGGATCTCAGCAGTAGTGATGAAAAACTCGACTGGCTGGGAACACACGACTATAGCTCGTTAAAGATAAAAGTTGCCGCCTCCATCGTGGCTATTTCATCCATCCATTTATTAAAAATTTTCATGAATGTCCAACAAACCGATAATGACAAATTATTGTGGTACGTTGTTATTCATCTAACACTGGTTATTTCAGCTCTTTTACTGGGTTATCTGGATAAAATCAGCAAACACTAATGACTGAATATTATTTATTTGGCACTCAAGGATGCCATTTGTGTGAACAGGCGGAACAATTGCTGGAACAATACGATGCTCCGGTTAATTATCAAAAAAAAGAGATTACCGAAAACCAGGATTGGTTGAACAAATATGTCGTTCGCATCCCCGTGTTACACCACATAGAAAGCCGACAGGATCTGGACTGGCCGTTTGATAATGAGGCATTGAAATCTTTTATCCAACAACATCGTATCGGGTTACTTAACTTGGAATGAGACTGATGAGAAAAAATAGACTCGGGGAAAGATTATTTCTCACTATTGAAGGACATGATGACGTACATGAAGGTTTTGACTTCATACCCTTCATGGTGGAACCCCGTCCCGTTTTAAATGAATAGCTCAATTTAGTTGACTGATTGCTTTACCAAGCAGGTACTCACATGACCATTATCCGCCAAGATGACTTTATTCAAAGTATTGCTGATGGCTTGCAATACATTTCCTATTATCATCCGCTTGATTTCATTCAGGCTATGCATAGTGCCTATGAAAAAGAACAAAACCCAGCCGCTAAAGATGCCATGGCGCAAATTCTGGTTAATTCCAGAATGTGCGCTGAAGGGCAACGCCCGATTTGTCAGGATACCGGCATCGTCACGGTTTTTTTGCGTATAGGCATGGATCTTCAATGGGACACTGAAATCAGTGTCAGCGATATGATTAATGAAGGCGTCAGACAAGCGTATCAGAATCCTGATAATATTCTCCGCGCTTCAATTTTGTCCGACCCCGCCGGAAAACGTACCAATACCCGGGACAATACCCCCGCTGTTATTCACATGGAGGTTGTTCCGGGTGATAAACTGGAAGTCGAAATCGCAGCCAAAGGCGGCGGTTCTGAAGCCAAATCAAAATTCGTTATGCTCAATCCTTCTGACAACATTGTTGATTGGGTTTTAAAAACCGTACCGACTATGGGTGCCGGCTGGTGCCCACCCGGTATTCTGGGTATTGGCATTGGCGGCACGGCAGAAAAAGCCATGCTGCTGGCAAAACAGGCCTGCATGGAACCTATTGATATTCAAGATCTGCAAACCAGTGGCCCCAATAATACAATCGAAGAATTACGCCTGGAAATATATGGAAAAGTGAATGCTCTGGGAATTGGCGCCCAAGGTCTGGGTGGTCTGACTACCGTGCTGGATGTCAAAATCAAGGATTATCCCACCCATGCCGCCAACAAGCCGGTCGCCATGATACCCAATTGTGCCGCTACTCGCCACGCCCATTTTGTTTTGGATGGTTCAGGTCCTGCAGAATTACAACCGCCCAACAGCAAAGACTGGCCAAAAATAAGCTGGAATGCTGCTTCAACAGTACGTCATGTGAATCTGGACAGCCTCACAAAAACCGACATTGGCAACTGGAAACCGGGTGAAACCTTGTTATTAAGCGGCACCCTGCTAACGGGCAGAGACGCTGCTCACAAACGCATAACGGATATGCTGGAACGAGGCGAATCTTTACCAGATACTGTAGATTTTAACAACAAACTGATTTATTACGTCGGTCCGGTTGCCCCGATTGGCGAAGAAGTGGTTGGCCCAGCAGGACCTACGACCGCAACCCGAATGGATAAATTTACTGACGCCCTGCTGGAAAAAACCGGCTTATTGGGCATGATTGGTAAGGCAGAACGCGGTCCAACAGCGATTGCTTCGATCAAAAAACATCGAGCAGTTTACTTAATGGCGGTAGGGGGCGCCGCTTATCTAGTATCAAAAGCCATCCGCAAATCGCGGGTACTGGCTTTTGAAGATTTGGGTATGGAAGCCATCCATGAATTTGTCGTCGAAGATATGCCCGTCACTGTCGCTGTTGATAATCAAGGAGAATCCATACACAACAGCGCACCTAAAATATGGCAAGCTAAAATTGGCAAGATTCCGGTAGTATCGGAATAATGACCATCCTTAATATAATAGGTGCGAATAAAACAACTACAAACAATCATCAACTAAGATAGTCTAACTCAACTTGAAAAATTGAGTACTCCTCGACATTACAAAACCATCATGCAAAAACTAAGCTGTTTCAAAGCCTATGATATTCGCGGC